>JBILMZ010000123.1:0-10277 GCA_044375275.1 Micropepsaceae bacterium | reverse complement strand
TGCCCTTTCAGTCGCGGCCGAAGAGGCCGCACGCCGGGACGAAAGCCGCCGCGCCGAGATCGATGGCGCGTCCTGGTTCCTCAACGTCTTCAACAGCCCGCCGCGGCTTTACATCGTCGGCGCGGTGCATATCGCCCAACCGCTGAGCCAGATGGCATCACTCGCAGGCTTCAGCGTCGTCATCATTGATCCGCGTACGTCCTTTGCAACGGGAGAACGGTTTCCGGACCTGCATCTCGTCACGGCCTGGCCGGATGAGGCCCTCGCCGACTTGCCCCTCGACCGGCGCAGCGCCGTGGTGACGCTGACCCATGATCCCAAGCTCGATGACCCTGCGCTGTACGCCGCCCTCGGGTCGCCCTGCTTCTATGTCGGCGCCCTCGGTTCAAGAAAGACCCACGCCGCACGCTGCGCGCGGTTGCAGGAACGCGGCGTGTCGCCCGACAACATCGCCCGCATCCACGGCCCTGTCGGCCTCGACATCGGTGCTGTCTCGCCGGCCGAGATTGCGGTGTCGATCATGGCACAGCTCATCGACCGCATGCGCAACGGCACAGCCGCATGAAGTTCGGCCGGCTTCCCGTCGACGAGGCAGAAGGTGCCATTCTCGCGCACAGCGTGGGAGGTATAAAGAAGGGCCACGTCCTCACCTCTGTCGACATTGACACGCTTCGCCAGGCGGGCGTCACGGAGATCATGGCGGCCAGGCTTGAAGAGGGTGACATCCCGGAGGACGAAGCGGCCCGCATCATCGCCAGCGCCCTGGCCGGTGAGCACCTCGCGCAAAGCACCGCGCACACGGGTCGCTGCAACCTGCTTGCGACGGACCACGGCCTCGTCCTGCTCGACGAGGACACAGTCAATCGCATCAATCGCATCCACGAGAGCATCACGGTCGCAACACTGCGCCCCCATGAACGCGTCCGTGACCGCCAGATGGTCGCCACCGTCAAGATCATCCCCTATGCAAGCCCCGACTGGGCCGTCCACAGCGCCGCAGAGATCGCACGCAAGGCCCCCCTCCGCCTTGCACAGTTCACGCCGCGCAATGTGTCCCTGATTTCAACGCGCGTCCCGGGCTTGAAGCAGAGCCTCATGGTCAAGACACGCGACGTACTCGAGCGTCGTGTCGCCGAGCTTGGCAGCCGCATCGTCGATGAACAGCGCGTAGCCCATGAGGCCGGGGCCGTGGCCCACGCCATTTCAGTTGCACTGGATAAATTGCCCGGCATCATCCTGGTAATGGGCGCTTCCGCCACGTCGGACCGCGAGGACACGATCCCGGCGGCCATCGTGGAAGCCGGTGGTGAAGTCGAGCATCTGGGCATGCCCGTCGACCCGGGCAACCTGCTCGTCACCGGCATGGTGGGTGACGTCCCCGTGATTGGTGTCCCCGGATGTGCCCGGTCGCCCAAGCTCAACGGTCTCGACTTCGTCCTCCAGCGCCTCTGCGCCGGTCTGCGCGTACGCCCCACGGACATCCAGGCCATGGGCGTCGGCGGCCTCCTCCAGGAAATTCCAACCCGCCCGCAGCAGCGTGACCTGCAGGCCGCCACGTCGGGCACGCCGAACATCACGGCCGTCCTCCTGGCGGCCGGACGATCAACACGGATGGAAGGACGCAACAAGCTGCTGCTGCCCTTTGGCGGCGTGCCACTCGTCGCCCGCAGCGCTAGCGCACTGCTCGACAGCAACGTGCACGAAACGGTGGCCGTGACCGGGCACGATCACGAGGCCATCACCGGCGCACTCGACGGATTGCCGCTCCGGCGCGTTCACAACCCCGATTACGCGTCCGGCATGGCCTCATCACTCAAGGCCGGGCTGAAGCACGTGCCGGAAACCGCCGATGCCGCGCTGGTCTGCCTCGGAGACATGCCTGCCGTTACGGCACATGACATCAACCGCATGATCGCCGCCTTCAGTCCCCAAGAGGGGCGGGGCATCATCGTTCCGGTGTACAAGGGCAAGCGTGGCAATCCGGTCCTGTTCGCGCGCGCCTATTTTGCGGAAATGCAGGCCTGCGAGGGCGACACGGGCGCAAAGCCCGTGCTCAATGCAAATCCGGACGCCGTTTTCGAGGTTGAAATGGAAAGCGCGGCCGTACTAGCAGATGCAGACACGCCGGCCGCCTTCGAGGCCCTCAAAGCGGAATTCGACGCCCATGAGTGAAGACCTGTACGCGAAGGAGCTTCTGCGCTGGGCGGCAGACGTGAGCTGTGCCGGCAGCATCAGCGGCGAGAAACTCAGCGCCACGGTCAACAATGCCATGTGCGGTGACCGCATCACGCTCGACTTCGCGGTAGATCCCACGCACGAAATCTACGAGTGCCGCCACGACACGAAAGCCTGCGTGCTGACCCAGGCTTCGGCAGCCATTCTCGCAGCACACGCCATTGGCGAAACAGGTGAGTCACTCGCGCACATCCGCGAGAAAGTGGCCCGCATGCTCAAGGAAGGCGTGGACGCTCCGTCCGGAAAATGGAACGTGTTCGCAATCTTCGCACCCGTGCGCGAACACAAGAGCCGCCACACCTGCGTGTTGCTGCCCTTTGAAGCAGCCGAAAAAGCGTTCACGCAAAAATAGCGTCTGTCCGTTTCGTAATCCCCTGGTCTCTTCGTGGCTCGAATCAGCGCGTGCGCTTATGTCAAGAAGGACAATTGCAGCACGGCGCAAGATCCACGCACTTAAGTTTTGTTGATAACAACAGATCCACGATTGCGAACGCCGTCCCAATCGCGTTTTTTGCCACCATGACACTCGCTCCTCCCATCAAGCCCGATCAGCCTGAACGCCTGCGTCTCACGCCGTGCGACATCGAAACCGAACAGGCATTGCTTGGCGCGATCCTGATCAACAACGATGCGTTCGAACGCGTGTCCAGCTTCCTTCAGCCGGAGCACTTCCAGGAACCGCTGCACCAGCGAATCTACGAAGCGATCGGCCGCGTGGTCCGCAAGGGCCAGCTCGCGTCGCCCGTAACGCTGCGGCCCTACTTCGCGCTTGATGCAGCGATGAAGGAAGTGGGTGGCGCCGACTATCTCGCCGAGATCGTGCGCTTCGCGCCGACGGTCATCAATGCGGTCGACTTCGGCCGCATGATCTTCGACCTCGCGCAGCGCCGCGAACTCATTCGCGTGGGCGAGGAAATCGTCAACGTCGCCTATGATCCGCCGATTGACCTGTCGCCCGGCGAACAGATCGAGGAAGCGGAAAAGGCGCTCTACACCATCGCCGAGAAGACCCGCTTCGGTGGCGGCTTCCGCACCTTCAAGGCAGCCATGTCCGGCGCCATCGAGGCAGCCGAACGCGCCTACCAGTCGCCCTCGCACATCACCGGTGTGCCGACAGGCTTCCGCGACCTCGACAACCTGCTCGGTGGCTTCCAGAAGTCGGACCTCATCATCCTTGCCGCCCGTCCCGGCATGGGAAAGACATCGCTCGCCACCAACATCGCCTTCCACGCCGCACGTGAATGGATGCGTACGGAAGGCCAGAGCGGCGCACGGGTCGCGTTCTTCTCGCTCGAAATGTCGGGCGAGCAGCTCGCCACGCGTATTGTCGCCGAGCAGGCCGAAGTGTCAGGCAGCAAGATCCGCCGCGGCAAGATCGAAGAGCGCGACATGCAGGCGTTGATCCGCGTGTCGACGGAGCTTGAGCGCCTGCCCATGTTCATCGACGACACGGGTGGCCTCTCGATTGCGCAGGTCGCTGCCCGCTGCCGCCGCCTCGCGCGGTCAGGCGGTCTGGGCATGATCGTGGTCGACTATCTCCAGCTGCTCACCGGCACGGGCGGCAAGAAGAATGAAAACCGCGTGCAGGAAATCACGGAGATCACGAAGGGCCTCAAGACTCTTGCCAAGGAACTCGCGGTACCACTGATCGCCCTCTCGCAGCTGTCGCGCGGCGTCGACGCCCGCGATGACAAGCGCCCCGTCCTCGCCGACCTTCGTGAATCCGGTTCGATCGAGCAGGACGCCGACGTCGTCATGTTCATCTTCCGCGAGGCCTACTATCTCGAGACCAAGGAACCGTCCATGGACGATCCGATCGAGTACCAGAAGTGGCGCGAAAAACTGGAACGCATCCACGGCGTCTCCGACGTCCTCGTCGAAAAGCACCGCCACGGTCCGACCGCCAAGATCACCCTGCAGTTCGAGAAGCAGTACACCCGCTTCTTCGACCTGGCCCCGGACGACACGCTGCCCGCCCAGACCCATTGAAACAGGGCTTCTTTCTGGACGATGTGACGCTGTGCATTGGAGTTGGCGTCAATTTCGTGCTACGCGCGGGACGTGATGAATCAGGCGTCTCCAACCCGGCCCGTCCTCTCGATCGACCTCATGGCGATCGCGGAGAATTTCCGGCTGATCCAGGCCCAGGTCGCCCCGGCTGAAGTAGCGGCGGTCGTGAAGGCCGACGCCTACGGCATGGGCGCCAAGGCCGTGACGCGCGCCCTGACGGCCGCCGGCTGCAAGGCCTTCTTCGTGGCCCATATCGAGGAAGCCATCGACCTCCGGCAGAACCTGCCGCAAGCAACGATTTTCGTGCTGAACGGCTATTTCGCGGGCCACGCCCACCTGTTCGCCGCCAACAAGCTGTCCCCTGTGATTTCAAGCCTCCTGCAGCTGGAATCCTGGCTCGCCAGCAAGCTGCCGACACCCTATGCGCTGCACATCGACTCCGGCATGTCGCGCCTCGGGCTGTCGGTCGAGGAAGCGCAGACCGCCAGCAATTTCGCCAGGCCCACGCTCATCCTCAGCCACCTGGCCTGCGCCGATGACCCCGGCGAACTCAAGAACCGCGAGCAGCTCCTGACCTTCAAGGCACTCGCCAAGCGATTCCCGAACTCCTGGACCAGCCTGTCTGCCTCTGGAGGTTGTTTCCTCGGGCCCGATTACACGCTGGACTTGGTACGGCCGGGCATTGCCCTTTATGGCGGAAATCCAAGGAAATCGGCCGAGAACCCGATGCGCGGCGTCGCCACCCTGACCGCCCCCATCCTGCAGGTCCGTTCAATTGACAGGGGGGACACCGTTGGCTACGGAGCTACCTATGTGGCCAGCGGGCCCCGCCGGCTGGCGGTGGCGGCGATGGGCTATGCTGACGGACTGATGCGTTCGCTGTCCAATCGCGGACACGGCGTCGTGAATGGCATCAGGTGTCCGATTGTGGGGCGTGTGTCGATGGATCTGGTTACACTGGACGTGTCTGAGTGCCCGCCTGCCATGGCGCAGCCCGGCACGCTCGTCGAATTCATCGGCCCGCACCAGCCCGTCGATGAGCTCGCGCGCGCGGCCGGCACGCTTGCCTACGAAATCTTCACGCGGCTCGGGCCGCGCGTCATCCGCCAATACACAGGGACACATCTGTGATCAATCCGCTCGCACTGATCGGCCACTTCTTCATCGCCCTGTTCGGCGAGATCGGCCGCATCTTCCTCTTCGCGATGAAGGCCATCCCGGCGTGCGTCATGCCGCCCATCTATTTCCGGCTCGTGCTGCAGCAGATGCTGCGGATCGGCTACTTCTCCCTGCCAGTCGTGGGCCTCACCGCCTTCTTCACGGGAGGCGCCCTCGCCCTGCAGATTTTCATGGGCGGCAACCGCTACGGCGCCGAAGCCTTCGTCCCGCAGATCGTGGTGCTGGGCATCACCCGCGAACTGGGTCCCGTCATGGCGGGCCTCATGGTGGCCGGTCGTGTATCGGCAGCCATCGCCGCAGAGCTCGGCACGATGCGCGTGACCGAGCAGATCGACGCGCTCGTCACGCTCTCGACAAATCCGTTCAAGTATCTCGTCGCGCCGCGCCTGATCGCGGCCGTGCTGTCGATGCCGATCCTCGTCGCCATCGCCGACGTGATCGGTGTCATGGGCGGCTGGGTCGTCGGCATCTATTCGCTGGACTTCAATTCGGCGGTGTATCTCAAGAACACGGTCGACTTCCTTGAAATCGGCGACGTCACGTCAGGTCTCTGGAAGTCCGCTGTCTTCGGCTTCATCATCGCGCTGATGGGCTGCTACCACGGCTACAACTCGAAGGGCGGCGCGCAGGGCGTGGGCGCGGCAACGACGAATGCCGTCGTGTCGGCCGCGATCCTGATCCTTGCGGCGAACTACTTCATGACCTCTCTCTTCTTCCAGCGGTAGGGCCATGACGACACCCAAAATCCAACTCAGCGGCGTTCACAAGCGCTTCGGCTCCAAGGTTGTCCTCGACGGCATCGACCTGTCGGTGAACCCCGGGGAATCCCTCGTCATCATTGGCGGCTCGGGCACCGGCAAGTCCGTGATGCTCAAAAGCGTCCTCGGCCTGATCAAGCCCGACAAGGGCTCCATCAAGGTCGACGGCCAGGAAACAACGCGCATGGGCAGCTCTGCCCGCGAAGCCGTGAACCGCAAGTTCGGCATGCTCTTCCAGGGCGCCGCCCTCTTCGACTCGCTCAAGGTCTGGGAAAACGTCGCCTTCGCGCTCATCCAGGGCCGCGGCATGAGCCGCACGAAGGCCAAGGACATCGCACTCCAGAAGCTTGCGAAAGTGGGCTTGGGTCCCGAAGTCGGTGAACTCTCGCCGTCGGAACTCTCAGGCGGCATGCAGAAGCGCGTCGGCCTCGCCCGCGCCATCGCGGCCGAACCCGAGATCATCTTCTTCGACGAACCGACGACGGGTCTCGATCCCATCATGTCCGACGTCATCAACGACCTGATCGTCGACACCGTGAAGGACCTGGGCGTGACGACGATGTCGATCACCCACGACATGTCCTCCGCCCGCAAGATCGCCGACAAGGTGGCGATGATCTACAAGGGCAAGATCATCTGGACCGGAACCAAGGCAGACATCGACAAATCAGGCAACCCTTACGTGGACCAGTTCATCCACGGCCGCGCCGAAGGCCCGATCAAGATGGAAATCGGACGCTAGGTGCCGATCACGGATTTCGTCGCGTGAACCCGCTCGACCGCCCGATCTGGCACGCGCTGGACACGCACCTCGCACACATTTCGTCGGGAAGCGCGCGCGCCCGGCGCATGCAGGCGCCGTTCGGCATGTTCGCAGCCGCCGCCGATGACAGCGCTGAAAGCCTCGCCGCACTCGCCGACCTCGTTCCCGCGGATGGGCCAATCCTGCTGCTTCAGGCGGGCAACAGCCCACTCCCGCCGGGAACCGCCGCACACATGACATTGCCCGGCGTGCAGATGATCGCCCGGCAAGTCACGCCGCTTGAGCCAGACCACCGCTTCAGGCCGCTCACGCCGCACGACGCGCGCGAGATGATTGAACTCGCCGCACTCACCCAACCCGGCCCCTTCTTTGAACGCACCAGCGAGATCGGCCCGTTCTGGGGCGCGCACGAAGACGGCAGACTTGTCGCGATGGCCGGCGAGCGCCTCCGCTTCGACGATTACGTCGAAGTCAGCGGCGTCTGCACGCATCCGGATTTCCGGGGCCGCGGATATGCGGGCCTCCTGTCACGCCTCGTCGCAACGCAGGTCCTGAAACAGGGCAAGACACCCATGCTGCACGCCGTGTCTTCAAACACAACGGCCATCCGCCTGTATGAGACGCTGGGCTTTGTCCTGCGCTGCGAAGTGATGGCGACAGTCCTTGTGCGGACAACCCCGGAGTCACACGAAAATCCATAAGCCATCATTGACATTGTCGAATTCCGTACTATTTTTGTTCCTGACAGGGCACGCATCATTTCCAATCCCGCACCAGGTTAACATCCATCATGGCCCGCCCTACTCCCCGCTTTGTCTGCCAGTCCTGCGGCGCGACCTATCCCAAGTGGAGCGGACGCTGCGAAAGCTGCGCCTCCTGGAACTCGCTTGCCGAAGAAAGCGACGCACCGGCGATCCCTGGCTCGAAGGCTTCAGGCCGCGGCGGACGCATCATTGAACTGGCTTCGGTGGCGGGCTCCTCGGAACCACCGCCGCGCATCCTGACCGGTATCTCGGAGTTCGATCGCGTCTGCGGCGGCGGACTGGTACCCGGTTCGGCTCTGCTGATCGGTGGCGATCCGGGCATCGGCAAGTCCACCCTGCTGATGCAGGCGCTGACGGCTATTGCAAATTCAGGGAAGACGGCGGTCTACATCTCGGGCGAAGAAGGCATCGACCAGACGCGGCTGCGTGCCCGCCGGCTCGGCCTGGAGAAGTCGGAAGTCCGCCTCGCCGCTGAAACCAGCCTGCGCGACATTCTCTCGACGATGGAAAGCGGCACGCCGCCCGCAGTTCTCGTGATCGACTCGATCCAGACCGTCTGGTCGGATTCGATCGAAGCCGCGCCAGGAACCGTCAGCCAGGTTCGCGCGTGCTCGCAGGAACTCATCCGCTTTGCCAAACGCCGCGGCACCGCACTGCTGCTTGTGGGCCACGTGACAAAGGATGGCCAGATCGCCGGTCCGCGCGTGGTCGAACATATGGTCGACGCCGTCCTCTATTTCGAGGGCGAGCGCGGCCACCAGTTCCGCATCCTGCGCGCCGTCAAGAACCGCTTCGGTCCCACCGACGAGATCGGCGTGTTCGAAATGATGGAAACTGGCCTTGCCGAAGTGCTGAACCCCTCTGCCCTGTTCCTGGGCCCGAAGGAGGCCCGGGCGTCGGGAGCAGCCGTCTTTGCCGGCGTCGAAGGCACCCGTCCTCTGCTCGTGGAAATCCAGGCGCTCGTCGCTCAGGCTGCCTATGGCGCGCCACGCCGCGCCGTTGTCGGCTGGGACTCACCGCGCCTGGCCATGGTTCTCGCCGTGCTCGATGCCCGCGCCGAAATCGGGATCTCCGCGCAGGACGTCTACCTCAATGTCGCCGGCGGCCTGCGCATCGGTGAACCTGCGGCCGACCTCGCGGCAGCAGGCGCGCTCGTTTCCTCGCATCTGGGCGTGGTCATTCCGCACGACTGCGTCTTCTTCGGTGAAATCAGCTTGTCCGGAACAGTCCGTTCGGTCGGGCAAATGGACCTGCGACTGAAGGAGGCCCAGAAACTGGGCTTTCGTCGGGCATTCGTTCCGCCGGGCGCCACGCCACCCAAGGGCCTCGAAATCACCCCGATCCCCTCGGTCGCCGCGTTGATCGCACAACTGAAAACCATTCATTAACCCAATGAGAGCACTGTAGGTTTGTCCACTTGCAGGCGCCCATGAACGTTCCGCTTACCACCGTCGACTTTGTGGTGCTGGGGATATTGCTCATCTCCGGCGTCATTGCCTGGCACCGCGGCTTCCTGAAGGAAACGCTGTCCGTCAGCGCATGGCTGATGGCAGCGCTCGTTGCGGTCTTTGTCTGGCCCATCACCAAGCCGTTCGGACGCTCCCTGATCCAACCCAATTTTGTGGCTGACATCCTTGCGCTGATCGGGGTCTTTTTCATCGTCCTCATCCCCGTCTCGTTCATCAGCTTCCGCCTGTCGGAGATGGTCAAGGGATCGAGGGCCGGCCCGCTCGACAAGTCTTTGGGATTCGTGTTCGGACTCGGGCGCGGCCTTCTGGTCGTCGGCCTCGCCTATGTGATTTTCTCGTCACTCGCCTCCCAGGACAATCACCCGAAATGGCTCAAGGAAGCGCGTCTTCTGCCGGTCGTGAAGGGAACCGCCGACATTCTGAAGTCCCTTGGCGGAAAATCCACAGCCAAGGCCGCTGTATCCGGAGAAACTGACAGGAAAGCGCCGTCCGGGAAAAAGCCCCCTGTGACAACAAAAACTGCTGACAGCAAGCAGACAAAGCGCGACACCAAAGCCGCGCCTGTGTCAAAATCGAGTGAGGCGAACAACGAGGGTGGCGGGACGACCAAAAAGGGCAAACGGTACGCCGACGAAGACCGGCGCAGCCTGGACCAGCTGGTATCCTCCCACAACAAACCGTAATGACCGATGACATCTCCACCAACCCCTTCGCGGACGACAAGCTTCGCGAGGAGTGCGGGATTTTTGGCATTTGGGGCAAGCCCGAAGCGGCAGCCTTCGTAGCCCTCGGGCTCCACGCCCTGCAGCACCGGGGACAGGAAGCCTCGGGAATCATCAGCTATGACGGCGATCGCTTTTACATGGAGCGGCGCGAAGGCCTGGTGGGAGACCAGTTCTCGGTCGGTGGCCCGCTCGACAAGCTCAAGGGCCCGATGGCCATCGGGCATGTCCGCTACTCGACGACGGGCGGCTCGCTCAACCGCAACATACAGCCCTTCTTCGCCGACGTCGCCAATGGCGGCATCGCGATCGCCCACAACGGCAACCTCACCAACGCCCACGCACTGCGCAAGCGGCTGGTGCGCAACGGCTCAATC
>JBILMZ010000257.1:0-4405 GCA_044375275.1 Micropepsaceae bacterium | reverse complement strand
AGTTGAGACGTTGTTTTGGCCGCCATCGAATCATCTCCTGGATACCCAAAAACTGAATCACAGATCGATAATTCTGCAAACTTCCCGCTTCAGCGGGGGAAGTGGCTGCGCGCCGAAGGCGCTGCAGACGAAGGGGGCCCGCCCCCGACATCACCCAGACGCCAGTCACCGCTGCTGTAAAGATTTTGAAACACGAAGCTCACGAAGAACACGAATCTTCAGATCACCAACGACACTTCGTGCCCTTCGTGAGCTTCGTGTTCAAACTAAAGCCGGCACCGCATGAACCGCCAATCATGCCGCAGCACCTCCGGAACCTCGGCCTCGGCAAAATGCGCGATATCAGTGAACCCCGCCGCCTCATAAATCCGGTGGGCAGACTTCATGAATGGGGCACTTTCCAGCAACAACTCCCGATAGCCAAACGCACGCGCATCATCCATCAGCCGCGCCAGCACGTGAGCCCCCACGCCACCCCCACGGGCCGACCGCAAAACATAGATGCGCTTGATCTCGCCGACATCCTCACGCACACGGCGCAGCCCTCCCATGCCCACAGTGTCCCCACCATTGCGCACAATGTAGAACACACCATCAGGCGGCGAACTGGCGCACAGCTTCTCCAGCGCCGCTTCGACATAATCCGGGATCGACGCGCCCAGAAGCGGCAACAACGGCAATCCGAACCACGCCTCGATCTCGTCACCGATCCAGGTCAGATAGTCCACATTGAGCCGCATGAGCACGTCCCGGTCGCGCCCGATGTCAGCCTGCACAAACTCCAAACCCATCTACCTGGCCCCCTGTCACAAATCGACAGTCACCATAGCCCCCGAGCGCTCGCCCACAAACCCCTCGCGTCCTTCGCCATTTCGCGCATTCGCGTGAAACCCTTCCCAATCCTCACGCCTTCCAAAAGGTCGCAACGTCCCGTCTTGACCCGGACAAATGTTCACATTAAGTTCCAAGCCACATACGCAGCCCCGGCTGCCCGCAACTTGACAATTGAATAGAAGACCGGCGGACCTGAAGCGAACCTGCCCAGGCGCCCGCCTCGCGATCCCCGCGCGAAAAGGAAAAGCGGTGGGAGCACCCCGGACTCCGCCCGCGCACCCAGGATGAACAAACGCAAAAGCAACGACGAAAGTGTCATCTTCCTGTGCTACGAGCCTTGAGAAACTGCGAAAATCCAGGCTGAACTTCGGCGCTGGTGTCATCTTGGATCTCGGTGTTGGCTTCATTCCTGGCGCGACGTCAACTGATTGCCGCAATGCCCTGATCTCCTGTATCAGTGTTATCGGCAACGCGTTGACTGCCATTGTCAGCCTTCTGTTTTTCTCCTTCGGCACACTCAGGATTTTCCATGAAACCGTTCGCGCTTGTGACTGCAGCCTCGCTGGTGACAGTTTTGATGGCCTGCTCCCCCAGCGCCGAGAAACCGGCGGACAAGGCTGAGAAACCCGCTAAGAAAGTCGTCGAAGCAGGCTGTCCGGATGATGGGCCCCGCCTGCCGGGCACGGGCATTTGCCAGGGCCGCGTCGCCAATTACTTTGACCCCGCGCGTCTTCAGCGCCCAGCCGGCGATCCGCCCGAAGGCTGCAGTTACAGGATCAATGAAACCATGACGCCCGATCCGGCAGAGGCGATCCTGTACAACGCGCTAAGCTGCAAGGGAAAAACGACCAAGCTTGAAATGAGCATCGGCGCGCGCAGCGCATCGCTCGGCTATGGCGTTTCCGGCTTTTTCGAGAAGGTTCCCGCCGCAGGCGAAGAAGGTTCGGAAATTGTGCGGATGTTTCGCCTGGAAGGCGTGGCTGATCCCAAGGCGATGATCCTCGACATGGCGAAGGGCTTGGCCAAGGAAGAAAAGGTCAATGCAGCGGAGATCGCCGCCTGCGAAATCCGCCCGGCGGGTGAAGGCTATCCGTCGGATGCGTTCCTCGTTGATGTGAGTGACGCCTACCAGAAGGCCAGGAAGATCGGCGCGCATGATCCGGTTAAAGAAGGGCCTGGCGCAGGCGTCTATGCCGCCTGCGGCTCCTTCGGCATCACGGGTGCAAGTGGCGACTTCTGGCTGATCCGGGACGGCTACGCGTGGTTCGTCCGGCAAGGCCAGGACGTGGCTGACTTTGATGCAGGATCCCTCACCGTGTTCCGCAAGACTGAGAAAGGCGGATGGGGCCCGGCGCAATAGCCCGGGTCGGCCAACGCAGCCTGAACGTTCGACACTGTTAGATTTGCACCGCTCGCCCGGAGCCCGTAAGGGGCATCGACACCTCGTCATCGCGCCCGACGACAAGACCCTCGCGTCCTTCGCGCATTCGCGCTTTCGCGTGAACCCTTTACTTCCACCACTTCACCCGCAAGCGCCCCGCACCAAAGGAAAAAGCGATGGAGCATCCCGAACTCCGCCCGCGTCGCCAGAAGCAAACAACAATCAGAGCAGCCGGCTAGTCCAGTGTCTCGACCCCGGCAGGAATTTCCCCTGCCAGGAATGCAGCACGATGAGCTTGATCACCCAAGTCCATCTTGAATTTCTTCCACTGGCCGCCTTTCAGGACAGCCATCCGCCAATCACCGCTCACATCTTCCGAGAACTGCCAGAGTATGTGGAAACCCTGTTCATTCGAGAATCCTTCGTTGTCAGCCTGCTCGATTCCGCCAACTGCACCCACAAGAGCCTCTTTCACGGCATTCAGAACGTCCCACCCATTGTCGACATAGGTTCCGGACAAGACTTGAAAGGCATAAATCGTGTGCACGGATTTCAAGTATGACTGCAGCCAGTGTGCGGCCGATCCGGGAAGGCAGTTGGCCAACTCATCCTGAAACTCGGCAAGTTCTGCTTCAGCAAGGCTTCCAGCAGAAACTTCATTTCGTTCAAGTGCGCAGATCTCCTGACCCGCCGAATTGATCAAAACAAGCGAATCCCAATGACTGACGCCAATGTCGCCAGTCACACTTGCCCCATGGAGTTGGGCGGCCTTCAGCAAATGCTCAGGGGAAGGCGGGTTGGACGCTGGAGTGAGCACACGAATGTAGTAGCCCATGCAAAGACCCCGAAAACCGCCACCCCGAAGGGCTACCTTGGCCTTACCGCAAACGCCAGCGCGCAAAGCGGCAAACAGGAAATGGCGCACAGGTGAGGATGAAACCGGGAACCGCTACACCATTGTTTATCCTGCAATCTCGACAAGCGCCAACGTCCAAACCACGCTCGGTCACCAAATCAGGCGCAATGCACCATTCGAACTTCGGCGTGCAACGGCTGAACTTGGCCTCATGCGGACGAAGCCGCAAAGGTCAGGCTGGACGAACGACATACAGCATATAGCCGGTCTCGCGCGCCACCGCGCGCCAGTCGGACGCTTCCTTGCGGGCTGCGGCGATCGCGGCCGCCACGGGCTCGCTCACTCCCGCCGCCTCGAGTGCGTCGCAGCGGGCCACCAATGGTCCATAATACGCCTCCCATGCTGCATCCGAGAGCGGTCGGGCGGCAAGCACCCGCCAACCGACGGCGGCGATCTCGGCGCGTGTGGTCAGCTCCGTTTCGATGCCGCCCGGCTCCGCTTCCCAGAAAGCCAGCGCCGCTTTGGACGGTGTTTCGGTAAACAGGCAAGGATGGCTGAACGCCACTGCGCCTTGGTTGGTCAACGCGCCGCGCCAGGTGTTGAGCGCTTGCGCCACGCCAAGGAAATAGACAGCGCCAGCCGACCAGATCAGATCGTAGGGCCCGCTGAGGCGTTCCATGCTTTCTGCAAAGATCCGCACAGACGGGTCGCCAGGGAACTTCTTCCTTGCCGCTTCGACGAAGTGCGGCACCGTTTCGAACCCGTCAATCCGTCCCTGCGGTACGAGTTGACGAAGTGCCGCAAGATCGCCGCCTGGACCACAGCCGGCGTCGCACACACGGCCCTGCCGCGAGATCCCGATCAGTCCCCCGACCCAAGCGACATCTTCAGCCAGCCCCGGCCCTTCCCGGACAAGGTCGCGATGAATGGCGAAGAAGGCATCCCAATCCATTCTTGACTCCGCGAGGCGCATTTGAGCGATGGTGTGGCGGCGATCGGTAAGCGAGCTCTGGGACCGGATGGTTCGACCGGCCACACAGTGACAGCGTGACCAATCCACGGCCAGAAACTGAGCCACTGAACAGGTTGATCTGAAATGGCGCACCCGGAAGGATTCGAACCTCCGACCCCCAGATTCGAAGTCTGGTGCTCTATCCAGCTGAGCTACGGATGCTTGGCGACCGGCGCATCACATACTACACAAGCCCGCGCCCCGGAAAGGAAGAAATCCGCCGCCCGCACATTCATTCTGCAGCCCAAACGATGCTAGAATCAGCCGCATGCGACACGCCCTGAAACCCTTTCCCGGCACCCCGGCCCACAGCGCAGCGCTC
>JBILMZ010000256.1:0-4410 GCA_044375275.1 Micropepsaceae bacterium | reverse complement strand
CTTCGAGATGCTGGGCAACTTCTCCTTCGGCGACTATTTCAAGGACGTCGCGATCGAGCTGGCCTGGAACCTGATCACGAAGGAATACAACCTCGACACCAGCCGCATGCTGGTCACGGTCTACGCCGATGATGACGAGGCCGCGGGTCTCTGGAAGAAGATTGCAGGCTTCCCGGACTCAAAAATCATCCGCATCGCGACAGCCGACAATTTCTGGTCGATGGGCGACACAGGCCCCTGCGGTCCCTGCTCCGAAATCTTCTACGACTACGGCGACAAGATCCAGGGCGGGCCTCCCGGCTCCCCCGACCAGGACGGCGACCGCTATGTCGAGTTCTGGAACAACGTGTTCATGCAGTTCGACCAGGTCTCGAAGGACAAGCGCATCCCGCTGCCCAAGCCCTCGATCGACACCGGCATGGGCCTCGAGCGCATCGCCTCGATCCTGCAGGGCAAGACCGACAACTATGACACCGACCTCTTCCGCCGCCTGATCGACGCCTCCGCGCAGGCCACCGGCCAGCACGCCCATGGCGCGCATGCCGCCAGCCACCGCGTCATCAGCGACCACCTGCGTTCCGCGTCGTTCCTCATCGCCGATGGCGTCCTGCCATCAAACGAGGGTCGGGGCTATGTCCTGCGTCGCATCATGCGCCGCGCCATGCGCCACGCGCATATCCTGGGCGCGAAGGATCCGCTGATGTGGCGGCTTGTGCCCGTGCTGATCAGCGAGATGGGCGCCGCCTACCCTGAACTCACCCGCGCCCAGGCGCTCATTTCCGAAACGCTGAAGCTCGAGGAAGGCAAGTTCCGCCAGACGCTCGAGCGCGGCCTGAAGCTGCTCGACGAAGCGACCTCCGGGATGGGCACCGGCAAGGTGCTGCCCGGCGACGTCGCCTTCCGGCTCTATGACACGTTCGGCTTCCCCTATGACCTGACCGAGGATGCGCTGCGCGGCCGCGGCATCAGCGTCGACCGCGCAGGCTTCGATGCCGCCATGGCCAAGCAGAAAGCCGACGCGCGCGCGGCCTGGGCCGGGTCAGGCGAAGCCGCGACCGAAACGGTCTGGTTCGAACTGCGCGACAAGCTCGGCGCTTCCGAATTCCTGGGCTACGACACGGAAGCCGCCGAGGGCGTGATCACGGCCTTGCTGAAAGGCGGCGTGCCGGTGCAGGAACTGAAATCCGGCGACGAAGGCCAGGTGATCGTGAACCAGACGCCATTCTATGCCGAGTCCGGTGGCCAGGTCGGCGACACGGGCGCGATGTTCACGAAAGCCGGCGCCGAGTTTGCGGTCGACGACACCCAGAAGAAGCTCGGCGACATGCACGTCCATTTCGGCAAGCTCAACCGCGGCTCGCTGAAGGTCGGCGACGTCGTGGACCTCCACGTCGATGGCGTGCGCCGCACGGCCACCCGCGCCAACCACTCCGCCACCCATTTGCTGCACGAGGCGCTGCGCCGCGTGCTCGGCACGCATGTCACGCAGAAGGGCTCGCAGGTAGGGCCCGACAAGCTGCGCTTCGACTTCAGCCATCCCAAGCCCTTGAGCGAAGCCGAAGCAACCGAGGTCGAGCGTCTCGTGAACAGCCAGATCCGCGCGAACGCGGAAGTCATCACCCGCCTCATGACGCCGGAAAAGGCCATCGAGGAAGGGGCCATGGCCCTGTTCGGCGAAAAATACGGCGACGAAGTCCGCGTGCTGTCGATGGGCTCCGACGAAGGCCGCACCTACTCCACCGAACTCTGCGGCGGCACCCATGCCCGTCGCCTTGGTGACATCGCGCTCTTCAAGGTCGTCTCGGAAAGTGCCGTGGCGGCCGGCGTCCGCCGTGTCGAAGGCGTGACCGGGGCAGGCGCACTCGCCTATCTCAACGAATTCCATCGCGTGGCGCGCGAAGCGGCTTCCGTCATCCGGTCGACCCCGTCCGAATTGCCGGAACGCATCACGCAGCTGATGGACGAGCGCCGCAAGCTCGAGCGCGAACTCTCCGAAGCACGTCGCCAGCTGGCGATGGGCGGCGGCGGTGGCGGCAACGCCGACGACGGTGTGCAGGACATCAACGGCGTCAAGCTGATGGCACGCGCGCTGGAAGGCATCGACCCGAAGGACCTGCGCGCGCTGGTCGACCAGTCCAAGCAGAAACTGGGCTCGGGCGTGATCGTGCTCGCGACCGCCAGCGACGGCAAGGCCGCGCTCGTCGTGGGTGTCACGGAAGATCTCTCCAAAAAGTTCAATGCCGTTGACTTGCTGCGCAAGGCCGTCGAGGCCGTAGGTGGCAAGGGCGGAGGCGGGCGCCCGGACATGGCCCAGGGCGGCGGTCCCGACGGATCGAAGCTGCAGGCGGCCCTCGAGGCCGTGACGGCCGCTGTCAGGGACGCGAAAGCCTGACGGATGTTCAACCGCTGGCGTCGCAATGTCTACATCGTCATCGAAGCCGGCGGCTCGGGCAGGGCCGCCCAACTCTTCGACGACGCGATGGTGGCCCTGATCATCCTGAACGTGCTCGCCGTCATCCTGGAAAGCGTGCCATCCATCCACGACCCGTTTGCGACTGAGTTTCTCATCTTCGATATCACGTCAGTGGCGATCTTCACGATCGAGTACTCCCTGCGCCTCTGGGCCTCCATCGAGATCGCGGCTGTCCGTCAGCGCGGCGCTTTCTTCGGCCGGTTGATGTTTGCCTCCCGGCCTTCCCAGATCATCGATTTCCTGGCATTCGCGCCCACCTATCTTTCCTGGATATTCCCGGCAGCAGACTTGCGTATCCTGCGCGTGTTCCGCCTGCTCCGCTTCCTCAAGCTCGCCCGCTACTCGCCGGCGATGGTCACCCTAAGTCGCGCGCTCTACGAGGAACGCCGGGCGCTGGTCGGCGCCTTGATCCTCATGGTCGGAACGGCGGTTTTCTCCGGTACGATCATGCACGTGATCGAAGGCCACGCGCAGCCCGAGAAATTCGGCACGATCCCGGACGCCATGTGGTGGGCGCTCGCGACCCTGACCACGATCGGCTACGGGGATTCCGTGCCGATCACGCCGCTGGGAAAGATGTTCGGCTCGCTGGTCATGGTGTGCGGCCTCGGCCTGTTCGCCCTGCCCATCGGCATCGTCGCGACAGCCTTCGTGAACGAGATCCACCGCCGTGACTTCGTCGTGACCTGGGGCATGGTCGCACGCGTGCCCCTGTTCGCGGCACTCGATGCCGCCGCCATCGCGCAGGTCATGAAGATCATGCGCACGCGTGCTGTCGGTGCGGGCACCATCGTCGCAGCACGCGGCGAAGAGGCCGAAGGCATGTACTTCATCGCGGATGGCGAGGTGAAGATCGAACTGCCGCGCGGGGACATCACGCTGAGCACAGGGGAGTTCTTCGGTGAGCTCGCCCTCCTCAAGCGCGTCAAGCGAATGGGCACGGTCACCGCCCTGACCCGCACCCACATGATGATCATTGATGCCGTGGACTTCGAGAACCTGCTCGCTCGAGATATTGGCCTGCGCGAACGCATCCTCGAGACCGCCGAGGAGCGCCTCAAGGGTGACTGGGCCGAAGTCTCCGGTGAAATCGTCCAGGAAGAACTCGACGACGCCGCCCAGCCACACCGTCCACTGGGTGATCCGGTCCTCTGATCCCCCACCCGTAAACGGACAGGGGATCCGGGGACCGACGACTACATCTTCATCGCCTTCTTCAGGTTCGCATCGATCTTGTCGAGGAAGCCTTCCGTCGACAGCCACTTCTGGTCGGGACCGACGAGGAGCGAGAGATCCTTCGTCATGTCGCCGGCTTCGACCGTATCAACGCAGACCTTCTCGAGCGTCTCGCCGAAATGCGACACGTCCGGCGTGCCGTCCAGCTTGCCGCGATGGATGAGGCCGCGCGTCCAGGCAAAGATCGACGCCATGGAGTTGGTCGAGGTCTGCTCGCCCTTCTGCCACTGACGATAGTGGCGCGTGACCGTGCCGTGGGCTGCTTCCGATTCCATGATCTGGCCATCCGGCGTGAGCAGCACGCTGGTCATGAGACCGAGCGAACCAAAGCCCTGCGCGACCGTGTCGGACTGCACGTCACCGTCATAGTTCTTGCAGGCCCAGACGAACTTGCCGCTCCACTTCAGCGCCGAGGCGACCATGTCGTCGATCAGGCGGTGTTCGTAGACGATCTTTTTCGCATCGAACTGCGCCTTGAATTCCTTGTCGAAGACCTCCTGGAACAGGTCCTTGAAGCGGCCGTCATAGGCCTTCAGGATCGTGTTCTTGGTCGACAGGTACACCGGCCAGCCACGGTCGAGGCCGTAGTTGAAGCACGAGCGCGCGAAGTTCCTGATCGAGTCATCGAGGTTGTACATCGCCATCGCGACGCCGCCGCCCGGGAACTTGAAAACCTCATGCGTGATCGGCGCGCCGCCATC
>JBILMZ010000068.1:0-15066 GCA_044375275.1 Micropepsaceae bacterium | reverse complement strand
GGGAAGACATGCAAGTGAGGGTGGCGAAAATGAGAGTTGCATTGTTGATCGGGGTCAGTGCGCTGGCGCTCTCTGCGGGACAGGCATTTGCGCAGGCTGCAAGCGAGCCGGCAAAACCGCTGCCGGGTGGCACAGAGAGCAACACTGATGCCGTGGAGAAGGTGACTGTCACCGCCCGCAAGCGCAGCGAGCAGGCGCGCGATGTTCCGGGTGCTGTCACGGCGATCACCAGCCAGCAGAAAGAGAACCTTGTTGTCGATGGCATCCAGGACTACGTACGCCAGGTGCCGGGTGCGACACTGGTAAGTTCAGGACCCGAGTATCTCAACGACTTCTCGATGCGCGGTCAGGGTGGCGGTCGATTGGGTTTCTCTGAGACATCGACAGGCATTTTCAAGGATGGCCATTATGCTGCCGGTGGCGGCTTTGGCGGTCGATCTCTCAATCGTCTCGACCTGCTGGATCTCAACCGCCTCGAAGTCATGCGTGGGCCGCAGGGTGCCCTCTACGGACGCAATTCCGTGGGTGGTGCAGTCAACGTGGTCACCAACGCCCCCAGCGACATCTTCGGCATATCTGGAAAAATTGGCTGGCAGGACACCGAGCGAACAGGCTTCGAAGGCGTGATCAACACGCCGGTTCTGGACGAAGTCCTGAACCTGCGCGTGGCCGGCTTGCTCGACGACCAGAAGGGTGGCTCGATCACAAATCTCACGACTGGAAACACGGTCGACCAGCGAAGCTTCTACGGCGCGCGTATCGCGCTGGCGGCGCAACCATCCGACGCCGCCAATATTCGGCTTACATACGAGATTTATGACAGCAAGACCCCCGGTTTTAGCAGTCTTGGCTACCGGTCCGCGGCGCCAGTCGGCGCAGGTGGATTTGCAATTGATCCGGATATCTATACGCGCAATTTCATGAACCGCGAGGGCTATACCGACGTTCGCGAGGATTCACTGTATCTCACGGGCGAATTCGATACAGACTTTGGAAAGGTGTCACTGAAAATAAATCACCGGGTCCGTGACGCTGCCCGCACGAACGAGGACCTCGATCACTTCAACGGCATTTCCGGCTATACCATCAACGGCCAGGGGATCGACTTGGCTGCGGCACAGACCGAGGATTTTGCGCGGTCAGGGTTCGAGTTGTTCCTGGCTTCAAAGGGTGAGACGCGCTTCCGCTGGCTTGTCGGCGTGGAGGCACAGGCCGCCCAGACCGACGTCGCCAACAATTCCGGAGGCTTCTGCCCGTCATACACTGTCGCGGGCGCGCCTGTGTTTGTTGCAGGCTGCAATCCGGGAGGCGGCGTTACCGCGAACCCGGACTCAGGGCCCCTTGGCGTGGCGCTGACGGCTCTTCAGGTTGGCACGGCATTGTCCACGGCGCGGCAGAACCTGAACAATGATATGTTCTCCGAGGAACTGAAATCCTATTCTCTCTTCGGCTCCATCGACTACGACCTGGCGCAGGACCTGACGCTCGGCCTCGAGGCGCGCTTGCAGCAGGACAACAAGGACTACCAGTTCCAGCGCTATTCCGATGACCCGCTCGTCTATTTCGGAGCGGGCGCCGTCCCCGCAGGGCGTCTGGCTGAAATCCTCGTCCTCGGGCAGCCGGCCCAGTTCTGCCCGCCTTCGATTTCTGGCACAGCGGACTGTGTTGCTGACGGCGGCATCAGCCGCGACACGCTGAGGTTCGACCAGGGCGAGTCCTGGACCCGTCTCACGCCGGCGGCAACGCTGAAGTGGGACATCAACGAAACCGACAGAGGCTATGCGCGCTTTGCAACCGGCTTCCGTCCGGGTGGCTTCAACAATACCCCGCCGAACGGTCTGCCGCGCGCGGACCTGCAGGGGCTGATCGCCTACGACCCGGAATATGCCTATTCCTACGAGCTTGGTTGGAAGGGGCGCCTGTTGAGCTTCGTCTCGCTGGATATGGCTGCCTACTATACCGAGACCAAGAACATCCAGGTCGTGACGGCCCCGTCGGCTGGCTCACGGGGTCTGTTGCTCGACAACGCCGGGAATGCTTACACATGGGGCATAGAGGCTGAAGCGCGGACAAGGTTTGATGTCGGTCCCGGCAGGATGTTCCTGAGCGTCTCCGCCGCAACCCAGGACGGACAGTTCGAGCCGGGCACGTCGATCCTCATCGACACCAACGGAGACGGTGTGCCGGACGTTGTCGACCTGAATGGCCGACAGGTGCCGCGCATGCGCGATATCCAGATGGCGGTATCGGCTGCCTACTTCGTTCCCTTGTGGAACGGCTTAACCGGCCAGCTTGCAGGCAGCATGCAGACGGCTTACGGCGGCTTCGAGAACGCCGACAACTCGCGTGGGTTCGACGGCTACACGCTCTACGATGCACGCATGGGTATTGCAGGTGAGGCCTGGAAGCTTTCGATCTTCGGGCGCAACCTCTCCGACGAGACATATCGCCTGCAGAACGTGCTGGGGAATGACTACTACAACGAACCGCAGATGTTCGGGGTCGAACTGTCGTTCCAGAAATGACGTCATCGAACGCGCTGCGGTTTCGGTGATCCTCCTGCGGAACGCAGTTCTGGCGCCGCCCGGCAACCCCCGGGCGGCGCATCTTTTTGAGCGGAGCGGGCAGGGTGCCTTGCGGCTAAGCCGTCACCCGCCGCACGAAGCGGCTGAGGTCGGCCAGCGTATTGGCGCGGTCCCTCAGCAGGCGCGAAAGCGAGATCATGATGTCGATGTGGTCAACGCCGTCATAGATCAGCAGCTCCACATCGTTGCCGGCGGCCTTGAGGCGCTCGGCCAGCGTCTTGGCATGGCGCGGTGGCACCGTGGTGTCGTCCGAGCCCTGAAGCAGCAGCGCCGGGGGCACGCCTGGGCGCACGAATGCGACCGGTTGGGTTTCCACCGGACGCGGCCATGAACCGAAGGCATCGATGATCGATCGGTACTGGAAGGGCATGAAGTCATAGGGGCCCGCCAGCCCGGCAAACCCCCGCGGCTGCGTGCGCGATCCGGCCTTCTCGAGATAGGACGGCGCCAGCGCGACCATCGAGGCGATATAGGCGCCAGCCGAATGACCCGAGACCACGACCCGCTGTCCGTCGCCGCCGAACGAACTGATCTCTCTCTGGGCCCAGGCTGTCGCTGCCGCGCCGTCTTCGACGAAGGCTGGAAAGCGCGCATCCGGCACAAGCCGGTAATCGGGCAGAACGGTAATGAACCCTTGCGCGGCCAGGGCCGTCCCAAGGAACCCATAGTCCACGCGTTCGCCCGAGTTCCATGACCCGCCATAGAAGAACACCACCACCGGCGCCCCCCGGGCGTCCTGCGGGGCATAGACGTCAAGTTTTTGGCGCGGATCGGGGCCATAGGAAATGCCCGAGGCAACAAGGGACGCCCCATCGTCGCGCGGGGCGATCGCATCGAAAAGTGCAAGGCGCGAGCAGCCGCCAAGCCCAAGGCCGGCAACGCCAGTCACGGCCAGGCTCTTCAGGGCCATGCGCCGGTTCAATTGGTTCACGCGCGTTTCCTCTCTCGGGTGACAATACAAGGATGCTCAATGGTATAACGCGGGAAAGAGGGCGAAGGATCATGCCTTGTCGCCGCGATCCCCGGAAACGGGGCAGGGAGGGCGCAAGCGGGCGAAAATGACGCGATCGGCAGGAAAGCGCGCGCAGTCTCTTTCGGCAATCGAGGCCAGGCGCATTGCCTTGCGGGCCCAGGGCTTTGGCAAGCCGCCGGCCGCACAACCAGGCCGTCCGCAGGTGCTGGCGGCGGTCCGGCAGCTCGGTCTCCTGCAACTCGATAGCGTGAACGTGCTCGTGCGCTCGCACTATCTTCCGCTGTTCTCGCGACTGGGGGCGTATGACCGCACGGAACTCGACAGCCTGTCAGCGGGAGCAAGACGGGGTCTCTTCGAATACTGGGGCCATGAGGCGTCGCTCATACCCGTGGAGCATCAACCCCTGTTCCGCTGGCGCATGGAAGAAGCACGCGCAGGCAAGGGCGTGTGGGGCGGCCCCTCGCGGATCGCGCGGGACAAGCCGGACTTCGTCAGGAGCATCCTTGACGAAATCCGGGACCGGGGACCGCTCGGCGCCGGCGAACTGTCATCCGGCGGAAAGTCGAGTGGCGCCTGGTGGGGCTGGAGCGAAGGCAAGCGCGCCGTGGAGTATCTCTTCTGGACCGGTCAACTGACGTCTGCAGGGCGACGCGGATTTGAGCGTCTCTACGACTTGCCCGAAAGGGTCATCCCGGAAAGCATCCTCGTCACACCGGATCCGTCACGTGCCGACGCGCAGCGCGCCCTGGTCGCGACCGCCGCGAGGGCCTTCGGGATCGCGACGGAACCCGACCTCAGGGACTACTTCCGCCTGTCGCCCGCAGACAGCAAGGCACGGGTTCAGGAGCTTTGCGAACAGGGCGAAATCATGCCCGTGGAGGTGGAAGGCTGGAAGCTGCAGGCCTACTTGCACCGGGACGCACGCATGCCAGGGAAGGTCAGCGCAGCAGCCCTTCTGTCGCCATTCGATTCCCTGATCTGGTCGCGGCCTCGTACCGAGCGCCTCTTTGACTTCCATTACCGGCTGGCTTTCTACACGCCCAAGCACAAGCGCACGCAGGGCTACTACGTCATGCCATTTCTGCTGAATGAAAACCTGGTGGCGCGCGTGGACCTCAAATCCGATCGAAAGGCTGGCAGGCTGCTCGTGCTCGGCGGTCACTGCGAGGCCGGCGCCAGCGCGGGTGATGTCGCTGAGCCCCTGGCGCAGGAGCTGGCTAAGCTTGCCGGATGGCTGGGGCTGGACCGCGTTACCGTCCGAAGCCGGACCGCGCTTTCATCGGCCGTCCGCAAAGGCCTGCGCAATCATGATTGAGGCGCCTGATCACTCAGGCTTGATGGCGGTCACGCGCGACAGGACACGACGTTGATCATCCATGCCGCCGATCGTGTGGAAGCGCCCGCGCCACTCGATCAGCCCGCGATGGTCCATGGTGCCGGCCTTGCGGCGCGCATGCACCCGCCAGAACCCTCGCTCGACATCGAAGGAAAAGATCTCGGTCGTCGGCGTGCTCGGGACCTTGTTGTAGCCGATACCGTCGTAATTGTAGGGGTTGTCCGAGCCACCGACAAAGACAACGGCCTTGCGTGTGCGGCTGCCCGTGGCCGCGATGCGATAGACGGCATGTACAGGCGCCGCATGCAGCCGCACCCACGTGATGCGAAGTGGATTGGCCAGGTCGATCTCGCCCCACCAGGCTTCTTCGCTGGCCGTGAAACTGTTCTTGCCGTCGGGCTTGCGTGTCGCGCTGACGCCTCCCATCACGACAAACGTGTTGTCGACGATGCCGCCCGCATGTCCGAACACTGGTGTTCCGGGATAGTCCGTCGCCCGCGCCCAGCTGGATGTCTGCACATCGAAGACCTGAACGGCTGCTGTGTTGGCCTTCGTGCTCCATCCGCTGACCAGATAGACATGCCTGTCCCCGAAAACGAAGGAGACGGCGTCATCGACCGGTGTCGGCATGGGCGGCAGGCGCACATAGCTTCGCTTGGCTGGATCATAGGCAAAGACATCCGGCGTCGACACTTCCTCTCCCGTGGGCGACACCGTGTATCCACCAAAGATGAGGATCTGCCCGCGCACGGCGACCGCGGTACTGGCGAGCCGGCCGATCCCGTCCGGCAGCGGCGGCAACGCTGTCTTGCGGCCCGTGCGAAGATTGATGGCAAAGGCGCGCGCCGTCACGTCGCGAAAGGTCTTGCCCGGTCCAAGCCCGCCGAAGCTGTAGGCCATCGGCTGGCCCTTGCTCTCGATGAACGCAACGGCATTGTTGGTGACTGCGGGAACCTTGAGCGGCGCGGACCACGCGCTGAACGTTGACGCCATCACGAACGCCATCAGGATCACGCCGCGAAATGTCGGACCAACTGCGTGATGACCTTGAGCATGACGAAAGTAAATCAATTGTTTCTGTCACCGGATCTGGGAGGGGAAGGGGGCTTGTCGCCGACGGGGAAGGGCAAGGCGCAGGACCGGGCAGGGGGCTCGAAGCCCCCTCCTCTCAATGCGCCAGCAAGTCCTTGCTGAGCGCCTTTTCGCTGAATGTAAACACGATGTCCGCGTCCACCTTGAGAAGCTTGGCGTCCTTGCCGTCATAGTCGTTGAGCGACAGGAAATGCCGAATGACGTTCAGCCGCGCCGTCTTCTTCTTGTCGGCCTTGACGATGTGCCAGGGGGCGAGGTCATGGCTTGTGTGCATGAGCATCGCATCACGCGCTTCGGAATAGGCATCCCATTTCTTGATAGCCGCGGCGTCGATCGGACTGATCTTCCATTGCTTGAGCGGATTTTTGCGACGCTCGGCGAGCCTTTCCTTCTGCTCTGCCTTGGAAATGTCGAGATAGTACTTCACCAGGCGGATGTCTGACCGGACAAGCATGGCTTCAAACTGGGGAGCCTCGTCCAGAAATGTCTTGTACTCGGCGTCGGTGCAGAAGCCCATCACGCGCTCCACGCCAGCCCGATTGTACCAGGAACGGTTGAACAGGACGAATTCGCCGCCAGCAGGAAGATGTGCCGTGTAACGCTGGAAGTACCAGGAGGACTTGTCACGATCACTCGGTTTGCCGAGAGCGACAACCCGCGTTTCACGCGGACTGAGATGTTCGGTGATCCGCTTGATGGTGCCATCCTTGCCGGCACCATCCCGTCCCTCGATCACTACGGCGACACGCTTGCCCTTGGCGATCAGCGTCTTCTGGAATTTCACGAGCTCGATCTGGAGTTCGACGAGCTGCTTGTCGTAGTCATTGTCGGAGAGTTTCTGCGGGCTTTCAGTCTTGGCCATCAAAAACTCTCCGTCAGTGCAAGCCTCAGGCGCGGATCAGCAGCACCTCGGCGATTTTTCCATGGATGAACCCGATCACGCGCGCCAGGTGCAGCGTGAGCAGGATGCCGATCAGGCCTGCGATCACAAGCAGGACCAGTCCCGGCGGCGTGTTCAACAATGCATCGACTTCCGGGTAAGGGTCAATGCGGACGACGTTCTTTCCCGTCGCCAGTTCATAGAACCCGCCGGCGATGAAGGCACCAGAGGTAACGCCAAGCGTGACGGCCAGCGTGAAGTAAATGATGCCCAGCGGAAGCTGCAGGATCATGTAGAGCAGCGAACCCCAGGTGCGACCGTCGGACAGAACCCGCTTGACCCGCGTCCAGATGGTGCCGCCGGTTTCCTGCGTGGGAATGCGTCGTGGCATGCGGACACCGAGCAGCGCCTCAACCACCCGTCCTTCAACCCAGCTGATGACCCAGACGGAGCCGATGAACAGGAGGGCCAGCGGGATGCCAAAGATGAAGATCGACAGCGCAATCGACAGCGCCGTGCCCGTGACCGCCCAGGTGAAATAGAAGATGCCCGTCGCCAGCGACAGGAGCATGTAGATCAGCGCTCCATAGGCGCGCGGGTCCACCAGGACGCCAAACAGGCCCGGACTGCTGGACGAGCCTGCATTGTCGTCATCCCGGGCAGGAAACGGGCTGTCAGCTGCGTGATCCATGGCGATGTACTCCTCTGCCACTTCCTGTGGCGATCCGTAGGTTTCGACGATGCGAACCAGAAGCTCCTGCTCTGTTTCGCCATTTGACTCGGCCTGCTCCGCGCGCAGGTATTCTTCGGCGTCGGACAGGGCATCCTGGATCAGTCCCGGCGGCTGTCCCTTGAGGCAGCGCCTGAGTTGATCGAGGTAACCCTTGACGCTCGTGGGGACAGGTTGCTGGACCGGAGGAGTGTTAGCCATTGTGGTTACCCCGTTCGCCCTGCGGCTCCAGGAGGCCATCCACAAAGCTGCGCAACTCGCCCCAGACTTCACGCCAGGCCATGAGCGCTTCCTTGCCTTCGGGTGAAATCGTGTAGTAGCGGCGCGGCGGTCCGGAAACCGAGACCTCCACGCGGCTCGACAGCATGCCGGCCGCATGCAACGACCTCAGCACGGGATAGATGGCACCCTGCTTGAGGAACGACGCTCCCCCTGCGTTGGCACCAATTTCCTTGGCGATCTGATAGCCGTACATTTCTTCCCCTGACCGGTCCAAAAGAGCCAGCAGCACCATCGCGGCAATGCCGCTATGGAGCTCCTTCCGGAATTTCTTCAGATGTACTTCGGTAGTTGTCACACCACTCTCCCGCTGGGTCGCCCCGGCGCAGTCCACCTCGAAGACTCTGTCCTTTCGGTATCATGCACAGCCATATAGTGCGAACCTGATACTAGTCAAGCATAGCCTCAGTTAACGGCGAGTAGATCACGAAAACGTGGCTGAAACGCAACCCGGCGTCGAACTTTGGGCACAGGCTTCTCGCAGAGATTGACCCAACGGTGCGGTTAGTTACCTTTCCTGAAAGGTGCGTCTCAGGGGGAAGCGGGACAGTGCGTAGCCAATTTGGAAGCCGGCTCTTGGGTCGGGTCGTGGGGTTTTGCGTGCTGATGTGCCTGGTGACGGTCACCGCGGGCGCCCAGAATACGAGCACGAGCATCAGGGTCATGCGTGACTCCTGGTCGGATGCCGACGAAAGGGGTTTCATCGAGTTCATTCAGGCGATCGGGAACTCGCGTTGCGGCACCATCGACCGCTGCATGAAAAGTGCCGCCAATCCGTTTGCCAAGACAGATCCGCCGGGAGTTTACTTTGCGGCCGACTGTGCGGACCTTCCTTACTTCCTGCGTGGCTACTACGCGTGGAAGCGTGGCCTTCCCTTCTCGTATATCTCAGCGGTGTCGCCGAGAGGTGCCACGCGCGACATCCGGTATACCTCCAGCGGCAACACGATCGCATCGCGTCGCGATGTGCTGACCGGTTCGACGTCAGGCCGCCAGCTTCTCGTCGACCTGCGCAACGGCATTTCATCGGCAATGTTCCGCCTGCATCCTGACATGGAGGGGACTGACCTCTACCCCGTACGCATTGACCGCAAGTCGCTGAAGCCCGGTTCGGTCCTGTACGATCCCAATGGCCATGTGGCCGTGGTCTACAAGGTCGAGGAAGACGGACGCGTTCTGTTCATGGACGCACACCCGGACAACTCTCTCACCCGCGGAACCTATGGCAAGAAGTTCGTTCGCTCTTCTCCCGGCATGGGCTCAGGATTCAAGAACTGGCGTCCGCTCAAGCTCGTTGGCGCGACCACCACGCCCGACGGCGCGCTTGTGGGCGGGCGCGTGGTGTTCTCGAAAAACGCGGAACTCACGGATTTCTCGACCGAGCAGTTCTTTGGAAACGTCGCGCGCCCGGCTGATCGCGAATGGGCCAGCGGACAGTTCACCATCGAAGGGCAGCAAGTGGATTACTATGACTACGTCCGCGCCAAGATGGGTGGCGGCTCCCTGACCTTCGAGCCCGTCCAGGAAGTGCGCAACATGGTACGCGCAAACTGCGAGGACCTTCGGTATCGGGCTGAGGCGGTTGACCTGGCGATACGCGTCGGCATCCAGAACAAGGCGCAGCCATCGCGACTGCCCACGAACATCTACGGCACCGAAGGCGAATGGGAAGAGTACTCGACACCATCGCGGGACGCCCGGCTGAAGGCATCATTCAAGGAGTTGCGCGACCAGGTGCAGCGATTTGTCGAGTGGCACAACGCCGGCGACAAGCGTGTCCGCTTCCAGGGCGGCAGCATCGTGCAGGCCCTGCTGAAGGCCTACGACGAGGAGGCCGCGCTTTGCACGATTACCTATCTCAGGTCGAACGGAACGCCCGTTCCGCTGGGTTACGAGGAAATCCGCAAGCGCCTGTTCCTGTTGTCCTTCGATCCCTATCACTGCATCGAGCGTCGCTGGGGTGCATCCCAGCCGGCCGAACTTGCCACATGTCGCGATGATGCCACCAAGGCTGCATGGTACGCCGCCGAGCAGGGATTTCGAAACCAGATCGATCGGACCTATGACGCACGCATGGATTTCACGCTCGCTGAACTCCAGGGGCCCATCGGTCCCGGCAAGGGCGCTGCACTGCCTGCAGACATCGACGTGAGAGGCTTCCTCCTCCTCGCCATGCAGCGGCAAGCGCGCGCACCATCGCGTCCCCCGATCTTGCCGGCGTCAGGACCTGCCAGTGTTGGTGCGCGCCCGACAACGCCCTGACTGCTGCGCGGGAGCGATGCCCACCTGAAGGTGAGAGCCACTGTCGGCGCTCCCTTGCGGGTTGTGAAATGACGGAGAAATCACTCGACCTGCGGGACAAAGTGGCTACTCGCGTTCGTCTCGCCGGGCTAGAGTGACCGACCGGCTGCGATGGGAATGCAGGCCGGACAGGAATGGGGTCCGTCGATGTCTGGCATCATGACTAACGCGCGCGTGATCGCAGTAGTGGCAATGACAGCCATGAGTGCGACAGGGTTCAATGCAGGCGCCAGGCCGACGGTGGCCGTTTCCGGCGCGGTGACGCCAGCGATGGGTGCGGCTCCCCTTCTGTCCGTGTCGATTTCAGGATGGGCCGACATCGTCGAGCGTGTGTCGCCGTCAGTTGTAAGCATCACGAATTCCAAGGGGTTGGGGTCAGGCTTTGTCATCGATTCAGATGGCTATGTCGTCACGAACAATCACGTCATGTCCGGCCTGAATGAGGCTGAAATCCGTTTTTCCGATGGCACGAAGTACAAGGGCCGGCTGATCGGTCGCGACGAGGCTACCGATATTGCCTTGCTCAAGATCGATGCGCCGAAGTCATTCCCGAGCCTTCGGTTCTACGATGACCAGCGCATGCGCGTCGGCGACCTCGTGCTCGCCGTCGGCAACCCCTTTGGCTTGAACGGCACCGTGACGGCAGGCATCCTTTCGGCGCGCGGTCGTGACGAGATCGGAAGCGGACAGTATACGGACTACCTGCAGCTGGATGCCGCGATCAACCCGGGAAATTCCGGCGGACCAACATTCGACGTCAACGGTCGCGTGATCGGCATGAACACGATGGGGCGTCCCGGCAGTGGCATCGGGTTTGCGATCCCCTCCTCGACCATCAAGCGTGTCGTTGAAGACCTGAAGGAGGGGCGGGCGGTTCAGCGCGGATTTCTGGGCGTCCAGATCGAAAGCCTGAGCGACGACAACGCCAAGGCGCTTGGCCTTCCCAACGCCAATGGGGCCTTGGTGACGGGCGTGATCGCCGGAAGCCCAGCCGAAAAGGCTGGCATCAAGCGCGGCGACGTGATCCTCAAGATCAACGGGCAGGTCGTGAAGGACAACCGCGAGCTTGCCCGCAAGATTGCGGCCCTCGACGTTGGGCAGACGGCGACATTCACGATCTGGCGAGAGAACGCGACCATCTCGATCAAGGTGACCGCGGCCAAGCGCGACCTGACGGCGTCTCTCGGCACGACACCCGGCTTGCAGCTGACCTCAATGGGGCTGGCGCTTCAGTCGATCACGGACGCGGTCCGCGATGACTTCCGCCTGGCCAAGGACGCCCGGGGCGTTCTGGTCATGGGAATTGATCCGGCCAGCGATGCCGCTTCCCGGGGGCTCAATCCCGGTGACAGGATCGTTGCAGTCGGCAGCGTGGAAGTGTCCTCGCTGGCAGACATCAACCTCGCGCTTGAGAAGGCCAAGTCCATGAACCGGGACAGCGTCCTGCTCTTCGTGGTCACGGCCGCCGGCGAAAGCACGCAGAAAGCCGTGAAGCTCGAACCGAAGTAGTCGCCCGAAAGCGGTTCAGCGCAGCGTCGTTCCAAGGAACCGGAACCGGATATCCTTGCCGGTGACCGAGAGCGTCCAGCTCGTGAAGTTCGGCGCCGCGGTGCAGGCGTTGCCCTCACCGTGCAGGATGATGCGGGCGCGGGCCCACACGCCATTGGCAGCCAGGATGCCGCCCAGCTTCGTGATGCCGTGCATTCTCCATTCCTTGTACAGATCAGGGCCGTTGCCTGTCAGGGGCGCAGCCAGCCCCTTGGTGTCGACTTCAAAGCGGGTGAACTGCTTCGGCAGGGGGAACAGGATGCTTCCCTTCCTCCCCTTCGCGTCCACCACCTCGAACAGCCATTCTGCCGGGCGCTTTGCGACGGTCACGACATAGGCGTCCATGAGCGGATCCTGAATGCCCGACACCGTGTCCGGAAACCCTGCATCCGAATAGAGTTTGGCCTGGGGTGCAAAGCGGATCGCGGCGAGTTCATCGCGCGAGTAACTGTCAGTCTGCTGGGTCAACTCGATTCGTTGCCCCGTATCCGAGCAACACGCGCATGCGTGCGCATCGGTCGCCAGGCTGGTTCCGGCTGCCAGGATGGCAAGCAGCAATACAAGGGGTGAGCGATAGGTCATGGGGCCGGCTCCGTCTTGATGCGTCCGGAGACCTTAAACCGAAATGGCGGTCTGCAACAGCCTAGCGGTAGAGCAGCGCGTTTGCGGGAAGCTGCCCTGCATCGGCAACCGGCGTTTCCTCGCCTGACGGTGTCTTGAACTGATCCAGCGACCGCACTTCGTCGAGCGTGACGAACTTGTAGCCCTCGGAAAGGAGCACTGGCAGCATCGAACGAACCATCGAAACAGAGCGATGCCGGATGTCATGCATGAGCACGATGCCACCCTTCTTGCGGGAGATCTCTCTCAGGTAGCCACTGGTACACCTGTCTGCACCCCAGTCACGCGACCAGCAATCCCAATCAGCGGCCGTTCGGACGTTGCCTTCATCATCGAATGACGTCTCGCCACCGATGTCCCAGTAAATGGGGCCAACATAGCGCTTGAGCTCTGCGTCACTGTTGAGCACTTCGGCATGGGCAGCACGCCACACACCATAGGGGGCCCGGAAGTAATAGCCTTGGTTTGCGCGGGCAAATTGCTTGATGATTTCATCGGTGCCGGCGATCTGCTTCACCAGGAGATCAGGGTTCGCGGCATAGCGCCGACCGAGCTGCGCGTGATTGTAGGAGTGGTTGGCGATCACGTGCCCCTCACGCGCCATGCGCTCAAGCAGCACCGAATGATGGCGCGCCCGAACACCAACCAGGAAGAAGGTTGCCTTGACGTTGTTCTCCGCCAGCACATCAAGCAGCTCAGCCGTGTGCGTCGAAGGACCGTCATCAAAGGTCAGCGCAAGGGTCTTTGTTCCGACCAGGCCGGAAGACCGAATGCTGGTTTGCTGAAAATAGGCATTTGCGTTCTCGACGCGCGATGCAGGGATCGCGAGGAAAACAAGCGCCAGAACCATCACGGACAGCGTCGTCGCTGCCGTAGACCAAAAGTGAAAACGCATAACGTGCTTCCCCCAGTGAAGCGCTTCTGCCTTCATGAGCCCCTACTTCGCCAGATTAGACGCCCACAAACAAGAGGTGTTAATCTCCAGCGTGACGGGGGGCGAGCACTCGCCTCAGAGGGGAATGGGTTCTCCCGCGCCGCGCATTTTCAACGTTTTTCCGCCGGAGTGATTAAGGTTATGAAGACGGATGGTCGCAGGGAGAGCAGCAATATTGAAGACCGGCGTGGCCAATCTGCCGGAGGGCGGAGATTCCCCGGCGGCGGCATGGGTGCCGGCGGTGGTTTGGGGCTGGTCGTCATCGTCGTTCTTGCGCTGTTTTTTGGCATCGACCCCAGGCAGGTAATCGATCCTTCCGCGCTTGAGGCGCCGACGGCCGAGACACCCGCGGACCAGGCGACACCGCTGCAGGAGACAGCGAGGGAAGCCGAGCGTCGCAAACTGATTGGTGTCGTGCTCGCAGAAACAGAAGATGCATGGCATGCGATCTTTGCCGCGAATGGAGCGCGTTACGAGGAGCCCACCCTCGTGCTGTTCCGTGACCAGGTCCAGTCCGCATGCGGCTTTGCGCAGAGTGCTTCTGGTCCCTTCTATTGCCCCGCCGACAGGAAACTGTTTCTGGACCTCGCTTTTTTTGACGACATGAGCACGAAGCTCGGCGCCGATGGTGACTTTGCCATGGCCTATGTCGTGGCACATGAAGTGGCACATCATGTCCAGACACTGCTTGGCGTATCGGGCAAGGTGAACAGGCTGCGGCAGCAGGGTTCGCAGGCCCAGGCCAATGCGCTTTCAGTAAAGCTCGAGTTGCAGGCAGACTGCCTGGCCGGCATCTGGGCCAACAAGGCACAGCGCCAATCACAGTTGCTCGAAGCCGGCGATATCGAAGAAGCGCTGAACGCTGCCGCCGCCGTCGGCGACGACCGCCTCCAGAAGCGCGGGCAGGGTTATGTCGTGCCGGAAAGCTTCACGCATGGCACATCCGCCGAGCGCGTCGAATGGTTCAAGCGAGGTCTCCAGACAGGCGACTTGGGCAGCTGCGATACATTCGCCGGGGGAATATAGGTCTGCCAACCGCCAAGTTTAGCGAAAAACGCAGGCAAATCATGCATTTGTGATGGCCCGGCGTGTTGCGGGTACGGGCCGGTTGACCTTAAATCCGGTCGGGACCTTTGCGGTGTTCAGACCGCATGAAAGGTTTTGTCTTAAACTGCCTGCAAACTTCCGAGGGGCTTTCCATGTGGTCTTGGTTTCTGGCGCGTCTGAAGGGTATCGCCAACCTCTTCGCCTCGCTCATCATCTTCATCGTTCTGCTGGTTCTCGTGTCGAGCATCATCGGAGCATTCACGCAGCCGCGCGTTCCCAGCGACATGGTGCTCACCATTGACCTGCGCGATGGCCTTCCCGATTCCAGCCGCAACAGTTTCTTCGGAGGCGAGCAGAGAGTAGGCTCGGTCGTCGAAGCGGTGACGGCGCTGGCAGCAGCGGAATCTGACGCGCGCGTGAAGGGTGCCTTCATCCGCGTTGGCGGTGGCGGCGTCGCCCCGAGCACGGCGCAGGAACTCCGCGCGGCATTGAAGTCATTCAAGGCCAAGGGCAAGTTCGTCATCGCGCACGCGCAGGCGTTCTATACCGGTGGCATGGGTGACTACATGCTGGCGGCAGCGGCCGACGAGATCTGGCTTCAGCCGGTCAGCGAGATGAACACCACGGGCGTCGCAACGACCTCGATGTTCCTGCGCGGCCTGCTCGACAAGATCAACGCCGTCCCGCAGTTCGAGCAGCGTTACGAATTCAAGAACGCCGCGAACGTCTACACGGAAAAG
>JBILMZ010000255.1:0-4471 GCA_044375275.1 Micropepsaceae bacterium | reverse complement strand
TCACGTCGAGGAGTTCGGCATTGACGTCGATGCCGATGTCACTGGCGTTCAGATCCCTGAGCATCGGGATGGCGAGCGCCAAGTCCACGTTTGACGTGCCTCCGGCCTTGTCTGCCTGAATGCCATAGCGCGATGGGTACTTCAGGCGCGGCGCGTCAATCAGCTGGAGAATGTCGCGCGTCGGGCCTGTCACTGTCCCCGAAATGTTGCCAACGGTGCCCTGCTTGTGGAGCTCATTGATGAGGATGCCACCCTTCTTCAGGATGATCGAGCCGATCTGGCCCGACTTCAGTTCGCCGGTGAACGTATCGCCGTTGAGGAGCGCCGTGCCGTCCACGCCGGTCAGGTCCGGAAGGCCCGCGAGATAGGTGACCTTCAGGCCGGACATCTGGAAGGCAACATTCAGCATCTCGTTGGGAATGCGGTCATCCACGATCGCGCCCGGCACCAGGTCGATATTGATGTCTGCCTTGCGGACCATGCCCTCGTGGATGTTGGCAAAGATCCAGTCCCGTGCACCGGGTACCGAGCCTGTCGGCCAGAGGCGCTTGAGGTCCGGGATGGACAGCTCTGTCACGGCGCCGGTGAGCTTGACGCCCATCGAGACCGGATGATCCTGGAGACTACCGGTCAGCGAGAGTTCGAAGGGGCCCTTGCGCGCCATGACCTGCTCGATCGCGAGCGACTGGGCGATGGCGTCGAACTCTCCCTTGAACTTCAGTGTCTCGAGGGAGAAGCCGCCGTCGAACAGGTTGGGCGCGTCCATGAAAATGTTGTCGGCCGTCCAGTCTGCACTGAGGGATTGCAACTCGCCATTGCTGCCGAACCCGAGTTGACCATCGCCCGTGATCTGCCCCCGGATGGTTTTGCCCTGCCAGGTCATTTCGGAAATGGCGTAGCGTTTGGTGACGAAGTCGATTTCGGCGGTGACGGCCGCTTCCTTCAGTTCGATGGGCTCATGCCTCAGCGCCGGCAGCAGCAGCTTGCCGGCTCCCGCGTTCAGCCAGAACTTGCATTTGCCGAGGGCGCCGCTCACGTTCATGCCGCAAGCCAGGTTGCCGGCGACAGGAATGTCGAAGCCCTTCAGCGACTGCAGCCCGGACCCATTGGCCGCCAGCACGCTCAGCCTGACCGGCTTGAACGACGCTTCCAGCGCGATCGCCTTGCTGCCGTTCGTGTAGCGTCCCGAAGCTGCAAACTGCCAGACCTGCCTGTTGGCCAGCTTGACGGGGGCCTTGATCGATACCGCGACGCCATTGGGCTTGCGATCGAAGGTCAGCGACGCATTGTCGGCGACCCAGCTTGATCGGGTTTCCTCATCGAACACCGACAGCTTTGCTTCGCTGATGGCAAAGCGCTTCAGGTACTTCGACAGTGTGTCATCGTCCGAAGGGTGCAGCATGGCCTGCAGGACCTTCTGCACGACCTCCTGCGAGTTGTCCTCGCCTTCCGCCGCCTTGTCCTGCTTTCGCCCTGAGTTCACCTGCAGTCCCAGCTGGATGCCGCCGCCGGCGCGCCGAACGATGTTGGCCGAAACGCCGATCAGCTCCACTTCGGTGGGGGCTGCCGTGCCGCCGAGCAGCGCCGGACCTGACAACGTGATGTTGGCGCGGGGCACACGCGCGATTACGGCTTCGTTCTCGTCGACAACCCTGACGCCGACGAACTGCAGATGTGCAAACTTGCGCCCTTCGGACCAGGCAATGATGCTGTCGTCGAAGCGCAGCTGGATGCCCTTGAGGCCCGCATTGATCATGGACTCAAGCTGCGGGCCCAGCGGGCCGAGCGAGCCGCCACTCATGATGCGCCAGGTGAACAGGCTGCCCAGCACCACGAGGAGGCCCAGCGTAGCCAGCGCGATGCGAAGCGCCAGTGTTCTCGAGATGCCCTTCAACACAACCTGCCACCTGCACAAAAGTACGCCGGGGCGATCCGCGACGCCTGCGTCTCGACGCGGCTGGAATTCAACTTGCTCGCCCGCGACAACTGATTCATGTTTTCCAAGCTACAACCGAGATGAGGCAAACCACGATGACGAAGGCCCTGAGTGTTGGTGACAAGGCCCCACCCTTCACCCTTCCATCGGACGGTGGCGGAAAGGTGTCTCTTAAAGACCTGCTCGGCAACCCGGTAGTGCTATATTTTTATCCGAAGGACGATACCTCGGGCTGCACGCGGGAGGCCATCGACTTTACCGGGCTTCTCCCGAAGTTTCGCCGAAAGGGGGCAGCCATCGTCGGGGTCTCCAAGGACACGGTGGCCGCCCACGACAAGTTCAAGACCAAGCACAAGCTGGCCGTAGCGCTCGGGTCGGATGTCGACGGGAAGGTCGTCGAGGCCTATGGCTGCTGGGTGGAAAAGTCCCTTTACGGGCGCAATTACATGGGAATCGAGCGGGCTACATTCCTGATTGATGCCAAGGGAAAGATTTCGCGGATCTGGCGAAAGGTTAAGGTTCCGGGACACGCGGAGGAGGTATTGGCTGCCCTCTCATCCGATTAGACTGGTTTCTAAACATTATGTAAGGAAATCAAGGATTTCTCTGGCTTGGCGAATTGCTTCAAATCCGTAACAATCTGGCGAGGTGTTAACAGGTGTGTCCCGACCGCACGTGGGGTCCTTACTCCGTGGCCGGGCCGTGTCAGTACGCAGTTTGAGGTATCGCATGTCCTCGTCCCCCATGGCCGGACTTTTTGCGTTTTTGAACCGGCTGTTTCCGCACAGGCAGTTCTATCTCCGTAGCCGCGGTTCTGTTCAGTTCTTCGAGTTCAGTCCGACCTTCCAGATGACGATCGCGTTTGGTTCGCTGGTCATGATGGGATGGGTTGCCTACTCGTCCGTGGTCGTGATCTTCAAGGAACAGATCATCACGGCGAAGGACCAGCGTTACGCAAGCATGCAGTCGGCCTATGAAGGCCGCGTGTCGCAGATGCAGCTGGCCTATGACGAACTCAACGGCCTGCTCGTGCTGGCTGAAGAGCGTTTCCAGAACGCGACGCGCGACCTCGAAGCCAAGCATCGCCAGCTCACGGCCCTGCTGATGCAGAAGCAGGCCATGGACCAGCAATTCAAGGGTCTCCGCACGCAGGTCGCAACGATGCGGGGTTATGGCGGGCCTTCGTTTGCGCGTGCAATTTCAAACGATGGCACCAACACGATCCAGATGCAGATGGCTGCGGCTGAACCAGCCCAGCGCCAGAGTCGCGCTCAACGAACGATCAGCGACAGTGCGATTGGCAGCGTGGCAGCCGCTGTTGGGTCCAGGAACAGCAGCACCGGTGCCGTAAAGAGCGTTCTCGCCCAGAACCACGTCGTGCAGAAGATCGCCTCCCTTGAAGACAAGCTTGAAGCAATCAAGAAGCAGCAGCTGTCCCTGCTGGGAGAACTTCGCGAAACGGCGACGACGCAAATCGATCGCTATGAATCCATCCTGAAGACTGCGGAAATGCCGGTTGATACCGTCATCACCAAGGTCGGTGGCGGCGTCGCGAAGCGCAAGCTTGGGGTCGGAGGTCCGTTCCTGTCGGCCGGCATCGGTGCGGAAATACGAGCGGCGGCCATTGATGGTGTGACGGACGAGTTCGAAAAGGAATTCGCCGAGGTGGCTCAGATCTATGGGCGCCTCGACGGTCTGACCTCCGCGATGACGCGATTGCCCCTGGTGACGCCGATCGAGCATGGACGTTACCATTCGACCAGCGGATTTGGTTACCGCGTGGATCCCTTTACGGGCCGCGTGGCATTCCACGCTGGAGCCGACATGGCCGGGGAGTTTGGGACCCCCATTATGGCAACTCTGCCCGGCAAGGTAATTTTTTCGGGCCTGCGCGGCCCCTACGGGCTTTGCGTAGATATTGACCATGGGCGCGGAATCCGCACCAGATATGCCCATCTCAAGACATCGCTGGTGAAGCCCGGAGACTTCGTGCAATTCAGGCAGAAGATCGCTACAATGGGATCAAGCGGACGCAGTACCGGACCTCACCTGCACTATGAGATCTGGTTCAATGACGTAGTGCGAAGTCCAATCCGGTTTTTTGATGCGGGGCGAAATGTTTACAAGGGGTAGCAAGGGTAACTCACCGACGTCGGGAAATCTGCCATTGCCGCAGCCGCAGAAGCGGGTCGGCCGGTCAGCTCCCTCGATCATCTCGGATGATCTCGTGGTGATTGGAACCCTGACGTCGACGGGAGACATCCAGATCGATGGACGCGTGGACGGAGACATCCGTTCCGGTTCGGTGACGATCGGCGAGAAGGCCAATTTCGAAGGCGAGATCGTCGCCGAAGAAGTGACAATCCGCGGACGCGTCCAGGGTGTTGTGCGCGCGCGCAAGGTCCAGCCGTCCAGCACGTGCCACATGGAAGGCACGATCCTCCATGAAGTGCTTGCGGTGGAAGTCGGTGCCTTCTTTGAAGGTTCCTGCCGTCACAGCGCCGATCCTCTTTCGGAAACGGCTGGCAAGCCCGA
>JBILMZ010000254.1:0-4483 GCA_044375275.1 Micropepsaceae bacterium | reverse complement strand
GTTCGCGCGCCATCGCGCGCGGGCGCGCGTGGTGCAGGTCATCTGTGTGCTTGTCTTCACGGCCCTGATGGGCGGTTCGGCCCTGATCGCCCAGATTGATGTGTTCAAGCTGGCGGCCGGCTGGCCCAATATCGCCGGCTTCTTCGAGCAGTTCCTGCCCGACCTGAGATCACCAGTGCTCCTCGAAGAAGCGCGAACGGAAGGGTCGTTCGCCTACTGGTTCTACGACGCGGAGAAATGGGGACAGAGTATTCTCACCTCCATCCACATGGCAGTCCTGGGGACGGTGCTCTCGGTTGCCACGGGCCTTGCGCTCGGGATGCTGTCGGCGCGCAACCTGGGTGTTCCGGCCATTGTCGGCTTTCCGGTGCGTCGGCTGCTGGAGCTCCTGCGCACCATGCCTGATCTTGTACTGGCGCTGGTCTTCGTCTTCGCCTTTGGCGTCGGGCCGCTGGCAGGCCTCCTCGCCATCTGGCTTCACGCAACCGGCGCGCTCGGCAAGCTTTATGCCGAGGTGATCGAAAACGTGTCCGAGGCGCCGCTCGAGGGCATGCGCGGCTCGGGCGCGAGTTGGCTGCAGACCGTCCGTTTCGGGGTCATTCCCCAGATCCTGCCGAACGTTGCGTCGTATGGGCTGTTGCGTTTCGAGATCAATGTGGGCGCCGCCGCGGCCATCGGCTTTGTGGGAGGCGGCGGCATCGGACACGAGTTCATCTCTGCCATGCAGTTCGGCGCCTATCGCGATGCGAGTGCGATCCTGGCCATGATCATCCTCGTGATCTTCGTGGTTGACCTCGTGTCAGGTCGCGTCCGCCGCCGGCTGATCTTTGGAGAGGCAGGCTGATGGCACTCAGTGCGAGCACCATGTCCCCGGCCGATATCAATGCAGCGCAGGCGCGCCTGCCGCGCTTGTTTGTCGTTCCGCTTGGAACGAGTGTGAAGCGGGCGCTCGTGGCGGCGGCCGTGGTGCTCTATGTGTTGTGGGCCGGCACGCAGCTTGGCATCACACCCCAGCGACTGTCGGAGGGTTTCGGTCAGCTTGGCGGCATCCTGCGGCTGATGGTACCGCCGACCGATAATGGTCAGCTCTGGGCCTACGTCCAGGCCATGGGCGAGACATTGGGGATGGCGTTCTTCGGCACTGTGATTGCGGCCTTGCTGGCCCTGCCACTGGGTTTCCTCGGTGCATCCACCGTTGTGTCGAACCCGCTCTTTCACTTCGCGATCCGGCGCGTGTTCGATGTGTTCCGCGCGACCCCATCACTGATCTGGGCGCTGATCTTCATCGGAGTCGTGGGTCTGGGCCCCATGGCCGGCGTGATGGCGCTGATCCTCGGCGATTTCGCGGCGCTTGCAAAACTCTACGCCGAAGCCATCGAGAACGCGGACCGCAAGCCGATCGAGGGGCTGGAAGCCTCCGGCGCGGCGCGCCCACTGGTGTTGCGCTTTGGCGTGCTGCCGCAGGTGCTGCCGGTGATGCTGAGCCAGGCGCTTTATTTCTTCGAGTCCAACGTGCGCAACGCCACGGTGTTCGGGATCGTGGGAGCAGGCGGCATCGGTTTCTACCTCAACGAACGCATCAAGCTGGCGCTCTGGGACCAGGCGGCGTTCGTGATCCTGTTTTTCCTCGTGACCGTGGCAGTCATCGACATGATCAGCTACCGCATCAGGGTCTGGCTCACCAAGGGTTGAGTACGAAAGGGCGGCCTTGCGGCCATTGTCGCGGTGTGGTTCGTTGCGTCCGAGCAAGCCCCATTTCGTTGGAGACCCATCATGATGCGCAAATCGGATCACGCCAACCACCAGACCGCGGGAAGATGGGCCCTGGCACTGGGACTTCTGGTTGCCGCACACACGGTGCCTGCTGCCGGGGCCAGCGGCCTTGACGATCTGCGCGCCGCGCTTGAAGGCCTGCGTGGCACGGTACCTTTGAAGGTGACCCTGACCGCCCAGGTGAGCACCGTTTCAAAGGACGATGACGACAGGGTCCGCAACGCCAGTGGCATGGCAACCCTGAGCGCGGAGGATGGGCCACAGGGCCTTCGCCTGGCCTATCCGCGCGACATCATCGTGAAGGCGGTCGCCGAGGGAGCTGGGCGACAGACCGACAGCACCGCCCCCATTCCCACGCGCAACGCTCTCAACGAGCTCGACTACGCCGACGTGCACAGCATGGTCCATGCCGCGGAGACGCTGCTCATGCGCCTCGAAGGGGCAAAGCTGAAGGCCGAGCGCGCCGAAGCCTGGAACGGCAAGCCCGCGCGCCTCCTCAGTCTTGAGCTGACGGTGGCCAAGAACCAGCAATTCGTCGACAAGCAGTCATCCACCATGGACATCTGGATCGACGAGGCGGGGCGGCCATTGGCCAGCCGGGCGCAGTCAATGTCAAAGGGCAGCGCGTACATCGTCGTCAGCTTCGAAGTGAAGAACCGCGAGGATCGCGTCTACAGCGTGGTCGGCGACCGTCTCCTGGTCATCCGCCGCGACAGCGCAGGCAGTGGCTCCGGCGCCGGCCAGCGCGGCGATACCAAGGCCACTGTAACCCTGCAGCCGGGAATGTAGGGACACAAGGTCTCCCCCAAAAGCGGAGCGTTTGGGGGAGTGCCTGAGCAAGCGTAAGCGCGCGAAGGCGAGGGGGGCAGTGCTCACGCCAGAATGATGATGCCTGACAGGCCTGAGCGCCGCCCCCCTCGGTCGCTGCGCGACCACTCCCCCAAATCGTTGCCACGATTTTGGGGAGAGGCGCCTGGATGCCCTGGAACGGTCTCGATGCCGGCGCTTCAGTTCACCTGCCGGTCCCGTCCCACCCAGTACGGTGCGCGCAGTTCGCGTTTCAGGATCTTGCCCGTCGGGTTGCGCGGAAGCGCGGCGATGAAGTCGACGGACTTCGGGCACTTGTAGGCCGCGATCCGGGAGCGCGCGAAGCCGATGATATCGTCGGGCGTCGCTGTCGCGCCAGGCTTCAGCACAACAATCGCCTTCACGGACTCGCCCCACCGATCGTCGGGCACGCCAATGACGGCAACGTCCGCGACGGCCGGATGCCCGAAGATCGCGCTCTCGACTTCCGCGCCGTAGACGTTTTCACCGCCGGACACGATCATGTCCTTGACGCGGTCGTGGATGTACACATAGCCGTCCTCATCGACATAGCCCGCATCGCCGGAGTGGATCCACCCATCCGCATCCATCGTCTTGGCCGTTTCCTTCGGCAGGTTCCAGTAGCCCTTCATGTTCTGCACCGAGCGGATGCAGACTTCGCCGATCTCGCCGGCCTTCAGCGCTCGTCCTTCGCCATCGATAATCTTGATGTCCACGCCAGGCATCGGCTTGCCGGCCGAGCGCATGCGCCTGTTGCCGTTGGGATCGTGGTCCTCGGGCGGCAGATAGGTAATGGCGCCGTTGGTTTCGGTCATGCCATAGACCTGGACGAAACCGCATTTCATCACGTGCATTGCGTTCTTGAGCAGTTCGAGCGGAATGGGCGAGGCCCCGTAGAGCACGATCTTCAGCGACGAGAAGTCGGTGCTCGCTGCCGCGGGATGTTCGATGGCGAACTTGATCGCTGCGGGCACGAGCACGATCTTGGTGACACGCTCGCGCGCGATCATCTCCAGCACGGCCTGCGGCATGAACTCGGACAGCACGAAGTTCCTGGCGCCAGCGTAGAGCCCTGCCATGCCCCAGCCGGCACCTGCCACATGGAACGCAGGCATTGCAATCAGGCTCACATCTTCGGAAGACCATGCATTGAAGGACAGTTCGTCACTGACCAGTGCGGATCGCGGATCGAGAAAGTTGCGGTTGGTGAGCATGACGCCCTTCGGCAGACCGGTCGTTCCCGACGTGTACAGCTGAAGGCAGATGTCCTCGGGACCGGACGGGACCTTCGGATCGGACGCGCTTTGCCGGTCGCGCCAGGCTTCATAGCCTTCCCAATCCGGACGACCGCCATGGATCGCGATCACCTTGGTGACGAACTTCAGCTCGTCCCTGATCTTGTCGATGAGGGCGTAAAAGGGAGCGCCGACGAACAGCACTTTGGCCTTGGCATCATTGACGATGTAAGCGACTTCGGGTGGCGCCAGGCGCCAGTTGACGGCCACCATCGCGGCATTCGCCTTCGTGGCGCCCAGCGTCATCTCGAAGAAGGCAGCCGAGTTCTTGTCCAGGAAGGCGATCCTGTCGTGTGGCCCGACACCATCTGCGATCAGTCCGTTGGCGACGCGCGAACAGCGTTCGTCGAACTGACGATAGGTCTGTTTCTCGCCCTCGAAAACCAGTGCCGACGCATTTCCCCGCTCTTGCGCGTGAAACCGCGAGATGTCTCCGATCGATCGGATTGCGGGATTATATGTCATTGGCAGCCTCCTCAGGTCTCGTGGCTGAAGAGTGTATCGTCAGGCTGCATGGGTGCAAGAACGATCACCGGATCACGGGGCCACCACAACCGGTCTCCCCCAAAGGCATCGCCTTTGGGGGA
>JBILMZ010000067.1:0-15256 GCA_044375275.1 Micropepsaceae bacterium | reverse complement strand
GATGCAGCACTTCCAGCCAACTCCATGGACTCGCTGGAAAGTTCCGCCTCAAGGTCCCTGCAGCCCCGAAATGACCACCCCTAGAATCACACAACACGCCAAAGTTGCCATGGGGCGGATGCTGTGGAGAACGGGGAAGCTGCGTACAGAAATCCGGTTTCCTGCGCCTCCGGCCGGACTACCCAAAAGTTTGCTTGTGGAAATCTACTGCATAAAAATTCCGGACCCGATTTTCGCGTCCGAGACCATCAAGCCCGCTTGTCAGTGGCGATGCGTCATTTCAGGTGGCCGGCAGCCTTGAGGATAAAGCCGAGGACCTGGGCAACGGCCTTGTAGAGCTGCTCGGGGATTTCCTGTTCGAGTTCCAGGGTTGAAAGGGCGGCTGCCAGGGCCGGGTCCTTCTGCAGGGGCACGCCGTGAGCCTTTGCCACTTCAACGATCTTCTCGCTGACATAGCCGCGGCCGGAGGCCACGACCCGTGGGGCGTGACCGGCCTCGTATTCGAGGGCGACGGCGATGGAGTTGGGATGGTCGGGGTGGGTCATACGGCGTTGTCCCACATTGTTCCTGTTCCAGCTGCATGCGCTGGCGGCGATCCGAGGCAGCAGATGACTTCGGCTTCGACGTTATCAGCTGAAAAGGTGTTCTGGAGCTGCGCCTGCTGTTGTTCGAGGAGGTTCATGGCTTCGGGGCGCTCGGCCCACAGGCCGATCCATGCATGCTTGCCGAGCAGGGCGATCTGCGCGTGGATGGGGCCCAGTGGTTCCACGTCCATTGAAAAGCGTGCCCGCCAGACAACCGCTTGCGCGCCCTGTCGTGTTCTGAAGCTGTCGCGGCTTACTTCAAAGCGTGCGTGTGCCTGTCCAAATGGCGTCTGAAGTGGCAAGTCAAACGACCATCGGGGCTCGGGCGCGACCTGAGCGTTGGTCGTGCTCTGCTCTGCGCGCTGCAACTGGGCTGCGATTTCGAGGACCTTTACCTGGGTCAGCGCAGCTTCCGTGCGGGCGGACAGGGTCCTTGCAATGAATGCCGGGCTTGGGTCGGCCGGCCACAATGTCGCCGGCTGTACGGGCGTTGGTGGAAGAGCCTTGCGATAGGCGATGACGGCGGGATTGGTCACGCCCGGCGACAGATCGGATCTTCCGTCCCCGGGATTGGCCAGCCTGGCATTGCGCAGGCGCATCATGGTGTCGGAAGGCGTGGCGGCGGCCTGCTGCGAGAGCAGGAATGACACCATGGCATCGGCCATCCCGCCATGGGCGCCGTAGTTTCCTGCTGCGGTCGGCTGCGGCAGGGTCGCCATCGCGCCCAATGGCACGACGGGCAGAGGTGGCGCGCTTGCCGCTCCCATGGACAAACGTTGCGCTGACGTGATGTCGGCGGTTCCTCCGGCCGGCGCTGGCGGGGAGGGGGGCTGGCCCGCGGGTCCAGGAGTTGCAGGCCGGCTTTCACTGCCTGCGGGAGGCAGGGGCGCTGTGTTTGGTGCCGACGCTTGCTGGGCTGCCGGACTTGCGGCCGTTGCGGTCTGCGTGGGCAAGCCCTCCCTTGCGTTCCACTGCTGCAAGGCGCCTTGGAGCGAAGCGAGGGCGGATTTCAGGTCGTTGAGCAGCACCGGCGGTCCGGCCATGTCTGGTGCAGGTTGGACGCCGACCCCGGCGCCTGGCTGGGTTTGCGGCGAGAGCAGGACCCGCGCTACGGCAGCATCATCTGGAAGATTGCGCAGGGGAGAAGCGATGTTCAGGGTTCGCGCTATCTCGTTTCGGATGGCGGTTGGTACCGCTGGCAGGACTTGTGCTTTCACCAGGTCCGAAAGGAGTGGTCCGATCTGTCCCTTGGTTTCAGGTGTCGACTGCAGCGCCTGCAGAAGCGTGCGCAACAGAGCCGTTTCCGTCTGAACCAGTCCTGTGGTTGACCCGCTTGCGAGGTTGGCGATGGCTGTTCGCAGTGCCTGAGCGTGCGCGTCCGGTTTCTGTGCGTGATGCGTGGCATCCGCAAGGGCCGAAACGAAGGGGGATGCGCTGATCTCCATGGGGCACTTGTCCGCAGCAGGCGGAGGTCCAGAACTCTGGGCGGAACAGTAGGCCCAGATGATGAAGCGGTTCTTAATGCATCAACGCCGGTGAAATCACATGCCTCCGATAATCCGTGCAAAACCTGTGGTTCGTCATGCGCTCACATGTGTGTGACTGACGCACGGACACTCCACAAAACCGCCACGTTTCCTGCTGAAACTGCCTGGTGCCCCGGCGATTTCTTGAATGTGCAGCGGGGACGGGATAGGGGTGCTCGCGGTTGAAAATCAACCGGGCGTTGGTTGCTCGCCGGGAGCGTTCGCCGGTCACTGTGGCAAGTTCTGATTTGAGGGATTCGATGCTCGATCGCCGGTGGGTTTGGCGTGACTATTGCGCCGCGTTTGTTTTTCTCGCGTTTCTGCTTGCTGTTTCGTCCGCCAATGCGCGCGGGTTGTGGCCACAGGATGGCAGCGACCTCAAGCCCGATCCGACGGTCCGCTTCGGCGCGCTGCCCAACGGCATGCGCTATGTCATCAAGCGCAATGCCAATCCCGAGGGCACGGTTTCAATGCGCATGCGCATCGAGGCGGGCTCGCTGCATGAAAGGGAGAATGAGCGCGGGGTAGCGCATTTCCTCGAGCACATGGCCTTCAACGGGTCGGAAAACTACCCCGAAGGCGAGATGTTCAAGGCGCTGCAGCGCATGGGCATGCAGATTGGATCTGCTGCCAATGCCTCGACGGACTATGATTCCACCACATTCACGCTTTCGCTGCCCAGTGTGCGGGCCGAGGTGCTGAACAATGGCTTCAAGGTCATGCGGGAAATCGTCGGTCGCCTGACAATCTCTCAGGAAGCCGTCGATCGTGAGCGTGGCGTCATACAATCCGAGGAGCGCGCGCGCGACACGCCGGCCATCCGTTCCCTGCTTGCCCAGATCGGCCTGCTGTTCGAGGGACAGAAATATGCGACGCGGCCGCCGATTGGCGACATGGCCTTTGTCCGCTCGGCAACGTCGGCCCAATTGCGAAGCTTCTATGAGCGACATTACCGTCCGCAGCGCGCGCTTCTGGTGGTCGTGGGTGACGTCAGCCTTGACGCGTTTGAGGCCCGCATTGCCACGACATTTGCCGACTGGAAAACGGGCGGCGCCGCCACCAAGGCGGATGAGTTCGGAAAGCCGCTCAAGCGTGGCCTGTCCGTGCTGCATCAGTCAGAGCCCGGGCTGGAAGAGGTCGTCAGCATTAGCTGGGTGCAGCCCGTGGATACAAGGCCCGACTCGAAGGCACGGCGGCGTGAGGTGCATCAGCGGATGGTTGCCTATACGGCGCTGAACCGGCGTCTCAGCAAGGTTGCCCGGCAGGCCGATCCGCCGTTCATCGACGCCGATATCGGACGCGAAGTCATCAAGGGTGCCGGCATCGTCACATCTCTGACGGTGCGCGCCAAGACAGGTGAATGGCAACGGGGCCTCGCGGCTGCCGAGCAGGAATTGCGGCGTGCGCTTGTGCATGGTTTCCAGCAAAGCGAGGTTGAGCGCGAAGCCCTTGAGCAGCGTTCGCCGTATCTGCTGGTGAGCGCGAATGCCAATACGCGCTCGAACATGGACGTGGCGGAACTCATCATGGAGTCCGTCGCCGGCAGCCGGGTGCCTACTGACCCGAAGACCGAACTTGACCTGTATTCGAAGAGCATCGCTGGCCTGAAGGCGGCGGATGTCACGCGTGCGCTCAAGACCTCGGTCTCCGGTGCAGGTCCTATGGTCTATGTGGCATCGCCAAAGGCTGTCGCCGGTGGCAGTGCAGCGATCAAGGCAGCCTATCTGGCAAGCCTGAAGACGAAGGTTGCGCCTCCGCCCAAGGACTCGATCAAGCAGTTCACCTATCGCGAGTTTGGCCCCAAGGGAACGGTGAAGGAGCGCGCGACGCTCCCGGACATGGGTGTCACGCAAGTCAGGTTTGCCAATGGCGTGACGCTGAACGTCAAGCCGACGGACTACGAAAAGGACAGGGTCACCGTCGTCGTTCGCGTGCAGGGTGGTTATCTTTCGCTGCCAAAAACAAAGCGCGGCCTGGGTTGGGTCCTGCCCTTTGCCTTTGTTGAAGGCGGGTTGGGGCGCCTTGAAATGGGCGAGCTCGAGCAGACGGAACCTGGTCATTTCGCCGGGATCAACCTCGATCTCGACGAGGACAAGTTCCAGCTTTTTGGCGATACGGTCGAGCGCGATGTGCTGCTGCAGTTGCAGGTGCTGGCGGCCTTCGCAACGGACCCAGCCTATCGGGCCGATGGCCTGAAGCGCCTCCAGTCAGCCATTGACGGTCAGTATCAAGAGCAGCTGTCCAAGCCGATGGGCGTGCTGAACCGGGAGTTGCTCGGTCTTGTTCGCGGCGGCGATGGTCGCTGGGCATCACCGTCTCCGGAGGACATCCGCGCGCTGACGATGGATGACATCCGCAATGCCATTGCGCCCTCGCTTGCGCGGGCTCCGATGGAGATCACGATCGTCGGGCATGTGAAGGTTGCCGATGCCATCGAGGCGGCAGCGAAGACGTTCGGTGCGCTTCCGGCCCGTGATCCGAAATTCCGCCCCGAGGGCGACGGCGCTGTGCGCTTTCCGGCGAAGGGGCAAGTCTACAGCTTCACGCATCAGGGGCGACGCGACCAGGCGGCTGTTGCGTCGGTGTGGCCGGGCACGGATGTGTTTCCCGAGTTGCGCCAGGAGCAGGCGATGGCCGTGCTCTCCGAGATCCTGCAATTGCGCCTCATCGACGAGGTTCGCGAGGCTCAAGGCGGTACCTACACGCCGTTTGGCACCAGCTTCGCCTCTACCTCGTTTGACGGCTTTGGCTATGTGTTTGCCGGGGTGGAGCCCAAGCCCGATGCCGTCGACAAGTTCTTTGAGACGCTTGGCGAGATCGCCGGGGAACTGAAAGAGCGCGAGGTGTCAGCCGACCTGCTGGACCGAGCGCGAAAGCCTTTGCTGTACCAGCTCTATGCGGCCCAATCGACGAATGCCTACTGGGTTGAAACGCTCAGGGATGCGCAGTCAAACCCGGCGACACTCGAACGTGCGCGCTCGGCGGTCGACAACATAAGGGAAGTCAGCGCGGCTGATGTTCAAGCCGTCGCGCGACAGTTTCTTGATGACCGGCGTCGTCTGGACGTGAAGGTGATCGCGAAACCCTGAGGCTCACCCCTCATAGTCATGCCAGCGGCCTGCTTCATCCAGCAGGCGCCATCGGCCCGGGTGTGTCTCGATGGCATTCTCGCTCTCCAGGTTCACCTTCGAGAACCCTCCGGGCAGGTCGAGGACGTACGTGGGCAGCCGGGTTCCCGCCATCCGGTCTCGCAGGGCGGCCATCAGGTCGATGCCCTCGCGAATGGACGTCCTGAAGTGGGAGGTTCCTGGTGCGAGGTCGGCGTGGTGCAGGTAGTAGGGCTCAACACTGTGCCTGAGGAATGCGGCCACGAGGTCCGAGAGGGTGCTGGCGTCGTCATTGACGCCCTTCAGCAGCACTGACTGGCTGAGCAGGGAAATTCCGGCGCCCGACAATCGCTGCAACGCGTCGATGGCCTGCGCCGTGAACTCGCGCGGGTGGTTCGCGTGCAGGGCAACGACCGGCCGCGCCCGGCGGGGCCGGAGCGCTTCGACAAGCGCCGCGTCAACCTTGTCCGGCTCGACGACCGGAACGCGGGTGTGCCAGCGTATGCGCTCGATGTGGGGGATTTCATCAATTGACGCTGTCAGTCGCGCGATGCGGTGCGGGGCCAGAATGAAGGGGTCTCCGCCAGTCAGGATGACTTCCCGGATTTCAGGATGATCACTGATGTAGGTGATCGCGCGCGTGATCGCTTCGGGCGTCAGGTTTGCATTCTTGCCGGGACCCACCATCTCGCGGCGAAAGCAGAAGCGGCAATAGACTGGGCAGGTGTGCACGACCTTGAAAAGGACGCGGTCGCTGTAGCGGTGGACGATGCCTTCGACGGGCGAATGGGGTTCATCCCCGATGGGATCGTTGCGTTCGCCCCTTGCGACGACGAGTTCGCGTTCGTCCGGGATGTACTGCCGCGCAATGGGATCATTCGCGTCGTCGGGATTGATCAGATCCGTGACGAGGGGCGGGACGGCGATGGCATAGCGGGCCTCAACGCTGCGGATGCCGTCAGCGGCACTGGTGCCGATCAGGCCTGCTTCTGCCAGGTCGGCTGCGCTGCGCAGCGTCTTGCGCTTCATGTGGCGCGGCCGGCGGGTGGTGTCCACATGACATGCTCGATGTGCGGGGCGCCCGTGGCGAGCATGACGAGCCTGTCGAAGCCCAGCGCCACGCCCGAAGACGGAGGCATGAGTTCGAGCGCGGCGAGGAGTTCCTCGTCGATCGGATAGCGCTCGCCATAGATGCGCTGCTTCTCGTTCATCTCTTGCTCGAAGCGTGCGCGCTGTTCGACGGGATCGGTAAGTTCTCCAAAGCCGTTGGCCAATTCGACGCCCAGCACATAGAGTTCGAAGCGTTCTGCCACGCGCGGATCCTGCGGGCACTTTCGGGCGAGCGCGGCCTCGGCGGCCGGATACTCGTCGAGCACCAGCGGGGCATCGAACCCAAGATGCGGTTCAACGCGTTCGACCAGGATCCGGCTGAAGATGTCAGACCATGTGTCCGTCGGTTCGAAGCCTATGCCCTGCGCCTGGGCCTGCATGGCCAGATAGGCGCGATCCGTCCCGTCAGCGTCGATCGTGGCGAGAAGGTCGATGCGTGCGTAGGTGTCGAACGCTTCGGCGACAGTCATGCGCCGTGCCTGTGTCGTGGACCGCAGGACCCTGTCGCGGTGGCGGAAGGTTGATTGACCCGCTGTTTCGGCTGCGAGACGGATCAGGTTGATGCAGTCGCCAATGACGGCGTCGTAGTCTGCATTCGCCCGGTACCATTCAAGCATCGTGAACTCCGGCACGTTCACGGCGGCATGCTCGCGATTGCGAAACACGCGGGCGAAGTCGAAGATCTTCTGCTCGCCGGCGGCCAGCAGTTTCTTGGAAGCGAATTCGGGCGAGGTGTGCAGGTACAGGCGCTGGGGTGAACCGTTCACGGTCGCATCGGTTGCAAATGCATGAAGGTGGGTTTCGTTGCCGGGCGAAACCTGCAGTGCGGCACATTCGACTTCGGTAAAGCCGTGCGTCTCGAAGTACCGGCGAAATCCCGCTTTTATGCGGTTGCGGGCCAGCAGGAATGGCCTGCGGTCGGCATGTCTTTCGGGCGACCACCAGGGCGAAACGGTTACCATGCCGCGCCCGTCCCGGTGGTTGCATCTTGGCGGGGAAGGCCGTGGCTGCTATCACCTCGCGCCAATTCAGCCACTGCTGCGCCGCGCCTGCGGACGTGCGTGTGGGTTCCATTCTGCATCAAGGAGTTTCGCGTGGTTTCGGTCATTGCCAGCAATGTGCGCAAAGGAAATATCATCGAAAAGAACGGCGAACTCTATGTGGTCCTGACGGCCGAGAACTTCCACCCCGGGAAGGGCACGCCGACGACCCAGATTGAAATGCGTCGGATCAGGGATGGCGTCAAGGTAAACGAGCGCTACAAGACGACCGACGGCCTGGAGAAGGCGTTCGTGGACATGCGCAAGAACAACTTCCTGTACCAGGATGGTGATGCCTACGTTTTCATGGACCCCGACAACTTCGACCAGATTCATGTCTCGGCCGATATTCTCGGCGACATGGCGGTGTACCTCCAGGAAAACATGGAAGTTACGCTGAGCACCCACAACGGTGTTCCCATCGCGATCGAGCTGCCGTCGCGTGTCATTCTCGAGATTGCAGACACCGAGCCCGTCGTGAAGGGACAGACTGCCTCGTCTTCCTTCAAGCCGGCGAAGCTCTCCAACGGCGTGAAGACCGCTGTGCCGCCGCACATCAACGTGGGCACGCGCGTCGTGATCAACACGGAAGACGGCTCCTATGTGGAGCGTGCGAAGGAACAGAATTGATGGTGGTGCCTGCTGAAAGCCGCTTTGACGCTTTCACGGCACGCCTCAAGGTTCCCGCCATCGCGGCCCCGATGTTTCTCGTGTCGGGACCGGACCTTGTCCGTTCAACGGCACGCGCCGGCATGGCCGCTGCCTTTCCCGCTCCGAATGCGCGCACGCTGGAAGAACTCGACAGCTGGATGGGAAGCCTGCGGCAGGACCTGGGTGACAGTCATGCGCCCTGGGTCGTCAATGTTGTTGCCCACAACTCCTACAGCCGCATGAAGGATGAGATTGACCTCATCCTGAAGCATCAGCCTTCCATGGTGATCACGGCGCTGGGCAGCCCCCGTCGCGTGCTGGATGCTGTCCATTCCTATGGCGGGCTCGTCTTTGCCGATGTCATTGATGCCGGCTTTGCGCGTAAATGCGTGGACGCGGGCGTTGACGGGCTGGTCCTCGTCTGTGCCGGGGCCGGCGGGCACACCGGGCAGCTCAGTCCTTTCGCCTTCATTCCGGCCGTGCGCAGCTTTTTCAAGGGACCGATCGTTGCCGGCGGTGCCGTCAGTTCGGGCCAAGGCATCCGCGCCATGCAGATCCTGGGCGCGGATCTCGCCTATATCGGCACGCCGTTCATTGCGGCATCGGAGTCGCTGGCGCCTGACGCCTACAAGGACATGCTGGTTGCCGCAACACACGAAGACCTGGTGCAGACGTCCGCAGTCACGGGCGTGCGTGCGAACTGGCTGCGGGCGAGCCTTGTCGCTGCCGGCATTGATCCGTCTGCCGTCAAGGAAGATGGACCGGTTTTCAGCGATCCATCTGCTGCGTTCAAACGATGGAAAGATACCTGGTCTGCGGGGCAGGGTGTGGGGCAGGTCAGGGCTGTGGAACCTGCCGAGGCGATTGTCGGCAGGTTCATCCGTGAGTACGCGGCGAGCCTGGGCTGACTACTCCCAGATCTTCATCCCGATCCAGCCATAGGCGAAGAGGTAGCCAGCGAATGTCAGCGTGGCGATGCTCGATAGCCAGGCCATGCCGCGAGCGAACAGGTTCGCATCGGGTGCGCCCATAACGGTTCGCAGGGTCGCAGCGGCGCCAAGTACCGGGACAGCCAGTGTCGCGCCATACAACGCCCAGGCGATGGGGCTCGGCCTGCCAAGCTCGGAGAGGCCGGCGGCAGAAAGTCCGACGAGAACGATGCCTGCCACGACCACCGTGGAGACCATTGCCAGCCAGGGCAGGAGACGCAGCATCACGCCTCCTCTCTCTCCCAAGCGACCGAGGAAGGCGCTCGGGATCCAGACCAGCATGTAGAGTGCCGACAGAACGAGGGCCAGCACATAGATGCCCGCCATCGCGGCTTTGCCGATGATTTCAGGCAACGGGACTTTGCGGTCAGCACCGGTGGCAGTGAACATCATGACGTCATCGCCATTTCGAACGAAGATGATGTTGGGCGCCGCCTTGTCAGCTTTCCGGAACATGTTGCTGCCAACATGAATGCGACGGGTTCCGTTGAACTCGAGCTCGCCATTCACGGCCTTGGCCGTCTGCCAGCCAAAGATGCTCTCGAGGATGGCCAGCAGTTGCTGGCGCGGTGCCGCCGATTGATAGAATCCGGTCAGCGGTTCAAGCTCGGTCGGGGCGAGCGGAATGCTGGCCACCTTGGGTTCGGGCACGCTGCGTTCGAGGTAGCTCCTGATTTCGTCGCCCACGGTATTGACCTGCGACGTTCCGAGATTGGCCATGACAACGAACCCGGCGCCCAGTCCAGGCGCATATTCGTATTTGGAAACGAAGCCGTCGATTCCACCATCATGCCCATGGAAGATTGCCTTCTTGCCTGCATAGATCATGTTGCCGAGGCCATAGCCGTATTTCAGGCCTGCCCGGGCGCCATCGTTGGTTTCCGGCCGCTCGATCCGTTCAACAGATGCCGTTGAAAGGTATGTCTTTCCATCAAGCGTGCCCCGGCCGAGCATGAGAAGCGGAAACTTCGCCAGGTCCTTCGACGTGACGTTCAGCGATCCTGATGGTCGTGCCAGGATTTCAACGAAGGGCTCTTCGTTTCCTTCAGTGTCCTTGTAACTCTTCGAAATGCGATCCGTGATCTGCGGCTCGCGGGTCCAGTAGGCGCTTTCCATTGCCAGCGGGCCTGTGAGACGGGTCGCGATGAAATCCTGGAAGCGCTGTCCGGTTACCTTCTCGATGATACGGCCGGCGATCACGGGACCCGAATTGCAGTACGAGGTCATCGTGCCCGGCTTCCAGCGGCTCTTGTATGGGCCATAGAGGTTCACGGCCTCCGACAGGGGAACGTCCTTGCCTTCGAGCAGGTAGTGACGAAACGTGATGTCGTCGAAACCCGTCGTGTGTTCCAGCAAGTGAACCAGGCGGATCGGGTGCGTGAATTCCCATGGGTTGTCGTATTTGAACTCGGGCATCAGGTCGGCGAGCTTTGCGTCAAGGCTGAGCTTGCCTTCCTCGACGAGCATCATGATCGCAACCGACGTGATGCTCTTGGAGATGGATCCGGCGCGGAACACGATGTCCGGTGTCACGGGACGCTTTGCTTTCAGGTCCGCGTAGCCATATCCCTTGGTCAGGACGATCTGGCTGTTCTCGATCACGGTGACGCTTGTGCCTGGGACTTTTGCATCGGCCAGGATCTTTGCGATCCGCTTGTCGAGTTCTTCGAGTGTTGCTGCCGGTGCCTTTTTCGGTTCATCCGCTGCGCGGGTTGATGGTGTTGCCGCCATCATCAGCAGGAAGGCGCACAGAGCGAGAATTGCGTGTTTCACTGAAGCTTCCCCAAAGACACTAGTGTCAGGTTCTTTATAGTCCTTGCGGGTCTTGCAGCAAATGCACATTGGGCTTCCCGTTTGCGCTGCGCGCGTGGTTTATTCCCGCCGCAGGAGAATTCGCCCATGTACATTCATCGTCCCGGAGATGCAGGATCATGATCGACTTCGCAGGCAAAGTCGTGCTGGTGACGGGCGGCGCTTCCGGGATTGGGCTGGCGCTCGCCCACGCGTTCCAGCAGCGTGGTGCGCGTATTGTCATCGCTGACGTCGCGCAGCAGAATCTCGAAGCTGCAGCGCGAGAGCTTGGCAATCAATGTGTCCCTCTCTCCTGCGACCTTTCTCAACCGGAACAGCAAGTGGCGCTGGTGGAGCGCGCCCATGGCGTGTGGGGGCGTCTGGACGTGGTTTGCTCGAATGCGGGGCTCGGGCGCAACAAGAGGGTGTTGCGGGAGACCTTCGACGAGGCTGCGATGCAGATGTTCGAGGTGAACTTCCACGCAGGCATTCGCATTGCGCAGGCCTACCAGGCCCTTCTCGTTCGAGAGAACAGCACGGGGCACATCATGTTCACCGCCTCGGAAAATGCGCTGAGCGTGCCGTCGGCGGTGCGAGGATCGGGACTCGGATTTTATGGTGCGGCCAAGCACGGATTGCTGATCATGGCGGAGTGGCTCCGTGATGAAGTCGCAGACGGTCCGCTGTCGGTGCATCTGCTGCTGCCGGGCGCCGTTTATACGCCGCTCATTGCCCGCAAACTGCCTGACCCCAAAGAGGCGCCTCCGGCACTGGACCTGATCATGCCGGATCGCTGTGCCGAGATCGCACTCAAAGGGCTTGACCTCGGCCTGTTCTACATTCCAACCCAACGCCATCTGGCGCAGGACATGCGCGCGCGAACGCAGGGCGTGGCGGATGCGGTTGCGGCATTGGGGCTTGGTTGATGGTGGCTGGGGTCAGCCTTCTGCGACGAAGCCTTTCCATGTCCTCATGTAGTTGAGGAAGGTCGGGCTCAGCCCTTCCTTTTCGAGATGGGCGGCTGATACCGGCAATGCAATCGGCTTGAACGACGGGTCCTGCTCCATCAGGCGCGGGAAATCGTGATGCAGGATGGCGGCGCGGCCGAGAAGCACGAAGTCCATGCCCTGGGAGAGTACCGTCCGGACATGTTCTGCCGTGGTGATCTTTCCGGCGGCGCCGAGGCGTACCGCGCCCCGGTCGAGATCCACGAAGTGGGCGAGCAGCGTCTTGCCCTTGTGCTCGGCTTCCTCGGGCTCCTTGAATACATCCCAGAGGGACATGTCGATGTAGTCGACCTTTGCTTCCGTCATCAGGCGCTGGGCGAGAACCTTGATCTCGGCCAGCTTCAGCCCAAAGCGTTCGGGTGACAGGCGGATGCCGAGGTTGAAGTCCGGCCGGCAGCGTTTGCGGATCCCATCGATGATGTCGAAGACGATGCGCGAACGGCCTTCAAGGTCGCCACCAAAGCGGTCGGACCGTTTGTTGATTTCAGAACTGAGGAACTGGCACAGCACATAGCCATGTGCACCATGCAGTTCGACGCCGTCGAAGCCAGCCTTCTCGGCGCGAACGGCGGCTGCGATGAAGTCCTCTGCCAGCTGTTCAACCTCGCCAAGTGTGAGGCCTCGCGCGCCGGTTTCCTCGTTGTCAGAGGGGCAGACGGGTTGGGTGCCGATCATCGCGCCGGGTGATCGCATGCCGGCATGATGCAACTGGACGACGGCGACGCTGTGCTCCTGGCGAATGGCGGCTGCCAGGCGTGTCAGTCCCGGCAAATGCTGGTCGCCAAAAATTCCAAGCTGTCCCGGAAAGCCCAGTCCCTGGGCCTGCACATGCGAGGCGCACGTCATGGTCAGACCGAAGCCGCCCTTGGCGCGCATGGTGAGCCAGTGGAACTCCTCGTCCGACAATGTGCCGTCCTTATGGCTCTGCAGGTTGGTCAGGGGCGCGAGCATGAAGCGGTTCTTGAGGGCGGGGCCGCGCGTGAATGTCAGGGGGCTGAAGGGGTTGGTCATTGAAGTTGTGTCCGGTTGGAATGGCGTGATGAGCGCAGCTAAGCGAAAGGTGGCCCTGGGATCAAGCGATTGCCGGTTTGCGCCACTCCATGAGGCAAAACCAGGGGGCCCGGATGTAGCTGTCCCGCTTGTCGGCTGGTGCGTCGGTTGCGGGCAGCGGTTCGTCGAAGCGGAGGAGCTGCAGGCCCTGGCCGAGGAAGAGCCTCATGTAGGTGCTGAGCGGGCGATGATGATTGATGATGCGAATGCCGCGCCATTCGCACCAGACGGCTCGCTCCTCCATATAGTGATCCATGGCGAAGTATTTTCGTTCGCCCGTGATCGACTTGACCCAGCCTCGTTCTGCGCCGGCCGTGTTGAAGCTATTGAGGTTGGCGATGAGCAGTCGCCCGCCTGGCCTTGTGATCCGCGCCATCTCGGCAATGGCCGGTTCGAGGTGCTCGATGTCGATGAGCGAGAGATAGGCGATGGTGAGATCAATGCTCGCGGTCGGGATGGGCATGGCTTCCGCACCTGACAGGACATAGGTGCCTTCGGGGTCCTTCTGCCGGGCCGTGTCGAGCAAGCGCTCGGTCGGGTCCAAGCCGATCGTGCTGATACCCCTCGATTTCAGCATCCTGCAGAAGCGGCCTTCGCCGCATCCGACGTCGAGCGCGCTTGCGACTGGTTCTGCGCAGGCCCGCTCGAGCATGGGGGCGTCCATCACATAGCGGCGTCCGAAGTCGCCGTTATCACCAAGATCCCTGATCCAGGCGTCGGCAGAGGCGTCCCATCCATTGGTCATGGAATCTTGCTTTCACGTAAGGCTGGCGCATTGGAGAACGTCCAGACCGGACCTGGCCAACCGCTGACGGATCCGTCGAGCATTTCCACACCAGTCGCATCAGCTGCCTGCGCGATGGCTTTGGGCCAGAAGGCGCGGGCGGCGACATTGGGCTGGATCACGCCAATTTCCCATCGACCCCGGTGGCGCTCGAATATGTCGTGCACGGCGCGGGTCCCGAAATGCTGGCGCCGATATTTCCGCGCGATGAAGAACTCCGACATGTTGAAGTCGATGACGCGTCCGGTGGGCGACACGGCATTCACGAGGGCAAAGCCCGCAGGACGCCCAGCCGCACCGATGATGTAGCCCCAGCGGCCCGGCGACATCCAGTAATCCACCGGCGGGATATCGACGTCGAATGTTCCGCCGGCATTCAATGCCAGCCGGTTTGAGTCCCGGTGTTCAAATTCCGAGAAGTCGTAAACATACAACTGGAACAGGGCGGCAAGAAGGCGGGCGTCGCTGCGCTCAAGGGTGCGGATCTCGGGGACAAGGGTCTGCGTCATGGGTTCTAATTCTGTGCGGGGCGGCATGGAACCCTTTTCCCGGGGATTCGAGGTACTTATCAGCGCGGCGGGATTGGGTTAGTTTATTCCCTGTTTCGCCCATTTCGGCCGGAGAATGCAATGAAGAAGCTGCTTATCGGTGCTGCGGTGTCAGTGGTCGCGCTCAGTGTTGTGGTGGGCGTGATTTTCCTGTCGCCGAAGCCCGTGACCGATGAGGCCCCACTCGGTCCCACCGAAGCCTCGGCCCTCGAACACCCTATGGGTGAAGTGAGGGACAAGAATGACGTTGGCGAAGACCACTACCGCATGGGCCGCTATCCCGAAGCGCTTGATTTCTGGACGCAAGCGGCCGACAGCGGCAACGCCTATGCCGCGCATCGCCTCGGCGTCGAATACATGGACGGCAAGCCGGGTGTTGCCGCGCGGGATTACGAAAAGGCGCGAAAGTATCACCTCCAGGCAGCCCGGCTCGGCTATTCACTGTCCATGTTTGATCTGGGCTCAATCAACGAGTTTGGCTTTGGCGTGGACAAGAACCTTGGTGAAGCTGCGAAGTGGTACGGTCACGCGGCAGAGTATGGTCTTGCGCAGGGACAATACAATTTCGCGACCATGCTTGAATCAGGTGACGGTGTGACTGCAGATGCCATTGAAGCGCTGAAGTACTACATCCTTGCGGCGCGCAACGGATTCGCGGGCGTGCCGTTCGATTCCAGAAGCAACCAGATCGACCGGAACCGTTCGACGCCACTCGAGGTGCTGAAGGGTCGTCTAACCAAGGCCGAGGCTGACGAGGCGCACTCGCGTGCGGACAAGTTTGTTGCCGCGACTGGCCCGCTGACAAAGGAATGAATTCCTGGTCCAACTGGTCGGGTGCCGTTCGTGCGACGCCGATGGACATGGCGGCGCCAGGAAGCGAGGCTGAACTTTCGGCCGTTGTTCGTGCTGCACCGAAGCGCGTGCGCGTCACCGGGTCCGGGCATTCATTTACGCCGATTTGCGAGACCTCAGGTACGCTGATTTCGCTCGACGGCATGCAGGGCGTTGTTTCTGTTGACGCGGCCGCCCAGACAGCAACTGTCAAGGCTGGCACGAAGATCCATGCATT
>JBILMZ010000066.1:0-15273 GCA_044375275.1 Micropepsaceae bacterium | reverse complement strand
CCATGACGGCTTGAGGGCTTGTTTTTTGAGCGCCAATTCCAAACAACCCGTGACAGTGCACTCATTCTTTCACTGTTGAATGACATCACGGCCGGATCCCGGAATCAGTGCACTGTCACGGGTTTTAATCCTGCCTCAGCGCCGCATCCAGATGCGCCAGGATCTTCGCCCAGCCATCCGCCCGCGCCGCGTTGTTGCCGTCATCCGTGCCGCCGAGGCTGTCGAGCATGTTGTAGTTCTTGTTCGTCTTGTCGAGCGGGATGCCAAGCACGGCGTGGCCGGCATTCTCGTAGGCAAGCACCGTGACTTCGGGGCCACCCATCTGCACGGCACGCTCCTTCACGCGGTCGGCCATGAGGCATGAAGGCCAGAGCGTGTCCTGCTTGCCGCAGATGAGCAGCACCGGCGCCCGCGTGAGCTCGATGCGGATGGTCGCGTCCTTCAGGTTGGGCGCCTGCTCAAGGCTCTTCCGATAGAGTTCCACGATGTCTCCGCCCCTGAAATCCTGCGTATAGGCCACGAACGGAATCGGCCGCCCGTTCAGCGTCCACGAACCGCCGGGCGGGTTGATCATGAAGTTCAGAAGGTTGAAGTCGATGCCCTGCCACGCGACATGGGAAGGCATGCCCGCAACGACGGCGCGCAGCTCCGGATGGCGCGCGGCCACGATCAGCGCCGCCTCTGCCCCCTTCGACCCGCCAACGACGGCGATGCGCTCACCGTCGACATCGGGCTGCGCCTTCAGCCAGGCAAGCGCGCGGTCGAACGTTTCCAGTGGAATGAGGGACAGGATCGGCGGCTGCCCGGGAGCACCGAAATAGGACAGGTGCAGGACGGAGTACCCGCGCGACTGCAGCTCCTTCGCCATGCGCGTCACGCCCGGCGACAATCCGCCTTCCGACCCGCCGAGGAACAGGACTCCGGGACGCTTCCCGCTGCCCGTGCCTGGAAAGTAGTTCGCAATGATCCCGTCTTCCCTGATGCGTCTTCCGGTGGGCAGCGGATCGCCCATCGCGATCTCGGGCGCGAACGGGTTGAAGTACCAGACGGCTGCGAGCCCTCCCGCCGCGAGCACGACCAGCACCAGGATGGCCTTGAGCAGAAATCCGACGACACGCATGGCTGTTCCCCCATTCACGAAACTTCGCCATTCAAGCACAGCGGGGCGCGCCCGTCATCCGCAGCTCCGCTTGCGACATCCTGCGACAATTTGTTCTCTTTTTGTTTTCGGCGATTTCGGCGATGTTCGGCGCTCTAAATCGATAGCGTAGGAATCTGTCCAGAGGGGCAGGGGCTCACATAAGCCCCAGCTGCCGCAGGCTCGCGTGACCCTGACGGCCCACGATCAGGTGGTCGTGGACAGCGATTTCCATGGTCCGCGCGGCCTCCACAATCAGCTTCGTCATGTCGACATCAGCCGTGGACGGCGAGGGATCGCCGCTGGGGTGATTGTGGACCAGGATGAGTGCCGAAGCCTCGAGTTCCAGCGCCCGCTTGACCACTTCGCGCGGATAGACCGGCGCATGGTCGACCGTTCCTTCGCCCATCACCTCATCGCGGATCAGCCTGTTTTTCCGGTCAAGGAAAAGCACGCGGAACTGTTCCGAACCCAGCCCCTGCATGGTGAGCTGACAATAGGAAACGACGGCGCTCCACGAAGACAGGACATTGCGTTTGATCACGGGCTGTGCGGCCGCCCGCGCGGCGAAGGCGCCAATCAGCGCAATCGCCTGCGCCGCACTGTCGCCAACGCCGCTGACGCGCGTCAGCCGCTCGCGCGACGCCGACAGCAGCATGGAGAGGTCGCCGCCGAATTCCCTCAGCAGCGCGAGGGCCACGGGCTTCATGTCCCGGCGCGGCACGGCCATGCAGAGGACGAGTTCGAGGAGCTCATGATCGTGCAGGGAGGCAGCACCGGCCATGCGAAACCGTTCGCGCAGCCTTTCGCGGTGGCCCAGCCATTGATCCGGAAGAAGGACGGAAGCGTCAGCGAGTTCAGGTCGTTCCATAGGGGGGCTTGTGCCACCCCGTCGGGGAGGCGGTGAAGATTTCGACTCCCGTCGACGTCACACCGCAACTGTGTTCAAATTGTGCTGACAGGGACCTATCCTTTGTAACAGCAGTCCACCCGTCACTCTTGAGTTTGACCTGCCATTTGCCGGCATTGATCATCGGCTCGACCGTGAAGATCATCCCTTCCTTGAAAGCGAGCCCGCTTCCTTCCTGGCCATAGTGAAGGATGTTCGGCGCATCGTGGAAGACCTTGCCGAGGCCATGGCCGCAGAAGTCACGAACCACGGAATAGGAATGGGCTTCGGCATAGGCCTGGATTGCGCGGCCCAGGTCGCCCGTCCTGGAGCCAGGCTTGATCGCCGCAATGCCATGCATCATCGCGTCATAGGTCACGTCGACAAGCCGGCGCGCCTTGAGCGGGACGTCGCCGCACAGATACATGCGGCTCGTATCGCCATGCCAGCCATCGACGATGGCCGTGACGTCGATATTGAGGATGTCGCCATCGCGCAGCTCGCGGTCCGACGGCATGCCGTGGCACACGACCTCGTTGATGGAGATGCAGCTGGAGTACTTGTAGCCGCGATAGAAGATCGTCGCCGGAATGCCGCCATTGCTGACGACGAAATCATGCGCGAGGTCATCAAGCGTGGAAGTCTTTACGCCCGGCTTCACGTGCTCGATCAGCATGTCGAGGCAAGAGGCGGCCAGATGGCCGGCCTTGCGCATGCCCTCGAAGGCTTCGGGGCCATGAAGCTTCACTGCGCCCGACGCGCGAGAAAGGGTCGTGTGTCTGGCTTCGATATAGTTCATGGGCTGCCAACAGGTTTCCGTTACCGTCAAAATGCACTGTAGCGCGCATGCTAGTCAATCTTGCCTAACACCGCGTTGAGCGCCTAGATGGCGCAAATCAGCGCGACAAGAGGGAATTCCCGAACCTTGATCAACCAGACCGAACCAAGGCTGTCCTCGTTTGAAGCGAGCGGTTGCCGCATCGCCTATTTCGAATGGGGTGAGCGCGGGCAGACACCGCTGCTGCTCATTCACGCCACCGGCTTCCACGCCCGCGTGTGGGACCAGACCATCGCCCACCTTGGCGGCAGCTATCACATCATCGCGGTTGAAACCCGGGGCCATGGCCGTAGCGAGAAGCGGGGCCCGGTCCTCGACTGGCGGGAGCCCGCCGAAGATGTATTCGAGCTGCTCCAGCATCTGAAACTCGCGCCGGCGATCGGCGCCGGGCACTCCAAGGGCGGGCACATCCTGGTCCAGCTGGCAGCGCGCCTGCCGACGCAGTTCACGCGCCTCGTGCTTGTCGACCCGGTCATCATGTCGCCCGAGATCTACGCGGCGCGGGGAAGCTGGCCTGAAGGCGTGGACCATCCGGTGGCCCGCCGCCGCAACAGCTTCGAGAGCTGGGAGGCGATGCGCGACCTCTACCGGCACCGCAAGCCCTACTCGCTCTGGCAGCTCGCCGTCCTCGACGATTACTGCCGCTATGGCGTGATGCCGAAAGCCGACGGCACCGGTGTCGAACTGGCTTGCCCGCCCGCCATCGAGGCATCGATCTACATGGCGGCCGGCGGCACCGACATCCATGACAATGTGCGCAACGTGAAGGTACCGGTCACCGTCATGCGCGCCCAGCAGCGCCAGGAGGGCCCGCGCGACCACACGGACTTCTCCGCGTCGCCCACCTGGGACCGGCTCGCGCAGGAGTTTCCTCAGGGACGTGATGTGTTTCTTCCGGGGCTGACACACTTCATGCCCATGCAGGATCCCGCCCTCGTTGCGGCCTACATCGAAGACCGCTAGGACAGCGCATTGACAATCGGGAGAGCACAGCAATGAAGAAGATTCTGATGATGGGCGCCGTGCTGGTGCTCGCGTCGTGCGGCCCGTCGGGCGACGACGCAAAGAAGGCCGAAGCAGAAAAGGCGGCGCCCGCCACCGAAGCGGCCGCCACACCGGCGCCGATCGTTCCGGTCACGACCGACGTGCCGGCCGGCACCTACAAGCTGGACAAGACCCACGCGAGCCTGCATTTCCGCGTGAGCCACTTAGGCTTTTCCAACTACACGGCGGCTTTCTCGGAGTTCGATGCCGAGCTTCAGTTCAATCCCAAGAACCCGGGGGCCTCATCCATCACGGCGACGGTCAACCCGAAGTCCCTGACGCTCCCCGCGCCGCCGACAGGTTTCGTGGACAAGCTTCTGGGCAAGGAATGGTTGGACGCCGCGCAATTCCCTGAGATCACGTTCAAGTCGACGAAGGTGGAACTGACTGGCGCCGATACGGCCCGCATCACGGGAGACTTCTCCCTGCACGGCGTGACCGCACCGCTGACGCTCGAGGCGAAATTCAACGGCGGCTATGTCGGCCACGAGTACGATCCGAATGCCCGCATCGGATTCTCCGCCAAGGGCTCGCTCAAGCGGTCGGTCTTCGGCGTGGCCTATGGCATTCCCGCACCCGGCACGACGATGGGTGTCGGCGACGACGTTGAAGTGATCATTGAAGCCGAGTTCTCCGGCCCGCCAATGCCGGCAGCGCCGAAATAGGAATATCGGGACGGGAGCGGCGCACGGATGTGCTGCTCCCTCATCCTGTCAGGCCGCTATTTCGGCTGAACGGAAATCAGCGCATCGACGCCCCAGTTGCCGGGGGTCTGCGGCGGTTGCGCGGGGAAGCATTCCGAATACATGAACTGTGACTTGACGACGAGAACGTGAGTTCCGGCCGCAAGGCCATTGCCCAGAACCACCGTTTCGCTCTTGCCGGCCGCAAGGGCCGCCGTCGATTTGACCGGCTTGCCGTCCAGTTCCACCGAGAACGTCAGCGGCGCGCACTGGTTCAGCGGCGTCATGAGCTTCACGCCCCAGGTCTCGGCAGCGCCGCCCACGATGAAGTTATAGGTGAAGCCGTTGCTGCACACAGCGCCCTTGCCTTTGACATGGGTTGCGGTCCCGCACTTGCCCCAGCGTACGCCAGCCTCCGCGGGCACCGACGTGGAGGCAAGCAGGGCACCAGCCCCCACAATGGCAGCGGCAAGCAGGAGGCTTCTGGCAGCAAAGGGCATGGGGATGTTCCTGAACGATGAGACCTGAAAACAGTCTAGCGAAATCCGGCAGGCATCGCTTGGAAAAACTGAGGGTGGAGGTCAGGTTTCAGGCCAGCAGGGTACATCGACGTTAACCTGACAGGGATACGTTCTCCTGCCGGTCAATAATTACATGTAGTCTGACCGGGCCAATAAAGGCTATGGATTTGGTATGCTATCTCAGAAAGCCCGATACGCGTTGCGCGCCATGCTGCACCTTGCGGAATGCAAGGATGAGCCATCCCTGCAGATCGCCGATATCGCGGAGCAGGCGAATGTGCCGCGCAAGTTTCTGGAGCAGATCCTCCTCGACCTGAAGAAGCGGGGCCTTGTTCACAGCACGCGCGGCCGCCACGGCGGTTACCGGTTGGCGCGCGAAGCAAGTGAAATCAGCTTCGCAGAGATCATCAGGCTGATCGACGGTCCTCTGGCATTGAGCCCCTGCGCCAGCAGGACGGCCTACAGGCGGTGCGATGACTGCACGGACGAGACAACCTGCGCCATCCGGAAGTCTCTCGTGGATGTGCGCAATGCGACCGCCCGGATCCTGGAAGAGCACTCGCTCGCCGATGCGCTGGCCGACCGGCGAAAGCTGAAGCCCGGCGCGTAGCACCTCCCGGCAGGTCTTCTGCGCAGTCCCAGCCAATTTGCTGCGCGCACCCGCGCATTTCCGCAAAAAATCTCACTGAGCAAAGGGGCGGAAGCAGAAGTTCAAATCGTCAACTCGATAATCTCGATTGACTAGGTAGACATTATAGATAAAGTCAGATTGAGCTGTCGACGGGGGTCGGAAGCGGCGGGGTGCAGGACGGGGGATTTTCTCCCTGCGCACACAGGTCAAGTTCTGAGTTAAGATCATTTTCATCAAGGGAGGATTTGAGATGTCCACCACTTCAAAGGCAGTCGGCTTCGGCCTGGCAGCGATCTCGTTTGTCTTTCTGTTCAGCCAGACAGTTTTTGCCAAGGAGCACACGCTGCTCAACGTGTCCTATGATCCAACACGGGAGCTCTACACCGCGGTGAACTCCGCGTTTGCAGCTGACTACAAGGCAAAGACGGGTGACACTGTGACCATCAACCAGAGCCATGGCGGCTCGGGCAAGCAGGCTCGCTCGGTGATCGACGGTCTGGAAGCGGATGTGGTTACCCTCGCGCTGGCCTACGACATCGATGAAATCGCGGCGCGTGCAAAGCTGCTCCCCGCCAACTGGCAGTCAAGGCTGCCTCTCAACTCTTCGCCCTACACGTCGACGATCGTGCTGGTTGTCCGCAAGGGCAATCCGTTGAAGATCAGGGACTGGGGTGATCTTGCGAAGCCCGGCATTCAGGTCATCACGCCGAACCCGAAGACATCGGGTGGGGCGCGCTGGAACTACCTGGCGGCGTGGGCGTGGGCCCTGAGGCAACCAGGAGGCAGCGACGCAACCGCCAGGGCCTTCCTGACAAAGCTTTTCAAAAACGTGCCAATTCTTGACACGGGTGCGCGAGGTGCGACGACGACTTTCGCGCAGCGTGGCATTGGCGACGTTTTCATTTCCTGGGAGAACGAAGCCTATCTGGTCCAGAAGGAACTCGGCGCCGACAAATTCGACATTGTCTATCCTTCGGTCAGCATCCTCGCCGAACCGCCGGTTGCACTCGTCGACCGTTATGTCGACAAAAAGGGGACACGGGCGGTTGCCGAAGCCTATCTGAAATTCCTTTACACGCCGCGGGCGCAGGAACTGATCGCGCAGAACTTCTATCGTGCTTCGGATCCCGCGGTTGCCGCCAAACATGCAGGCAAGTTCCCGAAAATCCCGTTGATAACCGTTGATCAGGTGTTCGGTGGATGGCAAAAGGCACAGAAGGTACACTTCGCCGATGGCGGCGTCTTTGACCAGATCTATCAACCGGGCCAGTAGGTGAATTCCACTCGCGTCGAAGGATGGAAGTTCAAGCAACCCAGCGTGATCCCGGGCTTCGGGATCACGTTCGGCTTTGCAGTAGCCTATATGTCTCTCGTCATCCTGATCCCGTTGGCGGCACTGCTGGTACGGCCTTGGGAACTGGGCCTGACCGGGGTCTGGGAAGCTGTGACCGCGCCGCGCGTGCTTGCGGCGCTGAAACTGAGCTTTGGTGCCGCGCTGGCTGCCAGCCTGATCAACGCCGTGTTTGGCCTGCTCGTGGCCTGGGTCCTTGTGCGTTACAGGTTTCCCGGCAAGCGCATTCTCGATGCCTTTGTCGATCTGCCCTTCGCCTTGCCGACGGCGGTCGCGGGCATCGCATTGAGCGCGCTCTACGCACCTAATGGCTGGTTCGGACAGTACCTCGCGGAGATAGGCCTGAAGGTAGCGTACACGCCTCTGGGCGTGGTGGTGGCCCTGACCTTCATCGGGCTTCCGTTCGTCGTCAGGTCAGTCCAGCCTGTGCTTTCCGAAATGGAGAAGGAACTGGAAGAGGTCGCCGCCACACTGGGAGCCTCGCGCGGCCAGACGTTCTGGCGGGTGATCATTCCAGCCATCCTGCCGGCCTGGCTCACGGGCGCCGCGCTGGCATTCGCCAGGGCGGTGGGAGAGTACGGATCAGTGATCTTCATTGCAGGCAATCTCCCGATGGTGTCCGAAATCGCGCCACTCCTGATCGTCATCAAGCTCGAGCAGTTCGACTATGCGGGCGCGGCTGCCGTAGGCTCGGCGATGCTCGTGATCTCGTTCGTCATGTTGTTGGCGATCAACTCGCTGCAGGCATGGGCGCGCAAACGATGACGGATCGCAAACAGCGCCGCCGGTTCAGGTCGTCGACGGATGAGAGCATGGGCGTCAAGCTTCTGCTCGGCACGCTGGCCTTCGGCTACATCGCAATATTCCTGCTGACACCACTCCTCGCCGTGTTCGTTGAGGCGTGTCGCAATGGCGTTGACGCCTACTTTGCCGCCATCACCGAGAAGGACGCACAATCAGCCATCTGGCTGACGCTGACGGTCGCAGCGATCGCCGTGCCGCTGAACACGGTCTTTGGCCTCGCGGCAGCCTGGGCCATCACCAAGTTCGAGTTTCGCGGCAAGGGGTTTCTGATCACGCTCATCGACCTGCCATTCTCCGTGTCTCCCGTGATCTCCGGACTCGTCTACGTGCTCTTGTTCGGAGCACAGGGGTACCTCGGGCCCGTGCTTGATGCGCTGGGCATCAAGGTCATCTTCACGGTGACAGGCCTCGTCCTTGCAACGGTCTTCGTGACCTTTCCCTTCGTCGCCCGCGAACTGATCCCGCTCATGCAGGAGCAGGGCGTCAGCGAGGAGGAGGCAGCGCTCACGCTGGGCGCCACCGGCTGGCAGGCATTCTGGTACGTGACGCTGCCCAATGTGCGCTGGGGGTTGCTGTATGGCGTCCTGCTCTGCAACGCGCGCGCGATGGGCGAGTTCGGCGCCGTGTCGGTGGTCTCCGGACACATCAGGGGTCTTACGAACACCATGCCGTTGCACGTCGAGATCCTCTACAACGAGTACAATTTCGCGGCCGCCTTCGCAGTGGCATCGCTGCTCGCACTCCTTGCATTGGTGACGCTTGTCCTGAAGAGCCTGCTCGAATGGCAGTTCGGCGACGCCATCGCATCGTCGCGTCGGCACTAGGGGCATAAGGGGGAGCTGACATGGCGTTGGAAATCGAGCGCGTGACGAAACGCTTTGGGTCGTTTCCGGCAGTGCGGGAAGCAAGTCTCACCGTGAACGCGGGAGAGTTCATGGCGCTGCTGGGCCCCTCCGGATCCGGCAAGACCACGCTTCTGCGCAGCATCGGCGGACTGGACCTGCCCGAAGAAGGCGCCATGCGCTTCGATGGCCAGGACATCACGCTGGTGCCGGCCCGCGAGCGACGCATCGGCTTCGTGTTCCAGGCCTACGCGCTCTTCAGGCACATGACCGTTGCACAGAACATTGCCTTCGGCCTCAACATCAGGCCCTTCGGAAAGCGCCCGCCACGGCGCGAGATCAAGGCGCGCGTCGATGCCCTCCTCGAGCGCATGCAGCTCCAGGGCCTGGGGTCGCGCTACCCCAACCAGCTTTCGGGCGGCCAGAGGCAGCGCGTCGCCCTGGCCCGCGCCCTCGCCATCGAGCCCCGCATCCTGCTGCTCGACGAACCCTTCGGGGCACTGGACGCCAAGGTCCGAAAGGACCTGCGGCAATGGTTGCGCAAGCTGCACGATGACACAAAACTGACAACCATCATGGTCACCCACGACCAGGAAGAAGCCCTTGCGCTGGCCGACCGGGTCGCGGTCATGAACCTGGGTCAGATCGAGCAGGTGGGGACCCCGGAACAGCTTAAAAACGACCCGGCCACGCCCTTTGTTAAGGAGTTCCTTGGCGGGTAGGGATACGGCCAGCAAATTCAACCGTTCTCCGCGGCCATCACCTCCCGGGTGAGGGCATGGGGGGGGCGGCAGCCACTGGTTTGAATGCGGCCATGTTGCTATCACTCCGCCATGAGCATTCGCCCCTACAGAGACATCATCCGCCGGAAATCCCGGAAGATTCGCGTCGGCAACGTCGAGGTTGGCGGAGACGCACCCATCACGGTGCAGTCCATGACCAACACCTTGACGACCGACATCCAGGCGACCATCCGCCAGGTCAAGGCGCTGGAGGCCGCCGGTGCCGACATCGTGCGCATCTCGTGCCCCGACGAGGAGTCCACGCTGGCCCTGAAGTCGATCATCCGCGCCGTGCAGGTCCCGATCGTTGCCGACATCCATTTTCACTACAAGCGCGCGATCGAGGCCGCCGAATCAGGCGCCGCGTGCCTGCGCATCAATCCCGGCAACATCGGGTCGGCCCAGCGCGTGCGCGAGGTCGTGAAGGCGGCGAAGGACCACGGCGTGTCCATGCGCATCGGCGTCAATGCGGGCTCGCTCGAAAAGGAACTGCTCGAGCGCTACGGCGAGCCCTGTCCCGAAGCGATGGTGGAGAGTGCTCTCAATCACGCGCGCATCCTCGAGGACAACGACTTCCGCGAGTTCAAGATCAGCGTGAAGGCCTCCGACGTGTTCCTGGCGGTGGCGGCCTACCAGGGCCTCGCCGAGGCCTGCGACTATCCCCTGCATCTCGGCGTGACCGAAGCCGGGAGCCTGATGACAGGCACGGTAAAATCGGCGATCGGGATCGGGTCGCTTCTCTGGGCCGGTATTGGCGACACGATCCGCGTCTCGCTCTCGGCCGACCCGGTCGAGGAAATCCGCGTCGGCTTCGACATCCTGAAGTCGCTGGGCCTGCGTCACCGCGGCGTGAACGTGATCGCGTGCCCGTCCTGTGCCCGCCAGGGCTTCGACGTCATCAAGACCGTGGCCATCATCGAGGAGCGCGTCAAGCACATCACCACGCCGATGTCGCTCTCGATCATCGGCTGCGTCGTCAACGGACCGGGCGAGGCCGCACAGACAGACGTCGGCTTCACCGGCGGCGGCGCTGGTTCCGGCATGGTCTATATCGCCGGTAAGCCGGACCATAAGATGGACAACGAGAGACTGGTCGACCACATCGTCGAACTCGTCGAGAAGCGCGCCGCAGAGATCGAGGCAAAGCGGGATAACCCGACGCCTGGTAACACGGCTCCCATCAGGGGCCCGCATTGACCGACACAAGCCGCAAGCTCGCCACCATCGTGGCCCTTGATGTCGCTGGCTTCTCGGCACGCACGGAGGCTGACGAAGCCAAGACCGTCGCCCAGATCGCGCTTCTGCGCCCGGTCATTGAAGGGATTGCAAAAGCCCATGGCGGCCGCGTGTTCAACACCGCTGGCGACGGCTTCATGCTGGAATTCGCCTCAAGCTTCAGCGCCGTGGGCGCCGCGCTCGAACTCGCCGACGAATGCCGCCCGCGCGTGCGCGTCGGCGTGCACATCGGCGAAGTCGTCGCGCAGCCCAACGGCGACCTTCTCGGCCACTGCGTCAACGTTGCTGCGCGCCTTATGGCAAAAGCCGAACCCGGCTCCGCCATTATCTCCGCCGATGTCCGCCGCCTGATACGCGGCCCGCTCGCCGAACGCTTCGTGTCGCGCGGTCCCGTCCAGCTCGACAAGATGTCAGAGACCATCGAGATTTACGCGCCGGCCGCTGCGGCAACACATGCTGCGGCCACGAAGCCCACGGCAGAGCCTGCAGGCACGTTCCATTGGCAGCAATGGCTTACGCCGCGTATGGCGGCAATGGTCGGCGCGCCTGTGTTGCTCGTCACGCTCGGTCTGCTGCTGTGGGGCAGATCAGGCGGCCCTGCACCCATGACGCCGGTCAGCGCAGTGCCCACCGCGTCCATCGCTGTGCTTCCGTTCGAGAACCTGAGCACCGACAAGGACAACGAGTTCTTCGCCACCGGCATCCAGGACGAGATCCTGACCCGCCTCGCCAAGATCGGCTCGCTGAAAGTCATCTCGCGCACGTCGACGGCCAATCTCGGCGCCCGTCCCGGCAACCTGCCAAAGCTCGCCGAGCAGCTGGGTGTCGCCAACATCCTCGAGGGCAGCGTCCAGCGCCGCGGCGATGCGGTGCGCGTGAACGTCCAGCTGATCAAGGCCTCAACCGACGAGCATCTGTGGGCCGAGATCTATGACCGCAAGATGGACGACATCTTCGCCGTGCAGAGCGAGATCGCCATCGCAATCGCCCAGGCGCTGAGTGCCACGGTCACGGGCACCGAGAAGAAGGATCTCGCCGCCGCGCCGACGGAAAATTCTGCGGCCTATGACGCCTATCTGCGCGGGCTTGCGTTCATACGAAAGACCAACTTCCTGGAGGCAGCGCGCACACTCCAGCAGGCTGTGACGCTCGACCCGGACTTTGCGCCTGCATGGGCCTTGCTGTCCCAGGCGCACGCGCGCGCCTATCACAACGGCGACCGGACAGCGTCACGTCGCGATGCGGCGCAACATGCCCTCAAGGAAGCCGTGCGCCTGCAGCCCGATGCGCTCGAGACATTGCGCACGCAGGCGTACTTTCAATACTGGGTCCTGCGCGATTTCGCGGGCGCGCGCCAGCGCTTCGAGCAGGTTGCAGCCAAATGGCCCAACGATGCGGAAGCGACATCAGCGCTCGGTTACATTGCCCGGCGTCAGGGGCGCTGGGACGATGCACTGACGTACTTGAAGCGTGGTGCCGATCTCGATCCCCTGTCCATGCAAACGCAGCTCAGCGTGCCGGAAACGATGCTGAACATGCGCGATTACGCGGGTTCCTTGAGCACCGCAGATGCGGCTTTGAACAAATGGCCCGACGCGCCCCAACTGATCGGCATCAAGGCCCTGGCGCTGCAAGCTGAGGGCCGCATGGATCTGGCAAAGGACGTGCTCGCCACTGTCCGGCCAGTGTTGGGCGACTTCAGCGCAAGAGATGCGATCTACTATCAGGCGGTTTATACGCGCCAGTTCGCCCCCGCGAACGAAGCCTACTCGACATTCCTGGCGCAGGACAAGGAACTGCAAGGCCAAAGCGCCTTTGTTGGCTTGCTTGAGGTGTACCTGGGCGACCTGAAGCGTTTGGCGGGTGACGCGGCCGGCGCGAAAGCCCACTACGAGCGCGCGCTGGCCGTCGCAATGGTGGAATCGAAACGCCAGCCGGACAACCCATTCGTCCTTGAGGTTCTGGCGCTCGCAAGTTGCGGTTTGGGAGATCGGGTTGCGGCCATGACATACGCCGATCGCCTCGTCGCGCTCGTTCCTGTCACGGCGGATGCGTTCCTAGGAATGGTACTTGAAGGCACACGCCTGCGCGTCTGGGCCCGCTTCGGCGATGCCGACCGCGCAATCCCGGCGCTGGAACGCTTGCTGAAGGCGCCGGGCGGCTTCTACACGCCCGCCATCCTGCGCGTGGATCCCGACTTCGACAAACTCCGCGGCAACCCGCGCTTCGAGGCGCTGCTGAAATGAGTGACCAGACAAACAAGCTCGCCACCATCGTGGCCCTCGATGTCGCCGGCTTCTCGGCCCGCACCGAAGCTGACCAGGCAAGAACCGTCGCGCAGATCGCGAACCTGCGTCCCGTGATCGAAGGCATCGCCAAGTCCCACGGCGGCCGCGTCTTCAACACCGCCGGCGACGGCTTCATGCTGGAATTCGGGTCCAGCATGAGCGGCGTCAACGCAGCGCTCGAACTCGCCGACGAATGCCGCCCGCGCGTGCGTGTGGGCGTACACGTGGGAGAAGTCATGGTGCAGCCCAACGGCGACCTTCTCGGCCACAGCGTCAACGTCGCCGCGCGCCTCATGGCAAAGGCCGAACCCGGCTCGGCGATCATCTCCGCCGATGTCCGCCGCCTCATCCGCGGCCCGCTCGCCGAACGCTTCGTCTCGCGCGGCCCCGTGCAGCTCGACAAGATGGCCGAGACCATCGAGATCTTTGCACCGGCTACGCCAGCGCACGCTGCTGCACCGGCAGCGCTGCCAAAGCCGGCCGCAAAGACTCCGGCAAAGCTCCCGCTGTCGCTCGACCGGCGCACATTGATGATCGGCGGTGGCGTGGCTGCGGCCGGGGCCGCCGCTGTCTCATTGTGGCAGCTCACGCCAACGCCCACGAACCCAGGCGAAACACCGTCGCTCGCGGTGCTTCCGTTCAGCAACCTGACCGGCAAGGCCGAAGACCTTGCCTTTGCGGCCGGGCTGCATGACGATCTGCTCACGCGCCTCGCCAGTGTGTCGGCGCTGCGGGTCATTGCGCGGACTTCGGTCATGCGCTTCATGAACACGACCAGGAGCGCTTCGGAGGTTGCGGGCGCACTCGGCGTCAACGCCGTGCTGATGGGATCGGTGCAGCGATCCGGCGATCAGGTCCGCGTGGCGGTGCAGCTGATCGACGGCGCAACCGACTCGCAAAGATGGGGCGAATCCTATGATCGCGCGCTGACGGCGGCGAACCTGTTCGGTATCCAGCGCGACATAACCGAAGCGATCGCCCGGGCGCTCAACACCGTTCTTGCCGCGCGCGAACTCGATGTTGCCTTCGAAGGCGGCACGCGCAATTTGAAGGCGTATGAACTCTACGCCAACGCCCGCCTGTTGCTGAGATCAAGCGATTACACTGGCGCGCAACTACGCAAGGAAACAATCGCCGTACTGGATCGCGCAATCGCGCTCGACGCCAGCTTCGCCGCCGCATACGCGCTGAAGGCTTATGTCTTGACGCAATCGTTCTGGTTTGAAGGAAACCGAACGGACGCAAGCCTTCTGGACGCGGCAAAGCTGGCACTCGATCGCGCGCAGGCGTTGGCGCCGAATGCTGTCGAGACGCAGTTCTCACTCGCAGGATACCATTACTACGGTTTTCTCGACTATCGCCGCGCGACACAACATGCCGATCGTGCCACGGCCATCGCGCCGAACAGCGAAATCGCCTGGTCCCTGAAGGCCTTCATCGCGCGGCGCGACGGGCGCTTTGCGGAATCGAATGCGTCTTTCGAACGCGCCATTGCCCTTGATCCGCAGAATGCGGTTTTTCTGACCGAGTTCGCCAGCACCTTGTCGGCAATGGGCGAGTTTTCCCGGGCGTTGGCCATGAACGAGCGCGCGCGTGCCATCGATCCGGCGTCCGAGTCGTCCCGTAACTTTGCCGCACTCATCAAGTTCGATCTTGGCGACGTTGCGGGCGCATGGGCTGTGATGAAGGAAACCCGCGGGATCGACCAGGACAAGCGCGTAGAAATGGCCATCGCGACGCGCGATCCGGCCAACATCAATTTTGCGCTTGAGAATTGGCCAGTCGAACTGCGTGAACGGAACGGCGTTCCGGTTTATGAGGTCTATCGAGGGCGGGCTCTTCTGGCACTTGGCCGTCAGGAAGAGGCGCGCAAGGTTTTGACAGCAGTCAAGGCGCGTCTCGATGCTTCCGAAAACCCCTATCCCGAGGGCTGGGCGGCCAACGTATATGTGCGTCCCATGGTAGTGCCCGGATTGCTCGGCGATCTCGAAGGTGTCCGGGCGGCAGAGCGCGACTTTCTGGCGAACGCGCCGCGGGACGAATATGACAGGGTCTTCATCTACCCAGATTTTTGCAGGGCATTTCTGCGAGCCGGCGACCGCGAACGCGCCGCCCATTACCTCGACGAGACGGTCAAGGTCACTGGGCCATGGTTCTACCTGAAGGTATCCGTCGATCCTGCTTTCGATGCCCTGCGCGATCACCCACGCTATCTCGCCCTGAAGG
>JBILMZ010000253.1:0-4506 GCA_044375275.1 Micropepsaceae bacterium | reverse complement strand
GGTGAGCTTCCCCGGCGGGCGGGTCGAGGACAATGATGCTTCGGTCATCGATGCGGCGCTGCGCGAGACGGAAGAGGAGGTTGGCCTCTCACGGGCGCATGTCGAGATCCTCGGTGCGCTTGATGCGTATGAGACGGGGACCGGCTTTCGCATCCAGCCCATTGTCGGTCTTGTGCAGGAAGGGTTCGACCTCAAGGTGGATCCGGAAGAAGTGGCCGAAGTGTTCGAGGTGCCGCTCAAGTTCCTGATGGATACGCGCAACCACCAGACACGGTCGGGCGTGTGGCAGGGCGTCGAACGCCGCTACTATGAAATCCCGTATGGCCGTCACTATATCTGGGGGGCTACGGCAGGTATACTCGTCAACCTTCATCAAAGCCTCTTCCGGTAAGCCATGACCCGCGCCCCCTCCCTTGCCGACCAGCCATGGCTGCACGCACCTGAAGTGCGGGCCGTGATGGCGGCGCTGGGCAACGCCCGATTCGTTGGCGGGTGCGTGCGCAATTCCCTTCTGGGGCTCGGTGTGGATGACATCGACATTGCCACGCCGCTTACGCCGGATGTCGTGGCGAAGGCCGTCGCGCGTCAGGGCATGCGTGCGGTCGCCACCGGTCTTGAGCATGGAACCGTGACCGTCGTCTGCAATTCCAAGCCGTTCGAGGTGACGACCTTGCGGCGTGATGTCTCGACGGACGGGCGGCGCGCGACTGTCGCTTTCACCACCGACTGGCAGGAAGATGCCGGGCGGCGCGACTTCACCATCAATGCGCTCTACGCGGACCCGCAGGGCCAGGTGTTCGACTATCACGGGGGCCTCGAGGATCTGAAAGCTGGTGTCGTGCGGTTCATTGGCGATGCGGATGCGCGGATCGCCGAGGACTACCTGCGGGTGTTGCGCCTCTTCAGGATCCATGCGTGGTATGGGCGCGGCGAAATCAACGCCGTTGCGCTGACGGCCTGTGCGGCTGCGCGCCATCAGCTGAAGACCCTCTCGGGGGAGCGTCTCCAGAAGGAGGTACTGAAGCTGCTGCTTGCCCGCGCGCCGCTTGGCGTGGTGCGCTCGATGCAGGCCAGCGGCGTGCTCGGTGAACTCATTCCCGGTGCGATCGACACGGATGCGCTGGGGCGCATGTGCGAGATTGACAGTGCGCACGGGCTTGCCGCTGATCCGGTGCTCCGCCTTGCCGTCATGCTCGATGGGGCGGCGACCGCGCATGCGCTCGCTGTCCGGTGGCGCTTTTCGAACAATGATCGTGACCGGCTGGCGGATGTGTTTCGCCTGCGGGATGTCGTGAAAGCGGGGTTGCCTGGCAGCGCGAGCGAAGCGCTTGTCTACCGGCACGGCAATGCAACGGTGCGTGATCTCGCGCGGGTCGGCTGGGTTCACGCCCAACCGACGCCACCGGCAGACGGCTGGCTTGCCCTGATGCGGCTTGCGGAAACGTGGCAGCGTCCCCGTTTGCCGATCGACGGCGCCGACATACTGAAAGCAGGCGTGCCGCATGGCCCTGCTGTCGGGAAGACACTGCACGCTGTCGAAGAATGGTGGATCGCGTCGGGCTTCCCTGACAGCCGCGAACGCGCGCTGGAAAAGCTCAGCGAAGTCCTCAGGCGCGCATGACTGCGCAACACCTTGCCCCAAACAGGAGTGCCCATGGCCAAGATTGAACTGCTTCAAGCGCTCAGCATTCCGGGTTCTCCCGACCGGGAGAATGACGATGCCATGGGCAGCACGGCTTCGATTGCATTCGTGCTGGATGGGGTGACAAGCCTTGCGGAACCGCCGTTGATGTCGGGACGCAGCGATGCGGCGTGGGTCGCGCATCTCGCCCGCGACCTGCTTCTCAAGAGCCCACCTGCTGCGGCCGCTGACTTGCCGGGGCTGATGAAATCGGTCGCTACCGAAATCACTGCACAGTTTGAAGGCAAGCGCGCGCGGCCACCAGCCGGGCGCTATGAGCTGCCCTGGACCACGATGAGCCTGATTGCCGTTGAAGACGGACGTATCCGCATCGCCTATGTCGGCGACAGTCGCATCCTCATCGAGACATCAGATGACAAGGTGCACAATTTCGGGACGACACCATCGCGTGGTGCCTTCGAAGCCCGGCTTGCGCGCAAGATGATTGCGGCGGGGAAGGGCATGGGCGTCGATGCACAGCGGCAGACGATTCTCGAAGAGCTCCGCAGTGCCCGGAACATCGTCAATACGCCCGAGGGCTATTGGCTGTTGGGGGCTGACCCGGCCGTCAGCCAGCATCTTGGCATGACGTCTCTGACGATCGACGGACCGGTCATTGCCCTGCTTGCCACGGACGGGTTTTACGCGCTGGTGGAAGACTATCACCGGTATGGCGACCGTGAGCTGATCGCGACGGCGCAGACTGTCGGGCTGCAAGCCCTGGCGCGCGAGCTTCGCCACATCGAACATGACGATGCCGATGGCAAGACCTATCCACGCATGAAGAAGAGCGATGACGCGACGGCCATCCTTTTGCGCATCGAGCCGTAGGCTGCGCTACTTCAGCGGCTGCGCAGCTTCTTCAGCGTGCCCTTGACGGTTCTGACGAACTTTCCGTCGGTTACGTTCGAGAACTCGAGGCGCATGTCCTTGCCCGCGATCCGGCGGCGGTAAGTCTGATACTCAGGCTTGCCGTCCGCATTGATCGTGAAGCTCGAGATGACGAGACCCGATCCATCCAGACGCGCCCAATAGAGTACGCCGCCGTTGTAGGGGTCGACATCCGTCTTGGCCTTCCACGTGTTGGGAACAAGGGCGGGGACGAACTCCACGGTCGTGGACTTGAGGACTTCGAGTGGCGCCTTTGGGTTGCCTTTCTGGCGCTGAAGCGTGGACCAGCTGACAAGGAAGCCGCCAATGTCGGACTTCGTGATTGTCAGTGCGATGTCGCGCTTGGATGTCGGGAAGTCCTCGTCCGTCTCACTCAAGGCGGTGGCCGTGCCCTGCCAGTCACCGAAATAGTCGTCAATCGAGACCTGCACGGCCGGGCGCGCTGGCGCGGCTACGGCTGCAGACGTGATGCCGACCATGGCCAGCATGAATGAAATGACGACGGCGCGGACGAGCATTGAGGAACTCCGGTTCGAAATCCTGTTTGCCCTAGCGATAGCGGCTCAGTGCGCCAGCATCAAGGCCAGCGCACTTCCGGTGGCAGTGACATCAGGATGGCTTCCACGTTTCCCCCGGTTTTCAGCCCGAACTGCGTGCCCCGGTCATGGAGGAGGTTGAATTCCACATAGCGGCCGCGTCGCACCAGCTGGTGTTCCCGGTCCTCGCGGGTCCAGGGTCGGTTCATGTGGCGCTTCACGAGTTGGGGATAGACAGAGAGGAACGCGAGCCCGACATCGCGGGTGAAGGCGAAGTCGGATTCCCAGTCACCTGTGTCAAGGTTGTCGTAGAAGATGCCGCCGGCGCCACGCGGTTCATTGCGGTGGTGCAGGAAGAAGTACTCGTCGCACCAGGTCTTGAAGTCCCGGTAATAGGACGGATCATGACGGTCGCAGGCGGACCTCAGCGCAGCGTGGAAGTCCTCGGCATCCTGTTCGTCGTGCTTCATGGGTGTCAGGTCAGCGCCGCCGCCGAACCAGCCCTTTGTTGTCACGATGTGACGGGTGTTCATGTGCACGGCGGGGACATGCGGGTTCTGCATGTGGGCGACCAGCGAAATGCCGGCGGCCCAGAAGCGCGGATCCTCGCTGGCACCGGGGATGTTCTGCGAAAACTCCCTGGAGAATTTTCCGTAGACGGTCGAAATGTTGACGCCGACCTTCTCGAAGACGCGCCCGCGCATGATCGACATGGTGCCGCCACCCGATTCAGAGCCGGACTCTGCGGCGCGGTTCCAGGTCTTGCGCTCGAAACGGCCCGCGGGACGGTCCGACAGGTGGCCCGTCAGTGTGTCTTCGAGAGCTTCGAAGGAAGCGCAGATCCGGTCGCGCAACTCCTCGAACCATTTCGTGGCGCGGTGTTTCTGCGCCGTTACGACATCAATGTTCATTGCGCATGTCTCCCTTTGCGCTCACGTTCATGCGGGTTTGCCGCAACATTTCCCCGAGAATCATCGCCGCAGCCACGGCAACGTTCAGCGAGCGCATGCCAGGGACCATGGGTATGAACACCCTTTCGCCACAGGCCTCGGCGACATGCTGCGGAACCCCAGAGGTTTCCCGCCCAAGCAACAGCGTGTCATCTTCGCTGTAGGCAGTGCCGGTATAGGCCGTGGTTCCAGCCGTCGACGCCAGAACGAGGCGCGCGGGTGCGGCCAACAGGAATGAGTCCCAGTTCGCGTGACGCGTCACCTGTGCTTTTGGCAGGTAATCAAGACCGGCCCTGCGGAGCGCAGCGTCTCCAAAGGGGAACCCGCACGGCTCAATGATGTCGATCGGCACGCCCATGCATGCTCCCATGCGAATGATGGTTCCGGCATTGGCAGCTATATCGGGTTGGAAGAGCGCTATTCGCATTGATGAAGATCAAGTTCCGGG
>JBILMZ010000252.1:0-4546 GCA_044375275.1 Micropepsaceae bacterium | reverse complement strand
GCCCAGGACGCGTTGCGCGCGGCGCAGATCCGTCCCTCGGCCGTGGACATGATCGTTCTTGCCACCGCCACGCCGGACGAAACATTTCCGGCGACGGCCACGACCGTGCAGGCCCGCCTTGGCATGACGCGCGGCTTTGCCTTTGACGTGCAGGCCGTGTGCTCGGGTTTCGTCTATGCGGTTTCGGTCGCGGACAACTTCATCAAGGCGGGGCAGGCGAAGACCTGCCTTGTCGTCGGTGCTGAAACCTTCTCGCGCATCCTCGACTGGAACGACCGAACGACGGCCGTGCTCTTTGGTGATGGCGCGGGTGCGCTTGTTCTCACCGCGGGAGAAGGCGTGGGCACCAATGCCGATCGCGGCGTGCTGACGTCGCATCTTTTTTCCGATGGTCGTCATCACGATCTTCTCTATGTCGATGGCGGTCCTTCGAAGACGCGCACGACCGGCCTGCTTCGCATGGAAGGCCGTGAAGTCTTTCGCCATGCGGTCACGAACATGACGGAAGCCATCGAGGCAGCGCTCAAGGCGTGTTCGGTTGAAGCCTCCGACATTGACTGGTTCGTGCCTCACCAGGCCAACCAGCGCATCCTGGATGCGACGGCCCGCAAGGTGGGCGTGCACCCGTCGCGCGTGGTGTCCACGGTGTCCGGCCATGCCAATACCTCTGCCGCTTCGGTGCCGCTGGCGCTCGCCACCGCGGTTAATGACGGGCGAATCAAGCCGGGACACCTTGTGCTGGTTGAGGCCATGGGCGGCGGCTTTACCTGGGGTTCAGCGCTGATCCGCTGGTAGCTGCGCCTGCTATCCCCCTGATATTGACGGGATTTCCCTGCCGACCTACCGTTGCCACATGAGTCGTGCCCACCGAATCGGGGCGCGGCGGCAAGCGGAGGCAACATGAGTGCAACCTTGACCCGGCAGGACCTTGCCGAGGCGGTCTATGCCCAGGTCGGTCTTTCGCGCAATGAATCGGCTGACCTCGTCGACCGCGTGCTGGAAGAAGTATCCGCACGTTTGGTCCGGGGCGAAGTCGTGAAGCTCTCGTCTTTCGGCACGTTTGCCGTACGCTCCAAAGGTGGACGAATCGGACGCAATCCCAAGACCGGGGAGGAAGTTCCGATCAGCCCGCGACGCGTGCTCGTGTTCCGGGCCAGTCACGTTCTGAAGGCGATGATCAACGAAGGCATGGCTGCGAAAGACGGCCAGAAGGCAACCGGCGAAGAAAAATGACAGACGGATCCCGCATAGAAAAAGCGCCTGATGCATTCCGCACCATCTCGGAAGTGTCGGAAGCGCTTGATGTTCCGCAGCACGTGCTCCGTTTCTGGGAAGCGAAATTCACTCAGATCAAGCCGCTCAAGCGCGCGGGTGGCCGTCGCTATTATCGCCCTGATGACATCGACCTGCTGAAGGGTATCCGGGCGCTGCTGTACGGTGAAGGCTTCACGATCAAGGGCGTGCAGAAGGTTCTGCGCGAGCAGGGCGCACGCCATGTGACCGAGATCGGCCGCATCGGCGTGAAGGAAGCCGGCGTGCGTCGTGAAGGCGACAAGGTGGCCGATGCCGGTGCAGGAGCGGCGTCATTCATGCCGACGCTCGAGCAGGTCAATCTCAGCGCCGAACAGCCCAGCGAGACCCTGCTGGCCGAGCAGCGCGAGCGTCTGGAAAACGTGCTGGACGAACTCCTGAACCTGCGCGAAATGCTGAAACGTCGGCCCCAGTTCAGCCAGCACAAGGTTTCTGCGGCGGAATAGTCCGCCTTTTTCTGCGGCCGGGTGCGCGAACGCGTTTGCATCCGGCAACCGCTCGCGCCTATATTGCGCGCCCCAAAGCCGACCGCACTCCCATTTCCGCGCGGTCGGACCCAAGTGTCGGAGCGTAGCGCAGCCTGGTAGCGCATCAGTCTGGGGGACTGGGGGTCGCAGGTTCAAATCCTGTCGCTCCGACCAATTTTTCCTCGTTTATGACGCTTAGGCATGGGTAGCATGCGGTTACGCGCCAGCCTGGCGAAACAGCGAACCGCCATCGCAGTACCCTTCGACGACCGGCTTGCGTGCGGCAAGGAAGACTGCAGAGTGCCCACCTATTGTGTCACTGAATCCAATTGGTGCCCAACCCCGTCTCTCATTGCTCAAGCAGGCGCTCGCCCACCACCATCGCCACAGCATGAGCGCGGTTGCGGGCGCCCAGCTTTGCGCGCGCATGGTCGAGGTGGAAGCGGACGGTTCGCTCGGCGATGCCCAAGATCGTGGCGATTTCCGTATCATCCTTGCCGATCACCATCAGGCGCAGGCACTCGGTTTCCCGCTGGGAGAGAGCATTCTCCGGCAGGGGTTTCGACGGTGCATTGTCTGACAGCAGGTTTTCGATCGTGACGTGAGCGAGCGTGCCCAGCGCCGCGACTTGCGTGTAGTCATTGGAAATCTGGGGGCCAACAAACACGAAGCAGAACACCCCTTGGGCCTTCGACCTCACCGGGATCACGAGCAGCGAGTGGGCTTGAGCAATTTTTGCCAGGCGGGCGAGCTTCGAAAGTCCTCGTTCCTTCAGGAACAACCTGGCATCTGCCACATGGGTCGGGTGGCCGGCGTCGAGGATCGGACCGAAGGAAGCCGACAGCAGTTCACGCTTGAGCCTTTCCAGCATGCCAGCAACGCGCTGACGCCGGGAAAAAATCTCGGTGCGGGTCTTGCCCTTTACGGTCCTGGCGACGGGCAGGTGCAGGACGAAGAGCCCGCTGCAGCCCAGCAACTTCGAGCACCGTTCCACCAGCTCGAAGGCGTGCGCCTTGTTTCGCGCGTGCAGTATCAAGTTCAGGGACTCGTTGAATATCTTCCAGTCCATTCTCGTCCCAGTCAAAAAGTGACCCGAGGCCTTCGGGTGGCCAGGGGGGGCCAGGCGCTCGGGTCAGGTAGCAATCGCCAGCTTCGAAATGTGCGCGCCGGGAAGTTCACTTCAGCAACCACACCAAGGGTCTGTCAAATTGAGCGATGCGCTCTGAATGTCGGAAATGAGCCATTTTTACTTGGGAGTAGAGCCACACCCCCTCAATTTTGAGGGGGTACCTTTGGTTCTTCAGCACGCGCGACGCGCGGCCAGTTGCTTTGAGTACAAATCCAAAGGTGGCACCGGCTCGGTTGAAGAAGCACGCGCGCCCGAACACGGGCATCAACAACATCAGCCAATCACCCAAATCAGGGTCCGGCTAGCGATCCCACCCTGGTGCAGGGCGCTTCACGCCCCGGTGTGAACGTGATTTCTGCGCCGCCACAAGCGTGCTATCGACCGGGTCAGGATCTTGGATCGGGGAACATTCGGATGAAGAGAGTCTTTGTAGGCGCTGTGTGGGCTGCGATGACGACGATGGTGCCTGGGGCTTCATCGCAGGCAGCGCCGGCGAACAAGCCCCAGGCAGCAGCAGCGTCGACGTGCTCAGGCCTGGCGCGGACCACGCTTGCGACGGGCCATGCCATTGAGGCCCATGCCTTCGGTCCGACGTGCGCCAGCGCGGTGGCGACGATCGTTGTCCGGGACACGCAGGGTCGTGCTGCGATTTTCGAGGCGACGCCGATCGACAACGTGCTGTCAGGCCTGGGAGAGAAGTTGGGGCCGGGTGGGCACCTGAATGATGTGCTGAGCCGATGGATTGGCAAGCGCGCAAAGGGCGCCACCACGGCTGACCTGCCCAAGGTGGCCACGACTGACGCGAAGCAGGAGCCCGTTGCAAACAGTTTCATGCCTGTCGACGGCTATGGCGCGCGCGACATCTACGCTTCGTTGCGCGCGGACAAACTGCCTCTCTATTGCTTTGCGGAAGGGGGAACGGCAAAGCTCGTGAACGAAACCTGTGTCGTGCTTGACGGGGACGGGATCGTTCGGGTGGGCACGCGGTTCATGGGGCGCTAGTTCCTGAACAGTTTCCCGCACCGTTGTCTGAGAAAATCTGCGGTGCCAGCAACCAGCACAGTATTTCGGAAGAGTTCTCGATGCGCTTTGCGACAAAACATTTGCTTGTTCTGGGGATCGCGTTCTTTCTGGCTGCGTGCGCGCCCAAGGAAGCGGTTGACACTGTGGGCGCTGCCGAGCGTCCGGCAAGCGGTGATCGTGAAACGCTTCGTCCGGACGGATCAGCCATCCATTGGCGGATTGACCGGCGGGGTGTTGTCGGGCCGCAGGGAATAGTCGTTCTCGCCCAGGGTTCAGGGTGTTTGCCCAGCAGCAGCAATGAAAACATCACCCGATTTCGCGCCCTTGCTCCCCATCACGCTGTGCTTACGGTCGAAAAATATGGGGTGAGTCATGGCGTTGACCCTGCAGCGTCGCCTGGCCAGCGTGAGGCTGCTGACTGCCCACCGGACTATTTCAAGGGGCATACGGTTTCCCAGCGCGCGGATGACTATGAGCGGGTCATTGCCGCGTTGAGCCGCGAGCCCTGGTGGAATGGGCAGATCGTCCTGTTCGGTGGGTCGGAAGGGGGCGCGGCTGTTGCCGTTCTCGCGCCACGCCTTGCGAAGCTGGATGCCGTGATCATCATGTCGACGGG
>JBILMZ010000251.1:0-4618 GCA_044375275.1 Micropepsaceae bacterium | reverse complement strand
CAGGAACTGGGTATCGGGTTGGTCATCGACGATGGCGACTGTCGACAGATTTCCCCTGCCCGCAAGAGACCATTCGTTGCGCACCTGGCGAATGAAGAGATCAGACCAGTAGCCGAGAGGGTGAGCGCCAGCAACACCCCGCTGGTGGCGCCGATCATCCATCAATGCGCCGTAGAACGCGCCGCCCGCATTGGTGTTGATCTCGATGAGCCTCGGACCGTTTGGCGTGAGGTGGAAATCGTAGCCCGAGAAGAGGCCGAAGTCCGGCTGCATCGGCGCGCGCGCAAGTTCGGGGGCGGCCGCAAGGACCCGCTCCCGATAATACGGTGACATGACCAGGTCATGAACGGCGGCAACCACCCGGTCCATGGCTTCAAGGTTGGCGCGCGTCACTGGCACCTCGACGGACGCCAGGCGGCCCTCAAGGTCCGCGAGTGGCAGGGCGCTTCCTGCAGTCTCCATGGCGAATGCTGCGCTCATGCCGTCACCCGATCCGGCCCGCTCGACGCGGTCACCGACGATTGCGCATAGGTCGAGAGAAAGGCTGCGGCTTCCGCGAAGGACTGGCTGCGCAGCGTGTAGTGCATCCAGCGGCCGCGCTTGGTGGCCGAAACCAGCCCGGCGTCGATCAGCAGTTTCATGTGATGGCTGATCGTGGCCTGGGAGAGACCCAGTTCCCGTTCGATGTCACAGGCGCAGATCTGGCCCGCAAAGGTGCAGCATCCAGCGCCCGGCGCGCGGAGGAACTCCAGGATGCGGATCCGGGCGGGGTCGCCCAAGGCCTTGAAAATGCGGTCATTCTCGATCATGGCTCCATATATATCGATACATTTCGATTTGTCAATATGAGGCATCGGGGCGGCCTTCACGGCCTCCCGCCGTTAACGCCCCTTTTAAGGCTTTGTTATCCGGTCCGAAACTGTCCCTCAATCTTGCCCTGCTAGTCTCCTCCCTTACGAAATCGCAGGATCTTGAGTGAGCGACCCCAACGCCCGGACCGCGGCCCCTCCCCAAAACGCCGCCATCGCCATCCTCGACCACAACGGCGTGATCGCGGAAGTCAATGAAGCGTGGTGCAAGTTTGCGCGCGAGAATGGCTATCGCGGGGACAGTTTTGGTGTTGGCGAGAGCTATGTCGCCCAATGTCAGGGCACCGAACCGTGCGACGCTTCCGATGAAGCAGCCGAGGATGTCGCCGTCGGGCTGAAGGCGGTGCTTTCGGGAGAAGCCACTTTCGTCTCCAAGGAATACAGCTGTCACTCCGAAACGGAGCAGCGATGGTATCGCCTCATCATCACGCCGCGCTCGGTCAATCGGCGCTCTGGTGCCGTGATCACGCATGTCCCCGTTACGCGCGAAAAGGAACTGGAACTCTCACTTCGAGAGTCCGAACATCGCCTCAACGAGATTTACCGGATCGCCGACATTGGTGACTTCAAATTTGATGCCATCGCAAACAAGAGCTGGCTGTCTCCCCCGGTGGTGCGGATCTGGGGTCGACCCGAAAGTGAAGTGGGCTCGCGCGAGCAGTTCCACCTCGCCATCCATCCAGACGATCGTGACCGCATTTCGGGGCAGTTTGCAGACCGGAGCTGGAAGCAGATCCAGTTGAACTACCGGATCAACCGTCCGGACGGCGAAGTCCGACACATCGTCACCACCGTCTCGCGCAGTTTTTCCGAAGACGGCACCTATCTCCGCGCGTTTGGCCTGCACCAGGATGTGACGACACGCCATCTCGCCGAGGAGCGACTGAACAACCTGTTTGAAGCCTCCGTCGAAGTGCTCGCGATCATATCATTCAAGGGCTACTTCAAGCGCGTGAACCCCGCGCTCGTGAAGCTGATGGGTTACAGTGCCGAAGAGCTCATGGCGCGCCCGTGCATCGAGTTCGTCCATCCGGATGATCGCGAGCGGACGATGAAGCATGTCGTTGCGCAGATCTATGAAGGCGATTCCGACAAGATCGAGAACCGCTATGTCCGCAAGGATGGCTCCATCGCCTTGCTGTCATGGTCGATGAGCCCGTCCGGCAAGGACATACTGGGCGTCGCCCGTGACATCACTGAAGAACGCGCCGCCGCTGATGCCCTGCAAAGCTCGAAAGAAGCTGCCGAGGCCGCCAATCTGGCGAAGAGCGAGTTCCTGGCCACGATGAGCCATGAAATCCGTACGCCCCTCAACGGTGTCATTGGCATGGCGGACCTGCTGCGCACGACCACGCTGTCGCCTGCGCAGCGCGAGCAGGTCGACACCATTCATGACTCCGGACGCATACTGCTGACATTGCTGAATGATATTCTCGACCTGTCACGGATCGAGGCGGGCAAGCTCGAACTCGAGAAGCGTTCCTTTGACCTGCGGCACGCGGCCCGCTCGCTGACGGATCTCTGGTCGCAGGCGGCTGCCGCCAAGGGCCTGAGCTTCGACTGCGAGATCGCGGACAATGTTCCCGACATGGTCGTCGGTGATGAAGTGCGCCTGCGGCAGGTGCTTGGCAACCTGCTTTCGAACGCCGTGAAATTCACCGAGAGCGGTCGCGTGGGGCTGCGCATCTCGCGCGCCGACGCGATTGGCGGCATACGCTGCGAAGTCACGGATACCGGGCCCGGGATCGAGCCTGACGCGCAGTCGCGCCTCTTCGAGAAGTTCAGCCAGGGCGATGCCTCCGTCACGCGCCGGCATGGCGGCACGGGGCTGGGGCTTGCGATCTCGCGCCAACTGGCCGAACTGATGGGTGGCAACCTGACGATGACCAGTCGCGCGGGTTCGGGCTCGCAGTTCACGGCGACGTTCCGTCTGGAGCTTGTCACAGAGGTTCCGGCAGCTTCGGTACCGCATGTCCCGACACCTCGCAGCAGCGGCCTCGACATCCTCGTGGCCGAAGACAATGCCATCAACCGCAAGCTGATCGCGCTGATGCTGGAAGCGCTCGGCCACAAGTGCACGTTTGCCGAGAACGGCGAACAGGCTGTCTCGGCCGCCGCTGGCGGGTCGTTCGATGTGATCTTCATGGACGTGCAGATGCCGGTCCTCGACGGGCTGGGCGCCACGAAGCAGATCCGTGCCCTCACGACGCCTGTTGCGAAGACGCCGATTGTTGCCGTCACCGCAAATGCGATGTCCGGCGACAAGGAAAAGTACATGGCGGCCGGGATGGACAACTACCTGTCCAAGCCACTCAGCCTGCAGAGCCTCATGAAGCTCCTTGACGAGCTCAAGATTACGCCAAAGGCGCAGGGGCAGCGCGCGACAGGTTAGAGCTGCCCCCTGCGGGCTGGCCAAATCCGGTATCGTGCAGTAGGCATGCGACCCTGCGCACTTTCCGGAGGGAACCGCCATGATGCAGCCCAAGCCTGCCGAGCATATCGGCATCAACGACACGCCGTTCGTCACCGTCAGCGACAAGGTCGCGCTGCAGCTTCTGCAGGTGGACCTGACGCAAGGGCTCTGGGTGCTGCGCGCGCGGTTCCAACCGGGGTACGAGATCGAGACGCATCGCCATACGGGTGCGGTGTTTGCGCTCACCGAGAAGGGGCGCTGGTTCTATCGCGAGTATCCGGAGGTCGTGAACTCACCGGGGTCTTATCTCTTTGAGCCGGCGGGTTCCGTGCACACGCTGACGACGCCGAAGGACCAGGTGGGCGAGACGGTGGTCTGGTTTGCGATCTATGGCGCCAACCTGAACCTTGATGACAAGGGCAACATAACGGGCGTGCTGGATGCGCCAACGGTGCTGGGCATCTATCGCTCGCTGTGTGCGGCGCAGAAGCTGGATGGCAGCAAGGTGATTGTCCACGGGGAGTGAGGGTGCTGCAGACTTCCTGGGAGCGCGGGCGTCCCGCCCGCACTTCTTCCTTGGCTGCGGGCGAGACGCCCGCGGTCCCAGGGGTCTTGCGCGTCGCCCCTTAATTCGATATGTATCTATCTTCACACCTATCGAATTATGAGCCATGGAACCGCAGGACCCGACAATGTTGCTGAATTTCTTCAAGGCGCTGGCGCATGAGAGCCGGCTGCGGCTGCTCGGCTTTGTCGCCGAGCGCGAGCACAATGTGCAGGAGCTTGCGGCGCGCATGGCGCTGAAGGAGCCGACGGTGTCGCATCACCTGGCGTTGCTGCGCGACGTGGGACTGGTCTCCATGCGCCAGGACGGGACCACGCACTGGTATACGCTTGAGCCCAAGACCCTGTCGAAGCTGGCGAAGTCACTGCTGGCGCCGGCCCAGCTTGCGGCGCTGAAGGGAATCGAGGAGCAGCCGTCCAATGACGAGAAGGTGCTGCGCAACTACCTGACGCCCGACGGTCGGCTGAAGGACTTTCCGGCAAGCCGCAAGAAGCGCCGCGTGATCCTCGTCTGGCTCGCGCGCATGTTCGACGAAGGCCGCGACTATTCGGAGGCCGAAGTGAACGCGGTGATCGAGCGGCGGCACCATGATCGCGAAACGTTCAGGCGCGAACTCGTCGGCTACAAGATGCTGGCGCGCAAGGGCGGGATCTATCGTCGCCTGAGCGAAGACAACTGGCAGCCGTGAAGCTCAGGGTTCGCCGTATTCCCACCACCAGGGCATGCGGCTTTCGCCCAGGATGAAGCGTGCGAGTGCGGGGTAGATCTTTT
>JBILMZ010000250.1:0-4639 GCA_044375275.1 Micropepsaceae bacterium | reverse complement strand
GAGGCCGAGCGTGGCGGAATCGTCAAGCACGGCTCGAAAATGATCCAGGCTGTGACGAATGCCGCAGTGCCAAAGCTCACGCTCCATATTGGTGCCTCATTTGGGGCAGGTAATTACGGCATGTGCGGGCGCGCTTTCGATCCAAGGTTCATTTTCGCCTGGCCGAACAACCGTATCGCGGTCATGGGCGGCGAGCAGGCGGCAAAGGTGATGACCATCATCGCCGAGGACGGCGCGCGCCGCGCCGGCCGGGAACCGGACATGAAGGCCCTCGACGCAAGTGCGAAGCAGATCATCGACACTTACGCGGCCGAATCCACGGCACTCTTCGCTACCGCACGCCTGTGGGATGATGGTATCATCGACCCGCGCGACACCCGTCTCGTGATCGGGTTGTGCCTGGACATTTGCCGTGAAGCCGAAGCGCGGCAACTGCGGCCAAACTCTTTCGGCGTAGCGAGGATGTGACGGCAATGGCAAACAAGGGTGAGACAAGCGCAATGGACAGGATTTTCGGCGGCGCCGTCGTCCCGACACTTTTCAAGCTCGCATTGCTGTCGGTGTTCGTAGGCCTCATCTTTGCCGTCTTCGGCATCGACCCGATGAACCTCTGGCGTGATTTCGGCGCCACCATCCGCGACGCCTGGACCCTGGCCTTCGACGCCGTCAACTGGAGCTGGCAATACGCCGCCCTCGGCGCCATCGTCGTCCTCCCGCTCTGGATCATCTACCGGATCGTCATCGCCGTAACGGGAAAGCCGCGCGGCTAGTCCCCCATCGTCTGCAGCAGCTACGCTGCGCAGCCACTTCCCCCGTAAACGGGGGAAGAAACATCGCGCGGTTTCTTCCCCCGCTTCAGCGGGGGAAGTCCCTGCGCATCGCGCCAGCGATGCTGCAGGGGATGGGGGCCCGCCCTCACCATCATTTGATTTTCCCGCCCCACCACCTACAGTGCGCTCACGATCATCATTGAGCCCGCACCATGAAACTCACACCCCAGCACGAAGAACTCCGCCGCTCGCTCATCCGCTTCATCGACACCGAGATCAATCCATACGTCGACAAGTGGGAAGACCACCCGCCCTTCCCGGCGCATGAGGTCTTCGGAAAGATGGGCAAGGCCGGTTTCCTCGGCATCACGAAACCCGAAAAGTTCGGTGGACTGGGCCTCGATTACTCCTACGCCGCGATCTACTGCGAAGCACTGGGCTACATCGACTGCGGCGCGATCCCGATGGCGATCGCCGTGCAGACCGAGATGGCAACGCCCGCCCTCGCCCGCTTCGGTTCTGACGAGGTGCGCGAGGAATTCCTGAAGCCCTCCATCACCGGTGAATACGTCGCCTGTCTCGGCGTCTCCGAAGTCGGCGCCGGCTCCGACGTTGCCGCGATCAAGACCAACGCGCGCAAGGACGGCAGCGACTACATAATCAATGGCGGCAAGATGTGGACCACGAACGGTGCACAGGCCGACTGGATGTGCCTGCTTGCCAATACGGGCGACGGCCCAGCCCACCGCAACAAGACGATGATCTGCGTGCCGATGAAGACCAAGGGGGTGACGGTCGCCCGCACGCTGAAGAAACTCGGCATGCATTCCAGCGACACCGCCCAGATCCACTTCGACGACGTACGCGTGCCCCAGCGCAACCGCATCGGCGAGGAAGGCCTGGGCTTCACGTACCAGATGGTACAGTTCCAGGAAGAGCGCATGTACGCTGCCCTCTGCGCGCTGACCGGACTGCAGAAGACGATCGATGAGACGATCAAATACACGCGCGAGCGCAAGGCCTTCGGCAAGTCGATCCTCGACAACCAGGTCGTCCACTTCCGTCTCGCCGAACTGCAGACGGAACTCGAAGCCCTCCGGGCACTGACCTGGAACGCCGTGGAACGCTACATCGCCGGCGAAGACATGACGCGCCTCGCCTCCATGGCGAAACTCAAGGCTGCCCGGCTTCAACGCGAAGTGAACGACTCCTGCCTGCAATACTGGGGCGGCATGGGCTTCATGGCCGAGACACCGGTCTCCCGCCGCTACCGCGACGGCCGCCTCGCCTCCATCGGCGGCGGCGCCGACGAAATCATGCTCGGCATCATCGCCAAGCACATGGGCACGCTACCGGGCCGGGGGAATTGAGCATGACGTTCCCCCATCGTCTGCAGCAGCTACGCTGCGCAGCCACTTCCCCCGCTGAAGCGGGGGAAGAAATCATGGAGTGCGGCAGTTTGTTTCTTCCCCCGCTTCAGCGGGGGAAGTCCCTGCGCATCGCGCCAGCGATGCTGCAGGGGATGGGGGCCCGCTGACCATGCACTACCGCCCCTTCAAATCCGTCCTCATCGCCAACCGCGGCGAGATCGCACGCCGCATTTGTAAAGAAAGTTGGGATGCCGGGGTGGAACCGCACTTGGCGTTCTCAGATGTCGAAGCTGAAGATGAAAGCTTTTTCGCCTTCGAATCTCGCGTCATTCACATCAGAAGCCCAGACGACAAAAGCCCGTTTCTCAGTATCAAGACAATAATCGACGCCGCATTGGACAACGACATCGAAGCAATCCATCCAGGTTATGGATTCCTGTCCGAGAACCCTGAGTTCGCTCAAGCAGTGATAGACGCGGGACTTGTTTGGATAGGCCCATCCCCATCTGCAATTCGCGCCATGGGCGACAAGGGCAACGCCAAGGACTTGGCTCGAAAGGCAGGCCTTCCAGTTATTCCGGGCTATGACGGCGATGACCAGTCCGACGAAACTCTCTTGGCAGAAGCAAGGAAAATCGGCTGGCCCGTATTGATCAAGGCAGCCCTGGGCGGCGGCGGCCGAGGTCAACGAAAGGTCGCGGAAGAAAGTGCTTTCATTGACGCGCTCGCGTCTGCGCGGCGAGAGGCTCTGTCCTCTTTTGCATCAGACCGCATAATCCTGGAGAAGGCACTCGCAGGCGTCCGCCACATCGAAGTGCAGATCTTCGGCGACAGTCACGGAAACCTGATCCATCTGGGCGAAAGGGATTGTTCCGCTCAACGACGCAATCAGAAGATCATTGAAGAGGCTCCTGCGGTAGGCATCAACGAAGAACTCCGAAGCCGTATGGGATCTGCAGCAATCGCTCTCGCCAGGTCGGTCGAATACACCAATGCGGGCACAGTCGAGTTTCTGCTCGATAACAGCGGCAGTTTCTACTTCATGGAGATGAACACACGTATTCAGGTCGAACACCCAGTGACTGAAGAGGTGACTGGTACCAATTTGATCCGGATGCAATTCGATATTGCAGAGGGGCTCCCCCTTTCCATCAAGCAGCAGGACATTCACTTCTCCGGGCACGCCGTGGAAGCCCGTCTCTGCGCTGAAGATGCAGCCAACAACTTCGCTCCCCAAACCGGCAGGTTCCGATATCCGAACCCGTTTGGTGGAGCATCCGGAGTTCTTCGCGTCGATCGCGGATTTTCGCTGGTGACAAGCGACTATGACTCAATGACCGCAAAACTCATCGCGCATGGAAAAACGCGCGAGGAAGCCATCAAGAAGCTTGCCAAGGGTTTGCGCGCATCCAAGGTACTTGGCCTGAAGACAAACCGTGACTATCTCCTGGCAGTACTCGAGAGCGAGCCATTTCGCGCGGGCACAGTGACAACCTCCTACTTGTCAGACTTTCACTTCAAACCCGCCGATCCGCTTGAAGGCACACTCGGTGCATGTGCCGCAATCATGACTTCTGACGAAACAGGCAGCAGTTGGAGCTCAACAGGCGCCAAACGTGAATTTGTAACTCTTCGGCACGGCAACAACCGCAAGAACTATGCTGTTCACAACGGCACGATTGGAACAATCCAACGGCTTCAAGACGTCCACCTGACAAAGCGACACACGGGGGATGAAATCGGATCGATACCAATGAGAATTGATGGCAAGCTGACTTGGCTTCAGTTTCTCAAGCGGGACGGAAAGCTCTTTCTGGAGCACGCAGGAGAAGAAGCGATCTTCGAAGACATCACCTACGCCCCCGCCGAGCGCAAGGACTCCGCCGGCGCTGGCGCCGTCCGCGCTCCCATGGCCGGCAAGATCATTAAGCTGGCCACCGCCCCCGGCGCAACCGTTGCCAAGGGCGACCTCCTCGTCATCCTCGAAGCCATGAAAATGGAGCACGAACTGCGCGCGGCCACCGACGGCACCATCGACACCATCGCCATCAAGCCCGGCGACCAGGTGGCGATGCGGCAGTTGCTGGTGACAGTGAAGCCCGTCTGAACGAAACCCGCCATGACCACCAACACCCCCGATCTGGACGTGGCGGGCACCGTCGCCGAAATACACACCGGCCAGGGCTACGTCGTTCTGCCCGGCCTCCTGCCAAGCGATCTCGCCACCACCATACGCACGCAGATCCTGGCCTGCGCCGATGCGGACAAGGCGCACGACAAGCTGATCATGCAGAACGGCCGCTGGCGCGTGCGGCTTGTAGGACGCGGCGACGTCTTCATGGAGCTTGCCGTCCACAGCGCGATCACACGGATCGCGGAAGCCATGCTGGGCGCAGGGTTTGTGATGGGAGGCCTGTCTGCGCACACCATCACGGCAAGCGCTCCACCGCAGGGCGTCCACGTCGACTATCCTTACTCCGTGATGAGCGAGCCCTTCCC
>JBILMZ010000064.1:0-15680 GCA_044375275.1 Micropepsaceae bacterium | reverse complement strand
TGAAATCGGGCAGCAGATGATGGAACTGGAACACGAAGCCGATGTGGCGGTTCCTGAAGCGTGTCAGCTTCTGCTCGTCGAGATGTACGAGGTTCTGGTCCAGCATCTCGAGCGTGCCGGTCGTCGGCTCGAGCAGGGTGCCGAGGATCGACAGCAGCGTGCTCTTGCCTGAGCCGCTGGGACCTTCAAGCGCCACGAACTCTCCCTTTGTCAGGTCGAAGGACAGGTCCTTGAGCACGCGCGTGCGCAGCTCGCCGGTGCCATAGTCCTTCACGAGGTTGCGGACCTTGTAGAGATTTTCTCCGGTCATTGGTTGAGCACTTCCACCGGATCGACTTTCGATGCGGCGCGCGCCGGCAGGATGGCCGCCAGCACGCTGCCCAACGTGGTCAGGATGATCACCGCCATGTAGCCGCCCTGGGCGGGGTCGATGGGGAAGGCGGAGCCATCGGTGCGGCGCGAGACGTCGGCGAGGAACGTACAGAAGCCGTAGCCTGCCCACGCGCCAATGCCAGCCCCCAGCAGGCCGATGAAGAGACCCTGCAGGATAAAGATCGTGACGATGAAATTGCGTGACACGCCCATGGAGCGCATGATCGCGATCTCGCCGCGTCGGCGGTATGTCGTGAGAAGCAGCGCGCTCGACACGCCGATCACGATGGTGACCAGGCTGAAGATCTGGATGAGATTGCCGCTCTGGGCCTGGCTGTTGAGGGCCACGAAGAGCTGTGCGTTGCGTTCGACCCAGCTTGTGACCTTCAGTGATGTTGCCCGCCTGAGCGCGTCGGCGATGGCCGGCGCATCATTCACGTCGTTGGTCTTGATCTCGATCTGCGAGATGCCCTGCGGCAGGTCCATCAATGTCCGCGCGAGCTGGATGTTCACGAAGGCCACGCGCTCATCGAGCGATCCGATCCCGGTCTTGTAGATGGCGCGCACGGTCAGCGTGCGCTCGCGCCCGCGATCGGTCCGCACGACGACGGGCTGGCCGATACGAAGGCCCAGGTTGTTGGCGAGCTTCTCGCCGATCAGAATCCCGTCGATGTTGAGTTGCGCGTCGCCGCGAATGATCTTGGGCGTGATGGCCGAGATCGCGTCGAGCCTGTCGGGACGCAATCCGTTCATCAGGACGGGCGATGTGGCCTGGCCCTTGACCAGGAAGGCGTTGCCGTTGATCTGCGGCGAGGCGATCTTCACGCCGGGCGTGCGTTCCACGACCTCAAGGACGGATTGCCATGCGAAGATCTGCTTGCGCTGCGTGGTCGAGGTTTCGCGGGCGACGAGGCGGGTCGCGTCGCCTTCGGCCGGGATCTCGCGCGCGATGCGGTCTGGCGGCTCCAGCGTGACATGCGCGATGCTGCCGGTGGTCTGGGCAATGAGGAACAGCCGCAGGCCGCCAATGAGTGCCGTCATGAAGACGAAGACCAGCACGCCGATCGCCACGCCGCCAAGAAGCAGCGCGGTCTGTGTCCGGTTGCTTGTCAGGTAGCGCCAGGCGACCTTGATGCTGAACATCATGGTGTCACCATGATCACTTTGGGGCCGGGGCGGGGATTGCCGTCACGGCCGTACCGGCTGCGACCTTGATCGGGTCAAGCGCCAGCTGGTCACCTGCCTTGAGGCCGGTGGTCACGATCACGCGTTCGGCCGGCCAGTCGATGAAGGTTATGTCCTGGCGAGCGAGCTTTCCCTCACGGACCAGAAGCACGAAGGGCGCGCGGCTGGCATCGCCGATGGAGGTGCGCGGAATGGCAATCGCATTCTGGCGCGTCTCGACCGAGATGTTCACGTCTGCCGAAAGACCTGTCGGAATGTCCTTTGGGGACGCTTCGAACGAGAAGCGGATCGTTCGTCCGCCCGTGGTCGGCTCGATGCGCGGGGACACGAAGGTGACCTTGCCCGTGAACGACTTTCCTTCCATGCCCGCCGGGGCGATGCGTGCGGCCATGCCAACCTTGATGGCGCCGGCCAGCGTTTCATCGACGTCGGTTTCGACCTCGGGCGGGGTCTGCGATACCAGCTCGAAGACCTGGGTCGTCAGTGTTACGACCTGACCGGCGTCGACGGGGCGGAACACGATGCGGCCGTCCATCGGGGCGCGGATGACGAAGTCCTCGAGGCGGCTTTTCGCTTCGGTTTCCGCAGCCTCGAGCCGCAGGATCTCTTCACGGTCGCGCTGGACCAGAAGGCGGGCGGACTCGTAGGCGGCCTTTGTCGTGAAGCCCTTGTCGAGCAAGGATTGAGCGCGGGCGAAGTCGCGTTCGGACTGTGCCAGCTGACGGCGCTGGCCGGCCGTGGAGGCCTGTCGCTGCTTCAGGATGGCGCGTGACTGGCCGGCATCGATCTCGCCGAGGATGTCGCCGGCCTTCACGAGATCACCTTCGACTTTCTGGAGGCGCGTGATGAGGCCAGCTGCCCTTGGAAACACGGACACGCGGTCCTCTGCCCGGACCCGGCCGACGGCTGCCAGCACGCGCTCGACGGTGCCGGCTTCGACGGCGATCACCTCGACGCGGGGAGCCTTGGTCATGCTTCTGTAGACGAGGACCAGAGCCACGAGGGCGGCCACGGCGAGCACTATCCAGGTCAGTCGGGTACGCATAGTCATGGCAGGACCAGTTTGAACGCAGAACGGGAGTACACCGTAACGGATGCCGGGACCGATTGGATCCCGCTTTGATGGTAAACGCGGCCGGATTGGCTGGTGCCGGCCGGGTGGCGACGCAAACACCTCTCTTTCCAGGGGGTGAGTTCTTACGAACCCCCTGGAAAGAGAGGGGGTGTAGGAAAGGATGATCGTCATGACCACTCTGAAAGCTACTCTCAGGAGCTTCGAACAGGGAAGGGGCGGTGCCCGCCCGCTGCAGCAGCTCCCGGCCACTGCCGTGTTTGAGCTCTGCGATTTCGCTGCCTCACAGCCTCACCTGCACTACGACGTGCTGTTTCATGCCTGGGCCGAGCTGGTGGACCAGCGCCAGTCGGGGCGGGCGTTGAAGTCTCAGCTGGAAGAGCGCTTTGCTGCGGCGGGGACTCGGTCCGAGACCTGGCTGGGTGACGCCATGCGCGCCGTCCAGAGTGTCCAGCGGACCACGACCGGCAAGCACCACGTCTATGTTCTCGTGTGCAACGGTTACGGCGATGACCGGAAGGGATTGGGTCTCTATGTCGGGGAGACGAAGTGGCGACCGGAGCGGCGCTTCGATCAGCACGCTTCGGGACTGCGCTCGAATAAGGCTGCTCGGGATTTCCTGCTGGACCGGGTGGGTGGCCGACGTGTTCCGCTGGGCCTCCTGCCGTCGTTCTATGCCCATCTCAATCCCCTCAGCAGGGACGAGGCGAAGCAGCTCGAGGTGGCGCTTGTGCAGGCCTTGCTGGCTGCGAAAGTTCCGGCTGAGAGGGTGGGCGGTCCGCGGGTGCTGAAGGCCAAGACTGCACAGGACGAGCACGACGATCCGGACGCCAGTTAGGGGGACATATCGGTTGGTGTTTCTACCATTGGGTTTCCTTATGCTTCGGTCTGCGGGATGTTTTGTCGCCTTGATTTTTCCGGAGACAGCGCCTATATTGATCGAAGCATCAAGAGTTGGGCTGACGCCCTCGCCAACCTGCCCTCCCGGGCAAGGTGGATCCCGAAAGGGGATGCGGCCAGTCGGCAACGAAACGGGTCGCCCATCGTCAGTCCTCCCTGTGCAACCAGAGGAGGTTTTTTTATGTCCACTACATATGCCGGGGTCCTTTCAGGCTTCTCCCCGACGGGTCCAACTAGTGTGGCGCCACGGGTCTGGCCGGTGTCGTCGTGTGCAGCAACCATGCGAGGGAGGCAGTCATGACCAGTTTTGAATTGCCCCAGATGCAGGGGCTGCAGGGGATCCGGCCGGGGCTGCTTTATCCGCATCAGGCCGACGGGGTTGCGTTCCTTCTGTCCAAGAAGCGCGCCATCCTGGGTGACGACATGGGGCTCGGCAAGACGCGCCAGGCGATCGTGGCGCTCGATGTGGCGGTGCCGGAGGGCACGATCCTCGTGGTGTGTCCTGCGTCGCTCAAGCTCAACTGGCGGCGCGAGATCCTGATGGTCAATCCGGAGGCCCGCGTCGAGGTCATCGGCTATGACCGCAAGCCGGTCGAGGACCCTCGGTGGGTGATCGTGAACTATGACCTGCTCAAGGCCAATGCGGAGCGCCTGCACAATGTGAACTGGGCGGGCGTCGTGCTGGACGAGGCGCATTTCATCAAGAATGCGAGCCAGCGCACGTCGCACTGCCTCAAGCTGATGGGCGTCTCGGATGAGGCGAAGGCGCCGCTGATCGGGCCGGACTTCGTCTTTCTCCTGACGGGGACACCCATGACGAACCGGCCGCGGGACCTCTTCAACCTGCTGCGCTGCGTGGGCCATCCCGCGACGCGCTCGTTCCTGAGCTTTGCGAAGCGCTTCTGCGACGCCTACAGGAATGACTACGGCTGGGTGACGACTGGGGCCTCCAATATCGAGGAGCTGAACCTTCTCATGAAGGAAGTCATGCTGCGTCGGACGAAGGACGAGGTGCTGGACCTGCCGCCGAAGATCCGCTCGTGGGTGCCGGTGGATGTGTCGGCGTCACCGGCGGCGCTCAACGCGGTCGAGGGCTTCCTTGTCTGGTACCAGGCGACGGATCCTGCGAAGCCGAACGACACGCAGTTTCTCGCGCGACTGACAAAGGTTCGTGTGGCCCTGCACAAGGCCAAGCACAAGGCCGTGGCCGAGCGGATCCGCGATGTCGTCGCGTCGGGGCAGAAGGTTGTCGTGTTCACTACGTTCAGTGACGGCGTTGCCAAGCACATAAAAGACCTGGGCGACGAGGCTGTCAGCATTACCGGGGACATGAACGGCAAGCAGCGCATGGACGCCGTTGACCGCTTCCAGACGGATCCGCAAGTGAAGGTTGCCGTCTGCAACATCATTGCGGGCGGTGTCGGCATCACGCTGACGGCGGGCACGCATGTGATCTTCCAGGACCTCGACTGGGTGCCAGCCAATCATGCTCAGGCGGAAGACCGCTGCTATCGCATGGGACAGACGAAGCAGGTCACCGTCGAGTACTTCCATGCGGCGGGGACACTCGACAGCTATATCGCCAAGCTGCTGGACGTGAAGATCCAGCTGATCCAGGCGGTGGAAGCCGTGGACGTACCGGACAGCTCGATCCTGGCGCAGCTCGAGACGGACCTGCGCACTCTCGCGCCGGCCCTCATCGAGGAGGTTCGTCTTGCCCGTGCCGAGGCCAGCGGTGCCAGCGCTTCAGTGGAGCGTCTGGTTGCGATCCGGCCTCGCCTGACAACGGTCGAGACACCGGTGGAGACGACGGGCATGTGGGAGTTCAAGAGCGACCGCGATCCTTCCCAGGTCTATCGTGTCACCTATGGTCGTACCGGGCATCTCGAGTGCAGCTGCAAGGGCTTCGAGTTCCGGGGTGACTGCAAACATGTGCGTACAGCCCGACAGGAGGCGGCCGCGTAGCGGCTGCTGCTCCTGCCGGAGGACAGCTTTTCCGGCGCCTCACTCTGCTCATCAAAGTTCCTGCATCCCGAGCGCTTGCCGTCTGGGAGAGGGCTGAACATTCTCCGGAGAGACATCATGACAATGCTCACAAGCCAGACACATCCCCTGCGGATTGACGAACTCAAGGCCGGCCAGGGCCGGATCGGCATCACCTTCCTGCCGGGAAAGAAGGGCCAGCGCGTTCATGGCGGGGGCGAGTGGGACCGCGACCTTGCCACTGACATGGAAGTCGTCAGGCAGTGGGGTGCCCATGCGGTGGTCAGCCTCGTCGAGTCAGACGAGTTCCGCTGGCTGCTCGTGAAGAATTTCCCGGCCGCTGTCGAGGGGATCGGTGCCGCGTGGCATCATCTGCCGATCGAGGATGTGAAAGTGCCGGATGCGATCTTCGAAGCGCGCTGGATCTATCATGGCCATGTCCTGCGTGAGCGGCTTCGCCGGGGCGAGAAGGTGCTCGTGCATTGCCGGGGTGGCCTTGGTCGTGCCGGCACTATTTCGGCGCGGCTGCTGGTGGAACTGGGCATGGATGCTGACGAGGCGATTGAGTATGTGCGCCGCGTGAGGGTTGGCGCGATCGAGACGACGGAGCAGTTGCGGCATGTGAAGGCGTGTCGGCGGGTTGATGATGACGAGCGGCGGTCGCGCGTGCTGGGCTGCCTGATGGGCGGCGCGATCGGAGACGCCTTTGGCTATCCCGTCGAGTTCATGAGCCGTCGCAGCATTGCCAAGACCCATGGGCCGGATGGGCTTGTGGCGCCGGTCTTCGGAGAGGACGGGCGCTGGGTTGTCAGCGACGACACGCAGATGACGCTGTTCACGGTCGAGGGGGTGGGGCGTGCCTGGGGGCAGGAGGGCGAGGCTGTCCTGGAGTCGGTCCGCAAGTCCTATGTGGACTGGCTGCGGACACAGCACGCGAAGTTCCGCGACTTCTCCGATGACACGGGCCTGCTGCTCCTGCCGGAACTGTGGGAGCAGCGGGCACCTGGCGGTACTTGCCTGAGTGCGCTGGGCAAGGGAGGGCGCGGCACGATTGAACAGCCGATCAATGACAGCAAGGGCTGCGGGGGCGTGATGCGCGTGGCACCGATTGGTGTCATGGGCAATCTCCATCCCGAGGCGTGTTTCTGGCTGGCATCGCGGGCGGCGGCACTGACGCATGGTCATCCGTCGGGCTACTGGAGCGCCGGCGTGCTGGCGGCGGTCGTGCGGCGCATCCTTGATGGCGACACGCTGCGGGGTGCCGTTGAGAAGGAGGCCGCGCAGCTTGCGGGGCTGCCAGGCGTCGAGGAGGTTCTCGTGTTGCTGCACAAGGCGATCGATCCGGCGACCAAGGACATCGCGGAACTCGGCGAGGGCTGGGTGGCGGAAGAGGCGCTCGCCATGGGCGTGTTCGGGGCGCTCCGCGGACGGGACTTTCCAGATGTGCTGCGGATCTCGGCCAATCATGACGGGGACAGTGACAGCACGGCCTCCATCGCCGGGCAGATCTACGGTGTCATGACGGGGATCGAGGAGATGCCGTATGACTGGATCACGCGTCTCGACGTTGTTGATGCGCTTTGCCTCGCGGCGCGGTACATCGACCGTATTCCTGTCGATTGAAGTGCGGTCGCGATGCAGTAAGATGTCCCCGGCTTCGTGGCCTTGTGCCTGCAACCCTTTGACTGGAGTGGTGTAACATGGCGACGAAACCAGGAAAGACCGGCGAGAGCGGCCTCACCTTTGAGCGCCTGAAAGCCAAGCAGCGCAAGATCAGGGAGAACTTTCCGCCTGATCACGGGCTGCGCGTGCATCGGGCGCTCAGCTGGCTGCAGCGTGCGGAGCTGGCGGGGAAGGATGCCGATGCGGCCTTCATCTTCTACTGGATCGCGTTCAATGCGGCCTATGCGGATGATCGCGGCGAGGTGACGGCCCTGGGGGAGCGGCGCTGCTTTGACGACTACTTCGAGAAGATCCTGAAGCTCGATGCCGACCAGGCCATCTACGGGGCGATCTGGAAGAAGTTCGCCTCGTCCATCCGCGTGTTCCTCGACAACCGTTATGTGTTCCAGCCGTTCTGGAACTTTCATAACGGGCTGCCCGGCAACAAGGACTGGCAGGAGCGCTTCGACAAGAGCATCCGCCGCACGCAGACTGCGTTGAGTGACAAGGATACGAAAGCGATCCTTGTCACGCTCTTTGACCGGCTCTATGTGCTGAGGAACCAGCTGGTCCATGGCGGAGCTACCTGGAACAGCTCCGTCAACCGGTCGCAGGTGCGCGACGGGGCGAGTATCCTGTCCTTCCTGGTGCCCGTCTTCATCAACCTGATGATGGACCACCCCGAAGTGAAGTGGGGTGCACCGTATTATCCGCTCGTGGAGTAGCGAGGGGCTAACCTTGTAATGGACAAGATTGCAGCATGACACACACAGGCAAGACCCAGGTTCGCTTTGTCAGCGGGATGGATGGTGTTTATGCGCAGCCGTCGGTGGCGCGGCAGGTGGGGTTGGGGTGCCGGTTTGCGGTGGTCCAGGACAGCCATGTCGAGGGACAGGATGACATGGTGTTCGACGAGGCGCTCTGGCGGGCTCTCGTGGACTTTGCCTCGCGCCTCGGGGACGGGGTGGAGGTCATCACGCAGACTGGTCGACGAAGCAGACCGCAGCCGCTTGCAGCATGGATGGAAGCGTTCGAGGCAACGCCTGCGGATGATCGCAGCCCGCCGGAACTCCTGCTTGTGCACGAAGGCAATCATCTGAAGGTCTGCATGGTCACGGAATTCTGGAGCCGTGTCGGTGGGCCTGCGCCGTACCATGACTCCTACACCTATGCCTTCTTCAGCGTGCAGGATCTGGGGCGCGAGATCGTGGCCCATCTTGAAAGCCGGAATGGTGACGGGCGCTGGGCTCTGGCCGGCGAGATCATCACTGTGTCACCGGGACTTGAGCCTGGCATCATTCGCCGGGTGCTTGACTGGCTTCGCTAGTGCCTTTGTGAAAAGGCAAGCCCGGCAGTTTTGCTGCCGGGCCCCTTCATGTCCTGCTGTGCGGCTTCAATCAGGGCGCGACGCGGCGCGACGGGCCCTGGATGTTCTCCTGCTTCACGAGCTCGCGGATATCGGGCGTGACGCAGACGACGTCGCCGGGATAGGCCTCACGCCAGACGAAGCCGGCGATGCAGGTGGCCGGGCCATAGGCGCCGCCGCCGGGCTGGACGCGCGAAGGGGCGGCTGCGTTCTCCGACGCGGTGCGCGCGCGGGCTTCCGGTGTTACACAGACATGGTCGCTGGGGATCGCTTCACGCCACACATAGCCGGGCCTGCAGGTGTCGGGACCGTAAGCGAGCACGCGACGCGACATGCCGAGCCTGTTTTCCTCGGCGGTTGCGGTGCGCCGGGCCGGCGTCACGCAGACGCGGTCGCCGGGGAAGGCTTCACGCCAGACAAAGCCGGGCAGGCAGGTGTCCGGGCCATAGGCGCCGCCGACGGGGCTGCGACGGAGCATGGCCTGCGCGTTGTCGTTCTGGGCGCGCGTGCGCGAGGCCGGCGGCACGCAGACACGGTCTGTCGGCGAGGCTTCGCGCCAGACATAGCCGGGCTTGCAGGTGTCAGGGCCGTAGGGCAGCGCGTCGGCCTGCGCTGACACGGTGCCTGACGCGAGGGTCACGACCGTGATCCCGATGAACGCCAGAAATTTCTTCATGCTTTTTCTCCCAGAGAGCAATCTCTGCCGGACAATTGCGGTTGGCTGTGCCTGAAACAAGGGCGGGTCAGCGCGGGTGTAGCGGCGATTACAGGATGGGCATGCCGGTCGCGTGATGCCGGTCACAGGAGGGGCGCGGCATTCGCCTGATGCGTGTGGTCAGTTCGGGCCCTTGGGTGGTTCGACGCCCATGTCCCACTCAACGGCCTGCTGTTCCTTGCGGCGGCGGCCTTCCTCGTCTTCTTCCTGCTGGATGAGGCCGTCATAGGCCTTGCCGGCGAGTTCCACGTAGCCTTTCTCCACGGCGTAGGGACTGGAGGCGAAGCGCGCGATGAACAGCTTCAGCTCATCGGCATCCTGCTGGTCCAGCGTGCGGAACGCGGCATCAATGGTTTCGTGGAGCTTGGTCTCGTCGACGGCGGCTTCCTGCCGTGGCTCGAGTTCCATCGCGAAGTCGTCCGGCGGCGTTGCCTCGTCGCGCGCGGCCTGCTTCACCTTTGGTTCGTCGGAGGCGTGGAGCGCAAGCGTGGCAGGCGTGTCGATGACGTCGGTTGGCTGACCGTCCATCGAGAGCTTGAAGGTCACAAGCGCGCCGAAGGCGAAGAGGCCCAGCACGATGAACAGCGCCGACCCTGCGCCGAAGCTGTGGCGCACGACCTTCACGCCGGGATCATTGATCTCCGGAATGTCGTCGGGAAGGGGCGTGGCTTCGGTCATGGCATGCCTTCAATGCGCTTCGGGCTGTTGGCCAACGAAGGGATTCTAGCCCCGATTCCCCGCGCTCCAAAGGGGGTACCGTAGTGGAAAGGCGCAAAATAAATCTCGTGTGGCACGCCGTGCGCCGGTCAGCCTTTCAGCAGGCTTTCGAGCTCCGGCAGCAGCTTTTCCATGGCGGCGGCGCCGATATCGATGGCTTCCCTGGCCCGGTCGAACTCCAGCAGGGCGATCTTTCCGATTTCGGAGTGCACCGTAATGTCCGGCGGGTCGCTGGCGAGCCTGACGCGGGTCATGCGGTCGAGCAGGATGTTCAGTGCCGTCACGGAGACCGAAGCCGTCGTCATGGCGTCGGGCTCGTCCCCGAAGAGCTGTCGGGCGACGAACCGCTCCGGTTCCCTGATGGCGGCGAGCGCCTTCTTCCAGGCCGGGTCGGTATCCGCGGGGCGGAACTCCTGCAGGCGCTGTTGCGGGCTGTGGCTCGCCGGCAGGGGGATGGCGATCACGACATCGGCGCCCATGGCCCTGCAGGCCGAGACGGGGACGGGATTTGCAATGCCGCCGTCGATGAGGGTGCGGCCCTCGATCACCTGGGGGATGAAGATGCCGGGCAGGGCGTAGGAGGCGCGCATCGCGCGGACGAGATCGCCACGGTCGAGCCAGACTTCGTGTCCGCCCAGGAGGGCCGTTGCGACGGCGGTGTAGCGGGTGGCGAGCTGTTCGATGTTGTGCTCACCCAGCGTCTCGGTCAGCGCCTGCGCGATGCGGTCGCCCACCACGAGGCCGCCGCCCTTGCCGAGGTTGAGGTCCGTCAGTTTCCACACGGCCTTGCGGTCGAGCGAGAGGGCGAAGTGTTCGAGATCATCCAGGCGGCCCGCGGCCCAAGCGCCACCGACGATGGCGCCGATGGACGTGCCAGCCACGATTGAGGGCCTGAGCCCCGCCTTCTCCAGCGTGCGCAGGGCGCCGATGTGGGCCCAGCCGCGTGCGCCGCCGCCTCCGAGAGCAATACCTATCTGCATGACCCGATCATGCCGCAATGCAGCAGGCAGATGCAATGGCCGTGGCTTGCGCGAAACCTCGTCTGCGGGCCATGATCGCGGCGAAACAAACGATGTTTCGGGGAGAAACGGAATGGCTGACCTGCTGGCGCTCTCGCGCGCCGTGATTGACGAAGGCAAGGGCGCGGACCAGGTCGGGCCGATCAACCGCATCAATCACGAGTTGTCGGAGCTGCGGCCCGACGTTGCGGTCGTGGAAGCCTTTTCGCATTCCATCGTGTTCAGGACCGATGACGGGCTGGTGGCGTTTGACACGTCCAACCCGAGCGGTGGCTCGAAGGTTGTCTCGGAGATCCGGCGCTGGAGCCCGGACCGCTTCAACACGATCGTGTACACCCATGGCCATGTCGATCATGTCGGCGGCTGTGGCGCGTTCCTCGAGGATGCCAGGACACGGGGACATGGTCCGGTCTGTGTCTGCGGCCATGAGAATGTGGCCAAGCGCTTCGACCGCTACAACATGACCAATGGCTACAACCAGATCATCAACGAGCGGCAGTTCGGGCAGTTCCGCAAGCGGGGCTATGGGCTGAGCGAGCAGGACATGGCCAGCGGCCGCTTCCTGCCGGACACGGCGCCGAAGCCTGGCCTGACATATAGTGACACGATGGCTCTGGATGTGGGCGGGCTCAAGATCGAGCTCAACCATGCCAAGGGCGAGACCGATGACCATACCTGGGCATGGATCCCGAAGCACAAGGCGATCTGCGCCGGCGACTTTTTCATCTGGAGCTTTCCGAATGCGGGCAATCCGCAGAAGGTGCAGCGCTATCCGCTGGAGTGGGCCGAGGCGATGCGGGCGATGGCGTCGAAGGGGGCGGAGCTCTTCCTGCCCGCCCATGGCCTGCCCATCGAAGGGGCGCAACGCATCAGCCGGGTCCTGACGGATGTGGCGGAGGCGCTCGAGAAGCTGGTGCGCGAGACGGTCGCCATGATGAACACGGGCGCGCGCCTCAATGACATCATCCATTCGGTGTCGATTGCGCAGGATGTGCTCGACAAGCCTTACCTGCGTCCGACCTATGACGAGCCCGAGTTCATCGTGCGCAACATCTGGCGCCTCTATGGCGGCTGGCATGACGGCAATCCCGCCAACCTGAAGCCGGCGCGTGAAGCGGCGCTGGCGCGGGAGTTGGCTGCGCTCGCAGGCGGTGCGAACAGGCTGGCCGAGCGTGCGCTCAGCTTGGTGGCGCAGGACGCCCGTGTTGCCTGCCATCTCGCCGAGCTTGCCGTGCTGGCCGAGCCGGACAGCAAGCACGCCCACGCCATCCGCGCGGAGGTGTTCCAGGCGCGGCGCAATGGCGAGACGTCGCTGATGGCCAAGGGGATCTTCGGCTATGCGGCGAATGAGTCGAAGGCGAAGGCGGGGGAGTGAGGGGCGGGTGGGCGCTTCAGGTCGATCAGGAGAAGATGACACGAGCGCCGAATCCTCCATGCTGTTTTTCGCAGTTCCGGGCTGTTCCTGCTGAGTGAAGATGACACTTTCGTCGTTGTTTTTGCGTTTGTTCATCTTCGGGGTGGCGGGGTGAAGGCGGCGTCGGCGATGATGTCTCGAGGAGACGGAGTCCGGGGCACACCCTCCGCATTTCCTTTTCGCGCGGGGCTCACGAGGCGGGCGCCTGAGGCTTTGAGCCTTGAGGTCCGCCGGTTGTCTATTCAGTTGTCAAGTCTGCGGGCGACAGGGGTCGCGTGCGAAAAGAACAATAAGTGAACATATGTTGGGCGTCAAGGGTTTTGCGCGCGACGTTTTGGACATTTTTCTCGTTGCGCGATATCCTCGCCTCAATGACCGCGAAGGTTGCGGCTTGTTGATTTTCCCTAGGACCGCGGGCTTCGAGCCCGCTCTTGCGGCGTCCTATCCGGCACCGCGTACGGCAGTTGAGATCAGAGCGGGTTGGAAGCCCGCGGTCCCAGGAAGGAGAATTGCAGCAGGCTGCGTTTTAATGCAGTGACATAAAGGATTGCTTCGAAGTGTTCTCTGACTTCAATTCTGGCGTTCTCGAAAATGTGCTGCCAAATTCTGGTGCGGAGTGGCCATGACGACGTGGAGTGGAGGGGTTGTTGGAAGAAATGGGGTGAGGGTGGAGGTTCCCCCCTCGATTGCGGCTTGCTTGCGCAAGGCGCAATCGCTCCCCCCGCTGAAGCGGGGGGAGAAACTGGTGTCAGGTGGCGCGTGCTATCACCGGGTTCGGGGTTGCCGGCATCGACGAGAAGGCCAAGCGCTGCCTCGCTGTGCAAAACAGGCGAGCTGGCGAACAGTTCCGCCTGGCGCGTGAACTGGTCTGCGATCTCCGCGTCGTGCGCGGACGTGCGTTGCGACATGCCGCTCAACCTTCTTGATGTTTCACCGGGGAAGCAGATCACGTCGGTGATTGCGGCCCTTGCTTCCTGTCGTCGAGGTTAGAGGCCGGTTTGGGCATGCGCAATCTGGAACCCGTGACAGTGCACTCATTTCCCGCGGGCTCAGGGCAGGACGAATGGAAAGGCGACAGAAAACTGGTGCACTGTCACGGGTTTTCGGGGAAGATGCGTCAGCAGTTTCTTGGCCAGTTCCATCAGGGTATTCACATGAGCACCGTCTTTCCTGCCGTTCATGGGCGCATCAACGACCTCGACAGTCACCTTCAGGTGGCCGCCTCGCAATGGGGCGACGTGTTTGGTGAAGCGACGGCGCAGCTCGCGCGGCCGTTCCTTGGCAACGTGTTCTTTGACGACACGAAAGAGCCTGAACGCACCACCGAAACGGTTTGGCAGACAAAGGGTACCGGTGCGCCGGGCGCCGCCACACCTGAAGGGCGACTGGCGACGATGGACGTCATGGGGATCGACCGACAGCTCATCTTTCCGCAGATCGTCCTTGCTGCGCCCGCGTGGTCTGATCATCCCTCCGCTGGCAAGGTGCTGCGCGAATACAATGATGCGGTGCTCCGGTGGACAAAGGCCGGCAAGGGCCGGCTCCGTCCGACGGCGCTGCTGAACCTGGGCACCATCGAGGGTGCCATCGCCGAGGCCGAGCGCGTCATCGATGGCGGCGCCCGCGCCGTCTTCATCCAGGACGGGATTGCGCCCGGCGGCTATTCGCCTGCAGCGTCCGAGGTCGATCCCCTGTGGGCGTTGCTGGCAAAGGCCAATGTGCCAGTGACATTTCACATCGGCGGGCAGCAGGGCTTTTTCGGAAGTGCGGCGTGGCAGGATACGGAACTCCTGCGACCGGGCAGTTTCACCACCGGCGAACCCGTCGGCCCGCACATGCTTGCAACGATGCACATGTCGCCGCAGAACTATCTGACCTGCATGATTTTTGGCGGCGTGTTTGATCGGCATCCCGCGCTTCGCGTGGGGCTCATCGAGCTGGGCGCGATGTGGGTTGGTCCTTTTGTTGACCTGCTCGAGGACCGCATTGAACTGTCCCGCCGCGTCCGCAGCGCCCTGAAGCGGCGGCCGAAGGAAATCTTCAGCGAGCAGATCCGTGTCACGCCCTTCTTCTGGGAAAAGACCGCACGCCAGATCGAGCGCTATGGCATGCCGGAGATCTACGCGTTCTCCACCGATTTTCCTCACCCTGAAGGCGGCACCGATCCGATCGGGCGCATGGGATCAGACATCAAGCCGTTGGGTGATGAGGCCGTCGAAGCGTTCTTCGTGCGCAATGCCGCGCTGCTTTTGCCGGATTGAAGGGCGGAGGATTCAGGGCCAGCGCCAGCTTGATTCGGTGACATAATTGAGTTCTGCGAAACGGTCCCTGACACCGACTCTTTCAACAAGGTGAAATTCATCATTGTCATCCCGGAAGCTACGCGCGACCAGGCGCGGGAGCGACTGGGTAACGCGCGTTGCTAACCGGGACCCAGGGGCGCTTGCACGTGTCTGGTCTGGGTCCCGGCTCTAACACGCGCCAGCAACTGCTTCGCAGTTGGGCTTGTGTAACGGCCGGGATGACAGGAGTGAGTATCGGGGACGGAGTGAGGGTTTCATTCCTTGGCCGGATTTGCGCCGGCCGGTTCACGGACCCCGGGCAGCTAGAACTCAGTCGAAGCTCGCGGGTGGTTTGACGCCCATGTCCCAGGGAGCCGCCTTCTGCTCCTCGCGGCGGCGGCGTTCTTCGGCTTCGTCTTCCAGTTGTTGGACGCGAGCCAGTGCCTGCCGTGCCGCGTGCGCATATCCTTGCTGTACCGTATAGGGGTGTGCGCCGAAGCGGATGAGGAAGACCTGCAACTTCTTCCCGTCATTCGGGTCCAGGATCCTGTATGACCAGTCGATGGCCTCTCTCCTGGACTCTTCCTTCGCCGCACGCTGCTGGTTTTGATATTTTTCGTAGTCCGGAACCAACGTTCCCAGATATCGGGCTTGCAGCTCTGCCGGCAGTGTGTCTGCCAGGCGGGCAGGTGCGGGTGTGAGATTGAAGAGGTTGTAGCGATCCGCATTCATGAGGCGTGTCACAAGAAGTCCGAGAGCGATCAGTGTAATGAGCACGAGGAGCGCTGACCGACCACCATAACTGTGACGCGTGATCGTGGAGCCCGGATCGTTGAGGTCGGGCAGGTCGTCAGGCCATGCAAGCGTCTGTGTCATGAAACGTCCGGGACGGACGGAGCCGGGGGCCCGACCGCTGGGCGGATGCTAGCGCCAATTTCTTGGGGGGCGGAAGGGGGCGGGGCTATTGGGGGGGATTAAATTTTTGCGAGGAGG
>JBILMZ010000063.1:0-15759 GCA_044375275.1 Micropepsaceae bacterium | reverse complement strand
CATCGAGACCGTCGTGTCGAACACGATCGACACTTCGCCGAATTTCGTTTCATAGGCCTGAGCCGCCGTGAATGCGCCGGCCAGTGCTAGCACTGCTGCCGAACCCTTCAGGCTCCAACGTGAGATCTTTGACTTTTGCATTTGGCGCTTCCCCTGCTAATTCCGACTTGCTTTCACACGGACCTTCGCCCGCTTCCTACTTGGGTTCATGTCCGCTGATGTTGCGCGCGCTGCTGCCGGACGGCAGAAGCCCGAACATCCGTGTTCCCAGCCAGAACGCATCATTAGGGTAAATGAGGGATTAATTTGCCAGCGATGACGACGTGCAAGCCCGCTCGCGTGAGGATCAGATGACCGGTGATTCAAATGAGCAACATGAGAGCGTTGCGTGTGCGAATGTCCGCCTCGTCACTTCATGGTCCGCGGCATGCCGCATTGCGGCCCTATTTTTCTGGATTCCTTGGCGCATGAGACATGTTTCGCCACTCGCCAAACACGCCTGCATCGCTGCCCTGCTGTTGCTGACCGCGTGTGAGCCTGCCCCCTCAACCGGCGGTCGCGAATCACCGCGACCGGCGACGCCTTCATCGCCGACGGCGACGGCGGTGGCGCCTTCCTTCAATCGCGACTGGACGTCCGCTTCAATTCCATTTGGGCTGCGACTGTCTGCAGCTGCCGAGGAGCGCGCCACCCACCAGGTGATCTATGACGCGGCCTATGTGCAGATCCCCTACCCCAACGGGGATGTCGCGCCGGATCGCGGTGTCTGCTCGGATGAAGTGGTCCGGGCCTATCGCCTCCTGGGCATCGACCTCCAGAAACTGCTCCACGAGGACATGCGCCGTGCCTTTGGCGCCTATCCGAACAAGTGGGGGCTTGGCCGACCTGACCCGAACATTGATCACAGGCGGGTTCCCAACCTGGCCACGTTCTTCAGGCGGCAGGGCGCGGCGCTGCCTGTCAGTTCACGCGGCCTGGACTACAAGCCCGGCGATGTGGTGGCGTTCGCGCTACCCGATGGCAGGCCTCATATCGGGCTGATTACCGAGCGCCTGTCGGATGATGGCGCGCGTCCGCTTGTGCTGCACAATATTGGCAGGGGCCCGCAGATCGAGGACATGCTCTTCACGCTGACCATCACGGGTCGCTTTCACTACACAGGGCCGCGGGGCCGGTAGCTAGAGGAACGGATTGGGCGCGCCTTTCCGGACAAGGTAACGGACGGCCTCAGCGAGCGACCTTGCATCCGTGAGGGCGTCATGCGCGCGGCCCTGGGATACGGCGCCCACGTGGGCTGCCAGTTCGCCCGAATGGACACCGGACAGTGGCACGCCAACCCTTTCGAGCCACAAGCGCAAGTTCACCGACGGCTCAAAGGACCACTGGTCCTGCATGCCCAGAAGGGCTGCGTTCTCCGCGATGATCCGATCGTCGCGGCCATAACAGAAAGAAGGACGCCCGCCCGCAAACCCGAGAAAGCGGCTGATGCCTTCCGCGAACGTCAACCCACTGCTTACGAGCTGTTGGTTGGTGATGCGGGTCAACTTTTCGAAATAGGAAGAAAGAACCGGGTTCTTCACCGGCCTGATCAGTACTGAAAACGATCCCGTTTCCTTCATATCTTGCGCTGCCAGGGTGATGGCACCGATCTGAACGATCTCCTTGAACTCGCCCGGGCCTCGCCAGTTGCGCGCCATGGATCCTGTCCAGGCCGTGAACTCGGTATCGAAAATCAGGACTTCCTTCACGTTTGGGCGGCTCCGAACTTCATTTCCGAAATGCTGCGACTGCGAGAGGCTGCCGTCACCAATCGTGCAATCATGACCAAGGAATGAGCACGACTGCTTGCGCTTGGTTCAATCCGACATTAAGCGAACACACCGTATCATGATGCATGCCCTTCCCTCTTCTTCCCGATGGATACTCATGCACGCTTCTTCGCACCGGTTGCCAATGAACGCTTCCCTTTCTGATCACGCCAGTTTCCCCGCCTTTGCGACAGCGTTCTTTGCAGGCGGCGCGCCTGAAGACATCGCATCGTTTCCGGCCGCCGCACAAGACAGCATCGCGCGCCTGTTCTGGAGGGCTGCTGCAGAGCGAAAGCCTGGCGAGAGCCTCGTGCGGGTATTCACGCCTGACCTGAAGCAGTCCGGATTTTCATCTCCCGTCACGATCGTCGCCACCATCAACGACGACAAGCCGTTCCTCGTGGACTCCGTGCTCAGCGAACTCGCCGAACGCGGTGCGAAGGTGCGCGCCGTGTTCCATCCGATCTTCCGGGTCCTGCGTCGCGACGGACAGTTTGATGGCGTGACAAGTGATCCCACGCTGGGCGCACCCGAAAGCATGATCTGCGTCGTGATCAGCCGCGTGACAACGGCTGAACAGCACACGCTGCTGGAAACTTCCGTCAAAGGCGTGCTGCAGGAAGTTGCCGTGGTCGTTCAGGACTGGCGCCCCATGCTGGAGCGGCTGGACGAGAGCATCGCGGAACTCTGGCAGAACCCGCCGAAGATCGCGAAGGAAGAGATTGAAGAGTCCCTCGCCTTCCTTCAGTGGCTCAAGAGCAACCACTTCACCTTCCTCGGTTCGCGCGACTATGCCTTCGATGCCCGTGGCGAGGGTTCGCATGGGGCCATTGATGCAAGCGGCCTGGGCCTGTTGCGTGATCCGCAGCGGCGCGTGATCCGGCATGGCGGCGACCGTACGCGGCTGACCCCGGAAGTGAGGGCGGCGCTCTCGCAGCCATCACCGTTGATCGTCACGAAATCAGTCGAGCGCTCTCCCGTTCACCGACGGGTTCCCGAAGACTATATCGGCATCAAGCGATACGACGCCAACGGCATGCTGATTGGCGAGCGGCGTTTCATCGGGCTGTTCACGTCTTCCGCCTACAATGACAGTCCGCGTGACATTCCCTTCCTGCGCCGCAAGGTGGCCACGGTCACCGAGCGCTCCGGCTTTCCGAAGAACAGCCATAATGCCAAGACGCTGGCTGTCGTGCTCGAGACGTTCCCTCGTGACGAACTGTTCCAGATCTCCGAGGATGACCTCCTGCGTATCGGTCCTGCACTTGCCTATCTCGGCGACCGGCCCGACACGAAAGCCTTCATCCGCTTTGATGCCTTCAACCGTTTCGCGTCCGCGCTCGTGTATTTCCCTGCCGACAAGTTCCGGGGCGGCCTCGTTCGAACGATTGGCGGGATCCTGACCGATGCCCTGGGCGGGCAGATCGCGACAGCCTTTCCGCATACCGAAGAAGGCCATATGACACGGGTGCACTATACGGTGACCCTGCCCGATAGCGGCCCGAAGAACTTCGACCCGAATGGCTTGCAGGAGCGGATTGCCGGCGCGGTTCGACTCTGGACCGACAATTTTTCGGAGGCGCTCCAGAAAGAGTATTCGGGCGAAAAGGCTGATTTCCTCTATCATCAATATGCGACGGCCTTCACGGAAGCCTACCGGGTCGCCTTCGAACCCAGCGAAGCCCTGCTCGACATCGAGAAGCTTGAGGCTGTCCTGAAGGCTGGCGCCGGCACGATTGCGCTTCGTGCCGCAAACGGATCGAAGACCGACGACGGCATCATCGGCCTGAAGATCTATCATTCAGGCGGCGTCATTGAACTCTCGGACCTGCTGCCGGTGCTCGAGAATTTCGGGCTGCGCGCCATCGAGGAAGTGAACTATCCGCTGGTGCGGACGGACGCCCCTCTCACCATTCACGACCTTCGGCTGCATGGACTGCTTGCCGCCGAACGCGAGAATGCGATGCGGCTGTTTGAAGATGCCTTCCTTACTGTCTGGCGGGGCCAGGCGGAGAACGACCGGTTCAACAGGCTTGTATTTCTTGCGGAACTGAACTGGCGCGAAGTTGCCGTGCTTCGTACGATCGGGAAGTTCCTGCGCCAGGCCGCCTTTGCTGCCAGCCAATCGCTGATGGAAGACGCACTGGCGCGGCATCCTCGCCTTGCGTCAGCCCTGGTCCGGCTTTTTGAAGCGCGGTTCGGGATTGAAGTCCCGCAGCGTGCCGAAGCAGAGCACGCCCTCAATGCGGAGATCGACGAGGCGCTGGCCAAGGTTCCAAGCATTGACGATGACCGCGTCATCCGGCGTTTCCGGAACGTGATCCAGGCGACGCTCAGAACGAATTTCTACCAGAACGACAAGGCCGGAGTCGCCAAGACCGCCATCGCCATCAAGGTCGACAGTTCCAAGGTCGATGACCTGCCGCTGCCGCGTCCGATGGTCGAGATTTTCGTATGCTCTCCGGACGTCGAAGGCGTTCACTTGCGCTTCGGAAAGGTTGCGCGTGGGGGCATACGCTGGTCCGACCGCCGCGAAGACTATCGTACGGAAGTGCTTGGCCTCGTGAAGGCGCAACAGGTCAAGAATGCGGTTATCGTTCCCGTTGGATCGAAGGGCGGGTTCTATCCCAAGAAGCTTCCTCCGGCCTCCAATCGCGAAGCGTGGATGAATGCCGGCATTGCTGCCTATCGCATCTTCATTTCCTCGTTGCTTGACCTGACTGACAACCTTGATCACGCGGGCAACATCCTCCCTCCCGCTGACGTGGTGAGACAGGATGGAGACGATCCCTATCTGGTCGTTGCCGCAGACAAGGGCACAGCAACGTTCTCGGATATCGCGAACAGCATCTCGCGGGACCACGGCTTCTGGCTCGACGATGCGTTCGCCAGTGGTGGTTCGGCCGGCTACGACCACAAGAAAATGGGCATCACGGCGCGCGGCGCGTGGGAAACCGTCAAACGGCACTTCCGCGAAACGGGCGTCGACATCCAGACCACGCCGTTCACCGTTGTGGGCGTCGGCGACATGTCCGGCGACGTGTTCGGCAATGGCATGTTGCTGTCCAAGGCGACCAGGCTTTTGGCCGCGTTTGACCATCGGGACATTTTCCTTGATCCCACTCCCGTTCCGGAAACGAGCCACGCCGAGCGGCAGCGCATCTTCAACCTGCCGCGCTCTTCCTGGGCGGACTATGACCAAGCAAAGATCTCCATTGGTGGCGGCGTCTATTCACGCTCCATGAAGACCATTCCGCTCTCGCCGGAAGTGCGCGCGCTTACGGGGCTCACTGTCGACCATGCAGAGCCTACCGAACTCATCCGTGCCCTTCTCAAGGCACCGACAGACCTTCTCTGGTTTGGCGGCATTGGAACCTATGTGAAGGCTTCAGGCCAGACGCACGCCGATGCGGGCGACAAGGCCAACGACGCCCTGCGCATCAACGGCAGCGAGATCCGGGCGAAGGTGATCGGCGAAGGCGCCAATCTGGGCATGACGCAGGCCGGTCGCATCGAATATGCCAGCGCCGGTGGCCGCCTGAACACGGACGCCATTGACAATTCCGCAGGCGTCGACACGTCCGACCACGAGGTCAATCTCAAGATCCTGCTGAACGCCTCGATCGCTGCAGGCGAACTGAAGCGCGAAGACCGGGACCCCCTGCTCGCCCGCATGACGGACGAAGTTGCGCATCTCGTTCTGGCGGACAACTACAACCAGTCGCTGGCTCTCAGCGTTGCACAGCGCGGCGGCGCCTGGGAGTCCGATGCGTATGGTCGGTTCATGCGCGCGCTTGAGCGCGATGGACGCCTCAACCGGACGGTCGAAGGATTGCCATCCGACGAAAGCCTGCGCGAACGCGCCAATCGCAATGAGGGACTGACGCGTCCCGAACTGGCAGTGCTGCTCGCCTATGCGAAGCTGCAGCTCTTCCAGGAGCTGAACCATTCATCGCTGCCGGATGATCCGTTCTTCGAGCGGACGCTGCAGACCTATTTCCCGGCTGAAGCCGGAAGCCACTTCCCGAAGGGCCTCAAGGCCCACCGCCTGCGGCGTGAAATCGTGGCTACCGTGCTGGCGAATGACATCGTCAATCGCGGCGGGCCGGTCTTCATGCACCGGCTCAAGGAAGCGAGCGCGAGTGAGGTCCCTGCCCTTGCACGCGCCTATACGATTGCCCTGCATTCATTCGGCATCGACACCCTCGCTGACCGCATCAATGCGCTGGACAATGTCGTGAGTGCCGACATCCAGAACCGCATGCATGGCGTGCTGGCCCTTCATCTCCAACGGCAGACACTCTGGTTCTACCGTCACGTGCCCATGACGGGCGGGATCGCCGACGCGATCAAGCCGTATGCCGAGGGGGTGTCCAGCCTCAAGGGTACATTCTCGACGCTGGTGTCAGAGGCTGAAGGCAACGCCATCCGGACTTCGATTGCGGAGTTCCGGGCGGCGGGTGTTCCGGAAGGCCTGGCAGACGAGATTGCGGCGCTTGCCGCCATTGGTGCCACGCCGGACATCACGCGCCTGTCCACCGAAACCGGCAAGCCCCTCGACATGGTCGCCGGCGCCTATTTTGCGGCCTCGCAGACCATCGGCGTTGATCGCCTGCGCCTGGCTGCAGAGCGGATGAACATGCCTGAGCACTGGGACCGGCTGGCTGTTCGCCGGCTCGTGGACGACCTTCTGGTTCACCAGCGAGAGCTTGCCGCCCGTGCGCTGCAGAGCAGTTCCGATGGGGGCAATCGTGCCGCCGGCAGCAAGGCTGTGGCGACATGGTCCATGTCCCATCACGCCCAGATCGAACGGGTTTCGAGCCTGGTCAGTGATCTCGAGCGCTCGGGAACATTCACGGTCGCGCGGCTGTCCCTTGCTGCGGGGCAAATCCGTGACCTGCTGACGGCCTAGCCTAGCTTCAGCAACAGGGCACCACACGCAACGATGAGCGCGCCGGCGATCCGGTGCGCTCCCGCCTTTTCACCCAGAAAGAGCATGCCGATCACGGCTGCGAACACGACAGAGGTTTCCCGCAAGGCGCTGATGCCTGCGATGGACGCCTGCGTCATCGCCCACAAGACAAGGCCGTACGATACAAACGACAGGACGCCGCCGAACAGCGCGCGTCGCCAGTAGATCCTCGCGTAGCTGACAACTTTTCGTCCGCGAAGTACAAAGGCCATCGTCATGCAGACTACGGCGCACGCGAAGAAAACCCAGCCATTGTACGCCACGGGACTTCCGGAAGCGCGCACGCCAATGCCGTCCGATACCGTGTAAAGGGCAATGGAAACAGCAACGATGAGGGCCAGTTTCGTCCCCTGCATGTGAGCGCCACGGGTCATGCCGACTACGAGGATGCCGACGCTGATCATCGCGACGCCTGCCAGGCCCGTCACATCCGGCACCTCTCCCACGGCCCATCCCGCGAGGGCGAGGACCATGACCGGTGGCAGGCCGCGTGCGATCGTATAGACGTGACTGAGTTCGCCGATCTCGTAGGCTTTCGCGAGAAAGTACACGTAGGGAATATGGAGTAGCGCTGTCACCGCAACCCACTTCCAGGCTTCTGCCGACACGGGTTCAACGAACAGAACCGATATGAGGCCAATGCCTCCCGCAACTGCGAAGAGCAAGGAGGCGTCGAGCAGCCTGTCGTTCCCACCCTTGAGTGCCGCGTTCCAGATCGCATGCAGCAGCGCTGCTGTGATCGCAGCAATCACTGCGTCCCAAGGCAAATTCATTATCGTGACAGTTCCGGTTCTTGCTCCTTCAGAGGGCCCGATGCAGCAAGCAGCGTCAAGGCTCTCGCATGCAGGTATGTCTCGTGCGACAGTGCGTCCTCCTGTCACTGCATTTGCAAGGTGCTCCCGCATGGAGACTCCCGTCGAACCCTCCAAGGCTTCGTTCAGCGAAAGACTTTTGGCGGCACCTGCCGAGGCGTCTGCCAGTGGAGGGCGCAGTGCTTCGCGTCTCGGCCAGCTGTCCTGGGCCTGGTTCGAGGGTGCGCGCAATCCGCATGTGCTGCTGATCACGATCTATATCTTTGCGCCCTATTTCTACAGCCAGCTTGTCGGCGATCCGGTTCGGGGCCAGTCATTGTGGGGCGACCTGAACTCGCTCGCCGGTTTGATCATTGCGCTGCTGGCTCCGGTGCTGGGCGCCGTTGCGGATGCTGGTGGTCGCCGCAAGCCGTGGCTCTTCGCCTTTTCCACGGCGCTGGCGCTCACGGCCATTGCGCTATGGTACGCGCTTCCCAACGAAGCCGGCCTTTCACTGGCTGCGATTTGCGTGCTGCTGGTGGCCACGATCGTGGCGTTCGACTTCACTGCGGTGTTCCACAACTCGATGCTTCCCACGCTGGTTCCGGACCGGCAGGTCGGGCACCTGTCAGGTCTCGCGCTGGCGCTCGGGAATTTCTCCGGCGTCATCCTGTTCGTCTTCATGCTGGTGTGCTTCGTGCTGCCCGGCGTCGTGGACTGGCCCTTCATTCCCAGTGCGCCGCTGTTCGGCGTGGACAAGGCCGCGTTCGAACCCGAGCGCATGGTCGGTCCGCTCTTTGCCATCTGGTTTGTCATTTTCGGATTGCCGCTTTTCTTCTTTACGCCGGACCAACCCAAGGTCGCGCTGGGGCCCGTTGCTGCCGCGCGACGCGGGCTTACGTCGCTCGTCCGGACCATTCGCAGCCTCAAGAACTACCGCAATGTGGGAACCTTCCTGGGGGTGCGGATGCTCTACAATGATGGCTGCAATGCTGTTCTCATCTTTGGCGGCGGGTATGCAGCCACCACATTCGGGTGGACGACGCTGGACCTGCTTGTCTATGGCGTGGTGCTGAGCGTGTTTGCGACCTTTGGGGGCGTATTCGGCGGGTGGGTCGACCACAGGTTCGGATCGCAGCGCGGTTTGCTGATCGCGGTCGGCGGAACCATGATCGGGCTGGTGCTGTCGCTTTCCATGCGGCCGGACACGATCCTGTTCTTCTTCGCCCATGATCCCGCATCGCCGCCGGTCCATGGCCTGCCGTTCTTCAAGACGCTCCCCGAGATCCTCTATGTCTGCGTGGTCATCCTGATCGCCATCTTCATCACGGCGTCTTATGCGAACAGCCGCACGATGATGGCGCGGATTGCGCCCGTATCAAAGATGGCCGAATTCTTCGGGCTCTACGCGCTATCGGGCACGGCGACGGCGTTTCTCGCGCCCTTCGTGGTGGCCCGCTTTACCGAGTGGTCCGGCAGCAATGCGGTCGGCCTGGCGTCGATACTGATCCTGCTGGGCGCAGGCTGGATCGGCATGCTTTACGTCTCGACGGAGCGTGCCGCCACAGTCGACTGACCCTGTGATGCGCCCTCTGCCTTCAATGGCGGAAGTGGCGCATCCCCGTCAACACCATGGCCAGATTGCGGTCGTTGGCCGCCGCAATCACTTCTTCATCGCGCATGGAGCCACCTGGCTGGATCACGGCCGTTGCACCTGCTTCAGCGGCTGCAAGCAGTCCGTCTGCAAACGGGAAGAATGCGTCCGACGCCACGACTGACCCACGCGCCAGCGACTCGGGCAAACCAGCTGCGCGTGAGGCTTCCTCAGCCTTCCAGGCCGCGATGCGGGCTGAGTCGATACGACTCATCTGACCCGCGCCGATGCCCACAGTCGCACCACCGCGCGCGTAGATAATCGTGTTGGACTTCACGTGCTTGGCCACGCGGAAGGCAAACAGAAGATCGGCAATTTCGGCTGGTGTTGGCGCTCGCTTCGTGACCACGCGAAGTTCCTGCCGGGTGACGCGACCGGCGTCCCGCGACTGCAGCAGATAGCCGCCCGACACATTGCGGATCGTTACGCCCTGCTCCGCCGGATCGGGCAGGCCACCGGCGAGCAACAGGCGCAGGTTCTTCTTTGCGCTGAGGATGCGCTGCGCCTCTTCGTCTGCGTCCGGCGCGATGATGACCTCGGTGAAGATTTTCGCGAGTTCGGTTGCCGTCTCCGCGTCGAGCGTCCTGTTGCAGGCGACAATGCCGCCGAAGGCACTGACCGGATCGCAGCGCAGTGCCAACCTGTAGGCATCCACGAGTGTCGCTGCCGTTGCGACGCCGCAGGGATTGGCATGCTTGATGATCGCGATTGCCGGCTTCTCGGTGCCCAGTTCGGCAACGCATTCGAAAGCCGCATCGGTATCATTGATGTTGTTGTAGGAGAGTTCCTTGCCGCCAACCTGACGTGCTGTCGCCACTCCAAAGCGCGCACTGCCTGACGTATAGAATGCAGCCCACTGGTGAGGATTTTCACCGTAACGCAGGCCCTGCTTCAGCTTGCCAGCGACGGCGAAGCGGCGCGGTGGCTTCCGCTCTTCCGCCTTTCGTCCCTGCGCCAGGTGATCCTCAAACCACGTTGCGATCGCCGCGTCGTAGGCCGCCGTGCGTGCGTAGGCCCTGGCCGCAAAAGTCTTGCGCGTTTCAATCGACACGGATCCATTGTTCCGGTCGAGTTCCGCGATGACGTCGCTGTAGTCCTCGACATCCACGATCACGGTCACATAACCATGGTTCTTGGATGCGGCCCTGATCATGGCGGGCCCCCCAATGTCGATATTCTCGATCGTCTCTTCGAAGGACGCCTTGCGCGCCACCGTTTCCTCGAACGGATAGAGATTGCAGACGAGCAGGTCGATCCCTTCGATGCCGTGCTCCTTCATCGACGCTGCGTGGCCCTGATCATCGCGCAGGGCCAGCAAGCCGCCGTGGACCTTCGGATGCAGGGTCTTGAGGCGACCGTCCATCATTTCCGGAAAGCCAGTCACTGCCGACACGTCGGTGACCTTCAGGCCTGCCGATGCAAGTGCCTTGGCGGTGCCGCCGGTGGAGACCAGTTCAACGCCACGCGCTGCCAGCGCCCTGGCGAATTCCACGAGGCCGGATTTGTCCGAAACCGAAATGAGCGCCCGGCGCACCTGCCGGAGACCTGAAACTGACATCGACCCGCACCTCTTGTCTGGTTGCGGGCGGGATAGCACGACGGTCAAAGGGCGTCCAAGCGGGACAATGCCTCAATTCACAGCGCTCAGTCCGGATCGCTGGCCGTGGCGCGTTTCAGGGCCCATTTGACGCAACCTGGCTCAGGGCCCGAGAGCACCGAAACCACGACCTGCTGCGTCTTCCTGATCTGGTTTGCGTGGCCAAGATACACGCTCTCGGCGACCGAAAGGTCGGCATCCGAACTGAAGCGCCACGTAGCTCCGCCGGGCAATGTCAGCACGACACCCTTGCCCGCTTTCATGACGCGCACTGAAGGATGCAGATGAAAGCGAACGGCGCACTCCCGTGCTGCGGGGAGCTGGGCGCCTGTGGGAACAACGCGATCCTCGCCCCGGATGTCCGTGCCGTCGTGCGACGCGTACAGCCTGCGTTCGTGCCGAAGCTGGAAGCTGGAAACATAGCCGTCATGGGCCATCTCGAGAAAGACGCCGTCCTCGGACTCCCGTCGCTTGCACTCCACCGAACGAGGTCCGTCCACAAGGCGCGGACCAAGCAGTTTCTGGGCCCATCCTGACGGGACCACATGGGCTGACGACACGTCGGAAATGGTCAGTGTCGAGTGGGCAGCTGTGGCGCGCATGGCGTCCTGCCATTCATCGCCCTTTGTCACCGACGTGCCGCAATTGACGATGAGGCGCTCCTGCCCCGCACTCAGTTCGAAAGACAACGTGCCTGCATGGGCATGCGTTGCATAGGGGGCCGGAGGCGGCGCACCTGCATCAAGGAGGACGTGGGTGTCTCCGCAGCTGATGCGCTGATAACCGGACTGAGGGGACTGCGTGAGCGACCGCGGCTTCCCGTTGTCATGCAGCAGGATGGTTTCAGCCCAACCATCCAGGCCTTCACTGCTGCCGTTAAAGACAGCGAGGCGACCGTCGCCATGCCTCATGAAACGGATCATCGGCATCATGCGATCCAGTGCCCGGCGTATTGTCACGGGTACGACCAGTTCCCGCTGGGTCATCGCATCCACCAATGACAGAAGATCAGATGCGGCCTCGAGAATGCTTTCGGGATTTCGCGAAACGTGGCCCCCGTCCGGCAGGATCTGCACGGACAGCTCTTCTGCAAGCATGTGCAGTCCCTTCGCCATGCGCGCATCGCCATCCGGAAGGCAGACGCCTGACTGCACGAGACCCACGGCTGCGGTGAAGCGGGGCATTCCGGGTGGCGCAGAAGCTGCGGTCCGCGACAGGTGCCGCGCCTGGCGCGCCATCGACAGCAGAACACGCGACCTGAACAGCACCTCCGCCTTGGCCAACACGAGCCGCCCAAATGATGACCAGGTCATCAGTCGCCGCGCGATCACCTGCGGCCGCCAGGCCACCGGGTGCCAGGTTCCGTAGTTCCTCACCCAATGGGCAATGAGTTGGCGAAGGTGCTCCTGAAATGGCTCCGAGCCGCCAGCATCGAAATGGCGCAGCCAGTGGAAGCCATGAAGGCTTTCCGCCCACAGATCGGACGGCGGGATCACAAAGAATGGTGAACCGTCACGCGTGATCGCTTCGCCACCTGCCAGGCGGTACCGACCCAGAAGCATGAGTTCCGCCTCGGCCGGGCTCTTGGGATAGAAGCTACGGGGATTGACCAGAAGCCGGTCTGGCGCGGGACCATTCAAGCGGCGCTGCCAGAAACCGGACGAATGAAAGGTGTTGTCTGCAGACGCAACCAACCCGGCGAACGCCGCGGCAACGAGTTCGCCCTTGTGCCTGTTCACGCTGAACCGATACTTGCCCGGCATGACTGCTCGAGCGCCGTTGTCCACGCTATCGCTTGAGGTTGCTGATGTTCTGGGCGTAGAGGGATGGCCCACCGCCAAAGACGGCGGTTCCCGCCACAAGGACGTCAGCACCAGCTTCGACCGCGAGCTGTGCAGTTTGCCCATTCACGCCTCCATCAACCTCCAGCTCGATCTGTCGTCCGCTCTTGTCGATCAGGTCCCGGACCTGTCGCATCTTTGCGAGCTGGGACTGAATGAAGCTTTGCCCTCCAAACCCAGGATTGACCGACATCACCAGAATCAAATCAACATCGCCCAAAATAGGCTCTATCAGCGAAACCGGTGAGCCCGGATTCAGGGAGACGCCTGCTTTTTTTCCTGCCGCCCGGATCATCTGCAGCGTCCGATGCACATGCGGGCCAGATTCCGGATGCACGGTAATGATATCGGCTCCCGCGTCCACAAACTCCCTGATGTAAGGGTCGACGGGCGAAATCATGAGATGCACGTCCAACGGCAGGTGCGTGTGCGGCCGCAAAGCGCGCACCATCTGGGGGCCAATCGAGATGTTGGGAACGAAGTGCCCATCCATCACGTCGACATGGATGTAATCCGCGCCGGCGGCCGTGACGGCTCGAACTTCTTCCCCCAGTTTCGCGAAGTCGGCAGCGAGGATCGAGGGGGCGATTTTCGGTGATTTTCTCATGTTTTCGGACTTATCGTGTTGCGGGGGGCGCTGCAACGAATGTCAGGCAGTTCTCCGCAGGCGTGCTGCATAAAACCCATCCATGCCCCCCTGTTCAAGCCAGTGCGACGGCAAAGTCCTCAGATCGCCGATGGGCGTCACAAGTTCCGCTGCACCTCCCAGTTCGCCTGGCTGAACCGGCTCGCGCCTGAAATCCGGCGTGGACTTCAGAAATGCGTCGACGATCTCCTCGCTTTCCTCGCGCGCCAGGGAACATACGCAGTAGACCAGAAGCCCACCAGGCTTGACCATCTCGGCGGCAGCCCTGAGCAAGTCATGCTGCTGGCCTGCCTGGGCCAGAATGTCAGACAGGTCCTTGCGCCAGAATATCTCTGGATGCCGGCGCAGGGTTCCGGTCGCGCTGCAAGGTGCATCAAGAAGGACGGCGTCGGCTGGCGAGGCCGGTCGCCACGTCCGCGCGTCAGCCACTTCGCACTTGATCTCAAGCCCCAGCCGGGAGGCGTTCTGGATCACGCGCGACATGCGCTTGAAGTCGAGATCGACTGCTGTGACCTGAGCCCCCGCTGCCGCGAGCTGTGCGGTCTTTCCGCCTGGTGCCGCGCAAAGGTCAATCACACTCAAGCCCTTCACGTCGCCCAGCAGCTTTGCAGGCATGGCCGCCGCGGCGTCCTGCACCCACCATTCTCCCGCTTCATAGCCGGGAAGATCTTCCACGCGGCCGCCCGTCGCGCGCCGCAAGCTGCCCGTGGGCAAGAGTTGCGCCTGAAGCGCCTCCACCCATTTCTCTGGATTGCCCGCCACCGTGATGTCGAGTGCGGGCTCCACTGCATGCGCACGCGCCACAGCCCGTGCTGTTGTTTCTCCGTACTGGGCTGACAGCAACTCCCATGCCCAGGCTGGCAAGCTCACCTGCTCGCGGTCGAGCGACTCGACGACCTGCTTTCCTTCTGCGCCGATCTTCCTTGAGACTGCATTGATCAGGCCCTTGAAATGACGTGCGCGCGGATCGCGGTTTGCCAATTCAACGGCGGAACTCACGGCCGCGTGCGGCGCCACATCCATGAAAAGCAGTTCCGCACATGCCATGCGCAGAATGATCTCGGCAGGCCCTGACCGCACCGGCAGGGGCTCACGGAGGAAATGCGCAATGACTGAATCAATCTCTCCGAGACGTCGCAAGACCATCATCACGATGGCCCGCGCGAAGGCTGTGTCGCGCGCGTCCAGCGGCGCCTTGCCGATCTGGCGCTCCAGCGCTTCGAACAACGGACGCTCGTTGAAGAACACGGACTGAAGCACCTGAAGTGCCGCATTCCGAGCGCCTAGCCCCTTGCCTTCGCCTTGCTGCCTTCTGAGTGACAATCAGCCCCACGGTCCGCGGCGGGGCGCTTCCTGCGCCGAGCCGTGCATGTCCTGCGCCATCGATTGGAGGCGCGCAATGCGGTTGCCTGTCGAAGGGTGAGTTGCAAACAGATTGTCCATGCCCTGCCCGGCCAGCGGGTTGATGATGAACATGTGTGCCGTCGCAGGATTGCGCTCGGCCTCCTCGTTCACGACGCGGTCGGCCGAGTTCTGAATGCGCTCGAGCGCGGAGGCAAGCCACAGCGGCTGGCCCGCGATCTCGGCGCCAACACGGTCGGCATCGTACTCGCGCGAACGGCTGATAGCCATCTGCACAAGACCGGCCGCAATCGGTGCCAGAAACATCAGGGCGATCGAGCCCACCATGCCGAGCGGGTTGTTGCGGTTGTCGGAGGATGAGCCAAAGAACATCGCGAAGTTCGCGAGCATCGAAATGGCGCCTGCGATCGTCGCCGTGATTGTCATGATCAGCGTGTCGCGGTTCTTGATATGCGCGAGTTCGTGCGCCAGCACGCCCGCGAGCTCTTCCCGGGACAGGCGGGCCATCAGGCCGGTCGTGACGGCCACGGCGGCGTGGTGCGGGTCTCGCCCGGTCGCGAAGGCATTGGGCTGCTCGTTCTGCATGATGTAGACGCGCGGCATCGGCAGGTCCGCGCGACGCGCCAATTCCTGAACGAGGCCGAAGAGGTCAGGATCGTCACCGCGGGTGACTTCCGAGGCGCCGTACATCTTCAGCACCATCTTGTCCGAGTTCCAGTACGCGAAGGCGTTCGTGGCTACGGCAAAGGCCAGCGCAATCATCATGCCCGTCGCGCCGCCGATCAGGGCGCCAATCGCCATGAACATCGCCGTCAGGCCTGCAAGAAGAATGGCTGTTTTCGTCCAATTCATCGGTTGTCAGCTCTCGGATGGATTCCGAGCGTAGATTTAGGTGCGACAAGCCCCGGCATCAAGGCAGCAATTTCACTGTGCGGCCGTGTTCTCAAGGGACGCCGGCATGGAAGGTGAATCCTGGAATGCCGGAGGCTCTTCCATGCTCAGTTCACTTGTCGAGGCTGGTGCCGCCAGCACCGGGGCCTGAAAAGGCGCCTCGCTGACTTGCGATGGCGCGGCTGACAGGTTTTCGG
>JBILMZ010000248.1:0-4726 GCA_044375275.1 Micropepsaceae bacterium | reverse complement strand
TGAGCATCGCGCCCTCGATCCTGATCATGGTCACGAGCTTCGTGCGCATCGTGGTGGTGCTGTCGCTGCTGCGTACGGCCATCGGCATCCCGCAAAGCCCGCCCAACAGCGTGATGATCTCGCTGGCGCTGTTCCTGACGGCCTTTGTCATGGGGCCCACGCTCGAGAAAGCCTACACTAACGGCATCCAGCCGCTGATGGAGGAGAAGATCGAGGCTTCCGAGGCCTTCACGAAAACCACGGCTCCCCTCGCCGCCTTCATGCTCAAGCACGTTCGCGAGAGCGACCTCGAACTGTTCTTCAACCTGGCCAAGCAGAAGCCGCCGGCAACGGCCGCGGAAACGCCGCTGCGCATCCTCATCCCCGCCTTCATGATCAGCGAGTTGCGGCGCGCGTTCGAGATCGGGTTCCTGCTCTTCATCCCCTTCCTCATCATCGACATGGTCATCGCCTCATTGCTGATGGCCATGGGCATGATGATGCTGCCGCCTGTGACGATCTCGCTTCCCTTCAAGCTGATCTTCTTCGTGCTCGTCGATGGCTGGGCGCTGGTCGCCGGCAGTCTCGTACAGAGTTACGGCACGGGATAGCGTCGAGGTCGCTGCGAGGCGGCTCCTTCAAACACATACCCAAAGTTACGTCATGGTCTGCGAAGGCAGACCATGACGCGTGGATACTGGGGGTCAGGCCACCGCGACGCGCAGTGTGGTGGGTGTCGCGAGCGCTTCGGTGCGCTCCTGGATCAGGCGGGACAGTGCGGCGGCGATGCGGGTTGCGCCGCGACCGTCCAGGTTCATGCGTCCGGCGGCCGACATCGAGCGGCAGAGGTCGGGGTCGTCAAGCAGGTCCACCACGCTGTCGGACATGTCGTGCGGTTCCAGCGATGCAGCGAGGCCCAGCGACACACCCATGCCGGCGCGGACGAAGGCCGAGGCTGACTCGGCATGATCCTCGTTCAGGCAGATATAGATGGCCGGCACGCCGATGGAGGCAAGCTCATAGGCCGTCACGCCAAAGGTGACCAGGGCCACATCGGCGGTCGCCATGATGTCCCCCAGGTTCGCCGGGTTACGCACGACCGTGAAGGCCGGGGCTTCGAGCCTGACGGCGTCTTCGGCGTCGGCGGACACGGACGGGCCGACGATCACGGTGACCTTCACGTTGCGGCGGATCGATGCCAGGGCCTTTACGGCCGGCAATGTCAGGCCATGCGGGTCTGACCCGCCCATCGATACGAGGATGTGGGGCGTGCCTGCATTCTGCATCCTGGGCGGCAGGTTCTCCTGTCCGAGCGCCACCCATTCCCAGCCAACATTCGGCTCGCGTTCGGCCAGCGACCAGTCCAGGCCAAAGACCTGCGGCACGGGCGGATAGAACGAGGCGTCAGCCATCAGGCGCCGCGCTGTCCCGTCATCCAGCGCGACGACCAGCGTGTTCGTTGCCCGCAGGCGCAGGACCGAATGGGGCGTAAGGCCCGTGCGCACGTCCAGGAGCCAGGCCTTGGGCTGATGCACCTGGCCCAGATCCAGCATCCAGTCGATCTCGGTGACACCCTCGGGTGCGACATCGACCGGGAAGCCTTCTTTCCGGATGGTGTCCATGGCCGTGTTGTCCTTCATCACGGCGAAACGGACACCCAGGCCCTCGCGGTCGCGCAGCTTGCGCGCAACGGCGAGACAGCGACGGACATGGCCGAAGCCGAGCGCGGCGCCACCATCGCAGCGCAGGATGACGGTTCCGCTGGCGGCGTCGGCCGCCTTCTGCCTTACATGGGCGTTGAGTTCGAGCAGTTCAGGCTCCCTGTTGAGAAGCGCGACGAGGTCGGTCAGCGTCGCCGTTCCGGCCTGCGCATGAAGGCGCTGGTAGACGGTCTCGATGAAGGACACGTCTGCAGGCGTGTCGATCGACAGGCGGGCGCCCTTGAAGCGCCACTTCTCCGGCAGGCCGATCTCGGCGACTTTCACGAAGTCGCGGTGTTCCTTGAAGTAGGCACTCACGTGCTCGCGCGCGACAGGATCATCGCCTGCCTCGGCGGCGAGACGCTCGAGCGCGCGGCGTGTCATCGGGTCAGCGCCCTCATGAATGGCCGACAGGCCGGGCTTCAGCACCACGAAGTCGGCTTCGTTGCGCACCAGTTCGGAAATCAGGTAGTCGACGAACCCGGCATCGACGAGCGGTGCATCCGCCGTCACGCGCACGATGATGTCGGCGTCGAGCTGCTGTGCCGCGAGCGCGTAACGCTGTAGCACGTTTTCTTCCGAGCCCCGCACCACCATCGCCCCTTGCGACTGCGCATAGGCGACGAGCGGATCATCAGCCGGATCGGTGGTTGTCGCCACGCACAGCGTGCCGATCCATTCAGACTTCCGGAGTCGGTGAAGCACATGCCACAGAAGTGGCTTGCCAGCTACGTTCTGGAGCACCTTGCCGGGGAGACGGGTCGAACGCATGCGCGCCTGAATGACGGCGGCAACTTTTGGTCTGGAGGTCATGGATCACGCCGCTTCTGTTTTTTTTGTTTCGGGGCGCCATGTCTGGCGAATGTGCTTGAGGGGGCGCATGCCGTCCGAGGGGTCGGCACGCCAGTCACGATCAGGCAATTCCGACGGCAAGGGCGCCTTCTCGCCCGTTCCGTCCGCGATGTCGCCTTCCTTCAGCATGGCGATGACGGATGCCATCTGGTCAGGCAGCCAGCAATGGCCCGACGCGTACTCCGCACCTGACCTGTCGAGGTCAAGGTGAAACTCCACGACTGGCGCCTGCCACTTCATCACGGCGCGCAGGACGACATTCGGTGACACGGTGTGATCGGACCAGCCGCAGGGATAGCCGGTGGCGTCCGCGATTGTCCTGATCGCGGCGAGGTTCGCTTCGTCCACCGGTGTCGGATAGGCGGAGACACAATGAAGGAGCGTGACCTGGCTTGCGTTGTTGGCGCGCAGAACGCCGGCGGCGTGACGAATTTCGTCCATCGTGGCCATGCCCGTCGACAGGATCACGGGCTTGCCGGTGCGCGCGCAGGCCGCGAGGAGCTCGTCCCACATCAATTCATATGAGGCGATCTTGTAGGCGTCGACATGGGGCCTGAGCTCTTCGACCGCGTCGAGGTAGAACGGTGTGCACATGAATGCCACGCCACGCTGGCGGCAGCGTTCGGCAAGCGGCTGCAGAAACGATACGGGCAGCTCCCAATCCTTGCGGGCGCGATGTTTCTCGCTCTTTTCAAGGATTTCCGGCGCGAACATCTCGGCAATACGGAACAGCTGGAACTTCACCGCTCCGCACCCGATGTCGGCTGCTCGGTCGATGAAGGCGAAGGCGCGATCGAGGTCGCGGTCATGATTGGAGGACACCTCCGCTATGAAGAGACATCCCGGTGACACCGTAGACATGACACACCCCCTTTTGTTCTTAAATTTGCATTAACCAATTCTAAATCCGGTGCCATTACCAAGTTCATAATGCTCACACACTTTGCGAGGGTGGTGTGTCCCGTTTCAGTCATAAAGTTTTAGCGATCTCGGATCGCCAAGGTCATCGTGGCCCCATCATTGATCGGGTCAACGATTTCGACATCGTGGACTGCGAAGCCTGTGGCTTTCGCCACGTGCTGCAATTGCCGACGCCCGAAGAGCTGAAGGCCGCCTACAGCGAATCCTATTACCGCGACGAGAAGCCGACCTATCTTGCACGGGCGCAGGAAGATGCCGCGTGGCAGCAACTCGCCTGGGAAGACAGGCTATCGCTTTTTGAAGACCTGCTTGAACGTGATCCATTGCGCCCCTTCAGTGTCCTCGACATCGGATGCGGCCCGGGCTGGTTCCTGAAGGCCGCGACCGACAGAGGCTGGAAGGCGCAGGGCGTCGAGCCGTCACGACAGGCGGCAGCGCATGCGCAGTCGCTCGGGCTCGACATCCTCAACATCATGTTTGACGAAACCCATGCCGCGCAGGCCAGCCACGCGGATGTCGTGCACCTCAACAACATGCTGGAACACGTTGCTGACCCGATCGGCCTGCTGAAGCTTGCCATCGCGCGCGCCTGGCCCGGCGGTCTCGTCTGCGTCGGCGTTCCCAATGACTATAACGGCCTGCAGGAAGCCGTTCGCGCCGGTGGAGCTGCGCCGTGGTGGCTCGCGCCGCCGCATCACCTGAACTATTTCGACTTCGACTCCCTCTCGACCCTGCTGTCAAAGCTCGGCCTTGAAGTCATGGAGTCGCTCACCAGTTTTCCAATGGAGCTGTTCCTTCTCATGGGCGAAAATTATGTCGGCAACGACACGCTTGGCCGGTCGTGCCACGCCCGTCGCAAGCAGTTCGACCTGTCCCTGGAACAGGCCGGCCTCGGCCATGTCCGCCGCAAGCTCTATGGCGCGCTCGCGAAGGCGGGCCTTGGGCGGGAAGCCATCATCATCGCCCGCAAGCCGATGGCCTGACCGATGACCACTGATACACGTCCGTTCTTCATTGTTTCGTCCGGCCGCTCGGGCACGGCCATGATGGAGAAGCTGTTCAAGGCCTTTCCGCAGGTCGAAATGCACCATGAGTACATGGTCAATCACGTGCAGCCCGCGGCCATCAAGTACTACCTGGGCCTGATCGGATATGGCGAGGCGCAGCATGTATTGCGGGCGACGCATGGGGCGTCGGTCCATTACTCGCAGTCGCCGATCTGGGGCGACTCCTCGAACAAGCTGTCCTGGCTGATCCCCGTGCTGGACCGGCTC
>JBILMZ010000062.1:0-15986 GCA_044375275.1 Micropepsaceae bacterium | reverse complement strand
CACCAGCACGAACAGTACCGTGCCCACGCCTACCCAGAAGGTTGGATCTTCAAATACTCCGCTCACGGATGACCTCTCACGAACGCTTCAGGGCGCTGGCAACGGCAGCATCAAGTTCACCGGCCGGCACACTGTCACCGGTCAGCTTCTGCACGATCTCGTCAGCGGTGTCGCGCGCAATGGTCGACAGCTTGGCAAGGGCACCCGTGCGCATCTCGGCGATGCGCGCTTCGGCCTTTGCCGTGTCCACGGCCAGCTGCTTCGAGGCAACGTCGTTCTTCGCGTTGGCCTCGGCCTGCACCTGGTTGCGGATGTCGTCGCTCAGCTTGACAGCCCGGGCGCGTGCGTCGGAAAGCGCGCGCTCGTAGTTGGCGATGGCCGCCTCGCTGGCCTTCTTGGCATTGCTGGCCGCATCAAGGTCACCCTTGATACGTCCGGCGCGATCGGCGATGACGCCGCCGATCTTCGGTGCCGCAACGCGCGAGATGACGAGGTACAAGACCGCAAACGACAGGATCAGCCAGAAGATCTGGCCCGAGAACGTGCTGATGTCGAGTTGCGGCAGCCCTGACTTTTTGCCATGGCCTCCTTCCTCGTGACCAACGGTTTCCGTGTGGCCATCCGTCGCTTCGCCCGCAGGCGCAGCGCCGTGACCCTGGTCCGGGTATTCAGTGGCCGGCACGTCGGCCAGCTTGAACTCGGTTGCGGCAGGTGCCGTCATGTCGGGATCAGACTGCGAAGATCAGCACGAGCGCGACGACGAGACCGAACAGGCCCGTCGCTTCGCAGAACGCGAAGCCGAGCAGGAGGTTCTGCTGCTGGCTGGCGGCTGCCGACGGGTTGCGCAGGGCGCCCGCGAGGAAGCTGCCGAACACGTTGCCGATGCCGATACCGGCGCCGAGCAGCGGGAGAGTGGCGAGACCTGCACCGATGAGCTTTGCTGCTTCTGCGTCCATTGTAAAAACTCCTTCTTGAGAAAAGCGTGTTGGAACCGGAAAGACTAGTGATGGTCGTGCATGTGCACGGCTTCATTGAGATAGATGCACGTCAGCATGGTGAAAACCCAGGCCTGGACGGCAGCCACCAGAACTTCGAGGGCTGTCAGCGCGACGCCCGCAAAGAGCGGCGCGATGGCAAGAACCGAGAATACGCCGCCGGCACCCAGCAGCGACACGACGAAACCCGCGAACACCTTCAGCATCGTGTGACCCGCCAGCATGTTGGCAGCGAGACGAAGCGACAGGCTGATGGGGCGCGACAGGAACGAGATCACTTCGATCGGCACGATGACCGGCATGATCCACGCGGGAACGCCCGAGGGCACGAACAGCGTGAGGAAGCGCAGGCCGTGCGTCCAGAAGCCGATGACGAGAACCAGCGCAAACACGAGCAGCGCCATCGCAAACGTCACGGCGATGTGGCTGGTGACGGTGAACGAATACGGCAGCAGGCCGAGGAAATTCGTGAAGAAGATGAAGATGAAGAACGTGAACAGCAGCGGGAAGAACTTGCGACCCGACTCGCCCATCACCGGCAGAACGGTCTGCTGCATGATGAAGTCGTAGAAGACCTCGACGATCGACTGCATGCGACCCGGAATGATGCCGTCGCGCTTGACGCCGAGCGTCAGGAACGCAGAGCTGCAAACGACGGCCAGCAGCATCCACAGGCTCGAATTCGTGAACGACACGTCGTATCCGGCGATGTTCAGGGGAACGATCGTGTGGATTTCGAACTGCGCCATCGGGCTGTGGCCAGCGGCCATGTTCACTTCCCTTCCTTATTGTCCGCGTTGAGCTGTCGCATCAGGCGGAAAACCAAATAAAACGCTGCCACGATGCCCAGGATCGAAAAGAGAATGATTCCGACCGGCTTGAGCCCCGTAAGTACGTCGAACCCCCAGCCCATTGCGGCGCCAACAAATACCGCGGCCACGAACTCGGTCGGCAGCCGGTACGCGATATTGTGACTTCCAGACGGTCGCTGGGGACCCGCTTCCGGCTGGTTTTTGCGCGCGGCCTCGATTTTCCTTCCAAGGTCGTCAAGACGTCCCTGGTCTGGATCTTCACTCTGATCTGTAGGGTTTGTCGCCAAGGATCAGGTGTCCGGGGCCGCTGAAACCCCCTCCGAAAGTCGCGGGGACCATATGGGTCGGTTTTCTGCCAGTCAAGGCGACTGCTGCATCGCACACGCCACGGAAATCAGCGACTTTTTGGCGCCTCCACAGCTTGGTAGCCCATGCCCCGCAAGACGGATGGTCGCACTGGGTTCGCAGCGCCCCGGATGGGCGGGAATCGGGTCATGCTGGCAGGTGATTGCGATGGCTCAACGCGAGGGGTCGATGCATATGCGACAGTGTCTCATGATCGACCGCAACTTGCCGGCACAGACGTGACGGACACGACGGGCAACGAACCCGGCGTGGCAGCAAGGCCCGCGGCCTTTACGGCGCGCGGCCTCACAAAGGTCTATGGCCAGGGACCGGGAGCCGTCCACGCGCTGCGCGGTCTCGACCTGGAACTGCCCGAGGGGGAATTCGTGGTTCTGCTGGGCCCCTCAGGCAGCGGCAAGTCCACGCTGCTCAACATTCTCGGCGGACTGGACCGGCCGACAGCCGGAACCCTGCAGTTCCGTGATCGCGACCTGACAGCGTGCTCCGACCGCGAGCTGACCGCCTTTCGCCGGAAGCATGTCGGCTTCGTCTTCCAGTTCTACAATCTCATCCCGAGCCTCACCGCGCGTGAAAACGTGGCGCTGGTGACCGAACTCGTCGACTCGGTGATGTCGCCGGAAGAGGCCCTGTCGCTGGTCGGGCTCAAGGAGCGCATGAAGCACTTTCCCGCCGAACTCTCCGGTGGCGAGCAGCAGCGTGTCGCCGTGGCCCGTGCGGTGGCGAAGCGTCCCGAAGTGCTTCTATGCGACGAGCCAACCGGTGCGCTCGACAGCGCGACCGGCGTGAAGGTTCTTGAGGCACTGGCCGAGGTGAACCGCAGCCTGGGCACGACGACGATCATCATCACGCACAATGCCTCGATCGCGGTGATGGCGGACCGCGTGATCCGCTTTGCAGACGGGCGCATCGCCTCCGTTGAAACAAACGCCAACCGCCGTCCGGCCAGCGAGGTGCGCTGGTGATCCGCCTGGGCGCCCTCGACATGAAGCTGCTGCGCGACATGTGGCGGCGGCGCGGGCAGGTGCTCGCCATCGCCCTTGTGATTGGTTCAGCCGTCGCCACGCTCATCATGGCTCTCGGCGCCTTGCAGTCCCTGTCGCAGGCCCGCAGCAGCTATTACGATCACTACCGGTTCGCGGATGTCTTCGTGTCCCTGAAGCGCGCGCCTGAAACAGTGGCCAGCCGCCTGCGGGTGGTGCCGGGTGTGGCGCGCGTGCAGACGCGCCTTGCCTCCTACACGACGCTGGATGTGCCAGCCCTGCACGATCCCGTGCGCGGTCTCGCGCTTTCGCTTCCGGCCGACAACGCGACCGCCCTGAATGCGCTTGTCCTCCGGACAGGGCGCATGCCCGATCCCGCGCGGGCATCGGAAGTCCTTGTGCATGAGGCTTTCGCGGAAGCGCACCGTTTCGCGCCCGGCAGCCGCTTCGCCGCCACGATCAATGGCCACAGGCTGGACCTGACAATTGTCGGCACAGCCCTGTCCCCCGAATTCATCTATGTGATCGGGCCCGGCGAAATCGTGCCGGACAATACGCATTACGGCGTATTCTGGATGAACCGCAAGCCGCTCGCCGCCGTGCTGGATACGGAGTCTGCGTTCAACGAGGCCGCGCTGACTCTGGCACCCGGCACGGATGTGAAGGAGACTTTGGCCAGCATCGACAGCATCCTGGCACCCTATGGCGGCAGCGGGTCATTCGCCCGCACCGAGCAGGTATCTCATGCCTTCATCGACAGCGAGTTCAAGCAGCTGTCGACAATGGCGGGCGTCATCCCGCAGGTGTTCCTCGTGGTTGCCGCCTTTCTGGTCTATTCGGTCATTGCCCGGCAGATCGAAACACAGCGCGAGGAGATCGGCCTGCTCAAGGCCTTCGGCTATGCAGACGCCACCATCGCCTGGCACTTCGTGAAGATGGCGCTGGTGACCGGCGTCGTCGGACTGGCGCTGGGCTGGACATCGGGCAGCTGGCTCGCCGGCCTGATCACCGATCTCTATCGCCAGTATTTCAGGTTTCCCGATCTTGAGCTTGTTATCTCTCCTGACGTGATCGCGCTGGCAGCGCTTGTATCGCTCGCCGCAGCATCGGGCGGCGCCCTCGTTGCCGTCGTGGGAGTCATGAAACTCTCGCCCGCCGTCGCCATGGCACCAGCCCCACCGGCCATCTACACCGCAGGCGCACTGGAGCGCCTTGGAATTCTCAAGGGCATCGGATCCATCGGCTTCATGATCCTGCGCCACATCACCCGCTTCCCGCTGCGCTCGTCCATGACAGTCACGGGCATCGCGCTGTCGCTCGGCCTTCTCATCTCGACGACCCAGTTCTTCGACTCCGTCAACGTCATGGTCGACACCTTCTTCTTTCGCGCGCAGCGTCAGGATGTATCGATCAGGTTCACCGAACTGCGCGGTGACGCCGTGCGCGCAGAACTCGCACGCCTCCCCGGCGTGATGCGGGTAGAACTGCGCCGGGGCATGGCCGCGCGCCTGACAAATGCCACACGCAGCGATCGCGTCTACATCCAGGGCATCGATAGTGACGCCAGCCTCTCGCAGCAGGTCGACGTCACGGGCGAGGCCATCAGGCTGCCACGCGAGGGGCTCGTGCTGTCGCGCCGCCTCGCCGAAAAACTTGGGGTGGCTATGGGTGGATACGTGGAGCTGCAGCAGCTCGACGGCCGCCGCAGGACCGCCCGCGTGCCCGTGTCCTTCGTGATCGACGAGTATGTGGGGCTGGCCGCCTACATGTCCCGCCCGGCACTCAATCGCCTCGCCGGCGACGGGCCGGTCACCGACAGCGCGGCCCTCAAGACCGACCCGCTGAAGGAGCGCGAACTCTATCAAGCCGTGCGCGGGATCCCCGGCATCTTCACGATTTCACTGCAACGCCGGTCCTACGAGATGTTTCGCAAGCTGGTTGACCAGAACATCATGACGATGGTCTGGTTCTATTGCGGTTTCGCCGCGATCATCTCTTTCGGGGTGGCCTATAATGCCAGCCGCATCACCCTGTCCGAGCGCTCGCACGAGCTGGCCACCCTGCGTGTGCTGGGGTTCCACCAGGGCGAAGTTGCGCGCATACTCGTGGGCGAATTGGCCATTTTGACGCTTCTGGGGCTGCCGCTTGGCGTCCTGTTCGGATACGGGCTGTCGCTGTTCATGATCGACAGCTTCACGACGGACCTGTTCCAGATGCCCTTCGGTCTCACGACGGCAACCGTCGGAAAGGCCATGCTGGTCGTGGTGGCGTCCGCAGCAATCAGCTGCGTTCTGGTGGCTCGTCGTGTGACAGCGCTTGATCTCGTGCGTGTACTGAAGACTCGGGAATGAAAATGGACATGAAACGTTTGCGGCCCTGGATGTGGCCATTGATCCTCACGGGCCTTGTCGTCGTAGCGCTGGTGTTTTCCTTCTGGCCACGAGCCGTCGCCGTCGACATGGCACAGGCCGTGCGCGCGCCGCTGATGACGGGGATCAGCGACGATGGCACCACGCGGGTGCGGGAAGTCTACGTGCTGTCGGCGCCCATTGCCGGAAAGCTGCTGCGCGTGGACAGCCATGCCGGCGACTTCATTGCGGCCGGCAAGACGGTCATCGCCACGCTCGAACCCGCCGATCCGGCATTCCTGGATGCGCGCTCGCAGCGCCAGCTGGAATTCACGGTGTCTGCTGCACGCGCCGCACGTGACCTGGCGATCGCCACTGTGCGCGGCCGCGAGGCGGAGAGGAAGCTCGTAGCCCGGGAACTCGAACGTGCGCGGCAATTGCTGGATAAGGGCGTTGTCTCCAAGGCGCGCGTCGACACGGCCGAAGCCAGCCTGTCGGCAGCCGAGGCGGCGCTCGACACGGCCCAGGCCGCACTGCGCCAGCGTGAATTCGAAATCAAGACCGCGCAGGCAGCCCTCATCAGCCCGTCAGGTCAGGCGGGCACGGCCGGCAAGGGCTGCTGCATCCAGTTGCGCGCACCCGTGGACGGACAGTTGCTCCGCGTGCTCCAGGAGAACGAAAGCTTCGTGCAGCCGGGGCAGGCGATTGCGGAAGTGGGCGATCCTGCCAATCTTGAAGTGGTCATTGATCTCATTTCAAGCGAGGCCGTGCAGGTCGCCGAAGGCGATGAAGTGATCATCACGCAATGGGGCGGCGACAAGCCGCTCAAGGCGAAAGTCCGTCGCGTCGAACCGGCTGGAGAGCAGAAGGTCTCGGCCCTCGGCATCGAGGAGCGCCGGGTCAACGTCATCATCGACCTGGTGTCACCGCGCGAGGAATGGAAGCGCCTGGGTCATGGGTATCAGCTGGAGGCATCCATCGTGCGCTGGCGGAGCGAGAATGCCCTTCAGGTGCCGGTTGGCGCGCTCTTCCGCCAGGGCGAGGCGTGGTCCGTCTATCGTGTGGTTGACGGCAAGGCCCGGCTCACGACAGTCACGGCTGACCACATGAACGACGCCGCCGCGGAAATCACGCAGGGTCTCGCCGAAGGGGACAGGGTGATCCTGCATCCCGGTGAAAGCGTGACGGATGGCGCATCGGTCAAGCCGCGCTGAGGGCGCCGGCAGGACCTACTGCTTCACGTAGCGCGTGCCGTTGTGGCGGAATTTCGGGAATGGTCCAAGCCCCGGCCCACCAACCTCGATGTCCTTCCACCCGCCCTTTGACTTGGAGTCGAGAACGAGGGCCATGCCGACCTGGTCGAGAAGGGCCTGCCAATTGCCCTTCGCATCCTGCCCGACGAGCACAAAGGCTTCGGCCGTATTGCCATAGCAGAACAGGCTGCTCTCGCGGACGAAGGCTTCCTTCTTGCCATCTCCATTCAGGTCTTCAGCTTCGATAAAGCCCGGCATGTAGGAGGCAGTCACGTCATCGGTGCACCGCACCTGCTTGCCGCCCACGGACTTGAACCCGGCCGCCTTGAAGATGGCCGCGCTCTCAGCCTTGGAAAATCCATCCGCAGCATGCGCTGGCACAAGCGAAAGGGCGAAGGCGATGATTGAAGCCGAAAGGACGCGCATGGGAATAGTCTCCGCTGGTTGCGAGGAGACTACAGGGTTCGTCCCGCAATGCAAAACGAGGGCGGCGGCTGTTACAACTTGCGACAACTCTGCCCAGATCGTGCCATGTCACCACGCCATGGTGGCGCATGCATCACGTCAAGCGCGAGCGCGCAAGAGCACTGAGGCAGGACGCCCCCGACGCCGAACGCAAGCTCTGGCGCGCTTTGCGCAATCGCGCCCTCGATGGCCTCAGGTTCAAGCGGCAGGTCCCCATCGGTCCCTGGTTCGCCGACTTCTGCTGCCACGAGGCCAGGCTCATCGTGGAGCTGGATGGCTATCACCACGCCGAAACAAAAGCCCGCGATGACCGGCGCACCGCGTGGCTGGAGCGGGAAGGATATCAGGTAATCAGGTTCTGGAACGGTGACGTGTTCACTAGCTTCGATGCCGTGCTGGAGGAGATTGCGCGTGTGGCGCGGGAGAGGCGTAAGGAACTGGGCGCGCGCGGGCCCTCACCCGAATGAGGCTCACGCCTCATTCGACCTCTCCCCGCGAGGGGAGAGGTGAAAGCAGAAGCGCCCTTCTTCCCGCCTCTCCCTCCAGGGGAGAGGCAAAATTTTGCGAAAGCAAAATTTGGTGAGGGGTTTCAACCACCCCACGCAAACCTTCCAACCTCAGAAATCGCGCAAGCTCTGCATGGAGCCATAGTGACCGTCATAAGGCGTCGTCCGGTCGCGATCACGAAGGGTCTCTGCACCAAAGCTCAGGCGCAATCCGACCGAAAACGTGTCGGTATCTGACTCTATCGCGATTGCGGGGTACTCGTTCGACGATCTGTTGTAGCGGGCGGTAATACTGAGGGGCAGCTCCAGCGGCTGGTACTCGGCGCCGACCGAAAGGTTGAGGGATTCGACTTCCTGTTCCGTCGAAGAGCTACCAACGCCGATCGAGGCATCCAGCCGGGCGCGGGGAGACAGATAGTAACTTGTGCCGGCTTCTGCATACCAGGTGTCGGACGTGCTAGACGTTGGGAAGGTAAGCCAGCCACCGCTTGTGGATGTTTCCATCTTGCCAAGCGTGGCATGCGCTTTGCCGACGAAGTCTGGTGTAAAGTCAAAGCTCCCTTCCAGCCCGAAGACAATTTCCTGCGTTTCTCTTTTCACGTCGAAAATGTTGGAAGGATCGTCCACCAAATTGAAAATTGAGATTACGCCACCTGCGCGCCAGCCATCCCCGGGCCAGTAAGCGTGACCGGCAAGGGCCAGCACATCACTGTCACCAAAGCTGGCAAAGCTGCCCTCGATCTGCCCACCAAATCCGTCCTGGACAAAGCCATAGCTCCCGTCGACCTGCCAGTCGCTTTGTTCGCCCGAATAGGTGTTGACCATGCCGAATGCGAACTCTTCAACTTCAGTGGATTGAAACTTGTACCTCGCGCCCACATAGCCGGCTGAAAACACAGGTGAAACCATCAAAGCAGTTAGTGCGACCGCTGCTACCGCGCGCTTTTTCATTATGCCCCCAGAACGGTTGTCTCTCCCTCAACCGTGAAGGTTCATGGGAAGGGCGATCAGGAATTCTGTCAATATTGGAGCGCCCGGGGTGCCGGACTTCCTCGCGCCGGCAGCTCAAAATCTTGAGCGGTGCCCCTCACAACAACACAATCTGTTGACGCCTCTGCGTGGCAGGAAAGCAACGCGGCCGTGGCGGAATCTCACGTGGGCCCTCACCCGAATGAGGCTACCGCCTCATTCGACCTCTCCCCACGAGGGGAGAGGTGAAAGAGCAAATGCGCTTCCTGTTCCGCCTCTCCCTCCAGGGGAGAGGCAAAATTTTGCTTAAGCAAAATTTGGTGAGGGGTGTCCCCCGCGCAAGCCTACTCCGCGGCCTGCAGCACCCGCTCCGCCCCGGCGAGGTCCACCGACACGAGCTGGCTGACACCACGCTCCTGCATGGTGACACCCATGAGCCGGTCCATGCGCGACATGGTCAGCGCATGATGCGTGATCACGAGGAAGCGCGTCTCGGTCATGCGCGTGATTTCGTCGAGCAGGTTGCAGAAGCGTTCGACATTGGCGTCGTCGAGCGGTGCATCGACTTCGTCCAGCACGCAGACGGGCGCCGGGTTGCAGAGGAACACGGCAAAGATCATTGCCATCGCCGTCAGCGCCTGCTCGCCACCGGACAGCAGCGACATGGTCTGCAGCTTCTTGCCGGGCGGGCGGGCCAGGATTTCGAGGCCAGCCTCGAGCGGATCATCGGATTCCGTCAGCGTCAGCCGCGCTTCGCCACCGCTGAACAGCGAGGTGAAGAGACGTTGGAAGTTGCTGTTCACGCGGTCAAAGGCTTCAAGCAGCCGCTCGCGACCTTCCCGGTTCAGCGAACCAATGCCCTGGCGTAGCCGCGAAATGGCTTCCTCGAGATCGTTCTTTTCGCCCTGCAGCGACGTGAGCCGCGTCTCGCATTCATCGGCTTCTTCTTCCGCACGCAGGTTGACGCCACCCAGCTGTTCGCGCTCGCGCTTGAGCTTCTCCGCGCGCTGCTCGGCCGCCTCAAGTGAGGGCAGCGCTTCGCCGGCCGGATGCTCGGCACGCGCGGCCAGCTGGCGCGGCTCGCAGTCGAGCATGTCACGCGCCCGCAGCACGGATTCCTGCACGCGTTCATTCTGCGCCGCCAGCACGGCATCGGCACGCGCGCGCTCCTCGCGCGATTGCGCCAGCGCCTGATCGGCTGCGCGGGCCTCCGCTTGTGCGGATTTCAGGTCAGTCTCCGCGAGCGCCAGTGCGTCGTTGGCGCTGCCAAGCGCCGCCTCGGCTTCGGACAGCAGGTCAAACAGGCGCGCGCGCTTCGCAGCGATCTCGTTGGGAATATGCTCAAGCGCCTGAAGCTCGGTACGGGCTTCGGTCTCGCGCAGCTGCAGGCCCTCAAGATGGCTGCGCGCGGTCGCGATGCGCGTGCCCCAGGCCTCAAGGTCGGCCGCGATGGCCGAGAGGCGCTGCTTGCGGGCGCGAGCTTCGCGCTCGACGCTGTCATGCTGCGCTTTCGCATTGGCGAACTGCGTGCGGCCAGCGTTGAGTTCATCCCGGGCGCGGGACAGCGTGGCGTCGAATGTGGCGAGCGGAGGCAGCGCGTCGATGTCGCGTGCCAGCTCGGCTTCATGGGTCGCCGCTTCGCTCTGGTCCGAGGTCAGACTCTCGAGGCGCTCATGCAGGGACTGCAGGCGGGCAGCAGTCTGCGCATGCTTCTTCTCGGCTTCCGCGAGCGCGGTGCGCGCGGATGAGGCTTCGCTATCCGCTTCACGCCAGACACTGCGCGCGGTGCGTTCTGCAGCGTCTGCGACTTCCCGCGCGGTGCGGGCCTGATTGAAATGTCCCCGCAATTCAGAAAGGTGGGCCTCGACCGAGGCAATCGTGCCCTGCACATCGGCGAGGCGATTGCGCTGCTTCAGGCGGACGGCGGCGGCCGTGGGTGCTTCGGCGGTGGCCGTGAAGCCATCCCAGCGCCAAAGGTCACCCTCGCGGCTGACGACACACTGGCCCGGCAACAGGCGCGACTGGATATCCTGCCCGATCGCGCGGTCGACAAGACCGACCTGCGATAGACGTCGCGACAGCGCGCCTGGCGCCTGCACGACGGATGACAGCGGCTGCGCGGCGTCGGGCAAGGCAGGCAGGTCGGCCGCACCGTCGAGCACGCGCCAGTGGATCGGCGCGCCCGCATCAAGCGGCACGTTGAGATCATCGCCGAGTGCTGCGCCCAGTGCCGCCTCGAAACCGGGCGTAACCTGCAACAGGTCTATCACCGGTGTGAATCCTTCGGAGACACCGGCCGACAGCATCTCGGTGAGCGCCCGGGCTTCCGCCTTCAGCCGCTCGAGTTCCCGCTCGGTGGTGTCGCAGGCCTGGCGCCGCGAGGCTTCGGTTTCGCGCGCGCCCTTGAGCGCTTCTTCCGCGTGGCCATGCGCGACCTTTGCGGATTCAGCCGACGTGACGCTGACGGCAATGCGGTGGCGCGCCTGTTCAACGACTGCCGCCGTATCCGTTTCGCGCGCGAGGCGTTCCATCTCGCCCTGCACGGCTTCAAGTTCGGACTTCAGTCGGGCGAGCGTCTTGCGTTCCGCTTCGATGCGCCGCTCAAGTTCACTGCGGCGCGCCTTGGCTTCGGCCAGTTCGGCAGCAGCACGGTCGCTGTTCGTCTCCGCGAGCTTCATCGCCTGTTCGGCAGACTGCAGCGCTTCAAGTGCGAGCGTCGCCGCCTGGACTTCACCGGCTGCAGCGGCATCCAGCGTGTTGCGCTCGGATTCAAGCACAGAGACCGAGCGCATGGCATCGTCGACGCGCGCGGTCTCGCGCTGCTGGTCGCCGGTGATCTGCGACAGGCGCTGCTGCAGGCGTTCAGCGGCTTCGCGCGCGCGGGCTTCCTCGCCATCAAGCGCGATGCGCTCGGCCGTGAGGCGTTGCAGCGCCGCGCTGCGCTCGGCAGCCGCCATGCGCAGCGGCGGCAGCTTTTCATCCGCAGCCAGCACGGCGTTCGAAGCCTGCGCTGAGCGGAGTGTCAACTCCTCGACCTGCGAACGGGCCTTGGCAAGTTCCTGTTCGGCCGCAGCAGCGGCCGCTGATGCCATCTGCCAGCGCACGAGAAGCGCCAGCGCATCTGCGCGCTGGATGTGTCCGGAGAGGTTCCGATAGCGCGCGGCCTGTCGGGCCTGCCGCTTCAGGTTGGCAAGCTGGAGTTCGATTTCCTGGATGATGTCGGCGACGCGCGACAGGTTCAGCTGCGCGGCGTTGAGCTTGAGTTCGGCTTCGTGGCGACGCGCATGCAGGCCGGCAATGCCGGCAGCTTCCTCGAGGACGGCGCGGCGCGCGATGGGCTTGGCGTTGATAAGCTGGCCGATCTGTCCCTGACGGACGAGGGCCGGCGAGTGCGCACCGGAAGACGCATCCGCAAAGAAGATCTGCACGTCGCGGGCGCGCACTTCGCGACCGTTGATCTTGTAGATCGAGCCCATCTCGCGCTCGATGCGTCGTGTGATCTCGAGGGCCTCGGTGTCGTTGTACTGCGCCGGAGCGGATCGGGACGCATTATCGATAATGAGCGCCACCTCAGCCATGTTGCGGCTGGGGCGTGAGTTCGTGCCTGCAAAGATCACATCGTCCATCGCCCCGCCGCGCATGGACTTGGCGGAGTTCTCGCCCATCACCCAGCGCAAGGCTTCCAGGAGGTTGGACTTGCCGCAGCCATTGGGTCCGACAATGCCGGTCAGACCTGGCTCAATCGGGAGTTCGGTCGGCTCGACGAAGGATTTGAATCCGGTCAGGCGAAGCTTTGCGAACTTCACGGGGGATGCTCCATTCTTCTTCTTGGGCCGGCGGGAGAGCCGGCCTCCGTCATGCGGCCACTAGGGGCTCGGCGGACTTGCCGGTGCCTCTGCAGCAGGCGCAGCGCCTTCAGCCGGTGCGGCTTCGGCCGGTGTGCCTTCCGCTGGTGCACCTTCTGCAGGTGCAGCGGCACCTTCGGCTGGCGTTTCGGCTGCAGCCGCCGGCGGCACTTCCACGCCGGCCTTCTTCATTTCTTCGCGAATGGCCGCGTCCAGCTTCACGTAAGCCGTGTCGATGCCTTCAAGCTTTCTGCCATTGAGCAGCAGCGTCGGCGTGCCGGTGATGCAATAGTCTTTCGCATCAGCCTGGCTCTTTTCCGCCAGCTTCTTGGCGAGGTCCTGGTTCTTGAGGCAGGTCTCGAAGTCGCCGCTCGACATGCCGGCGCGGCGCGCCATCTCGCGCAGGCCCTCAACGATGTTCTGGTCTTCGCGCATCATCCAGGACTGCTGGTTCTCAAGCAGCATGTCGGTGAACGGCAGGAAGCCGTCGCGTCCAAGGCAACGCCCAAGCACCGACGCCGCGATGTCGATGTTGTTGCGATGCAGTTCGCGGAACACGATGCGCAGCTTGCCGTTCTTCACGAAGCTCTCTTCGATCTTCGGGATCTCGTTCGCGCGGAACTCGGCGCAATGCGAACAGGTCTGGGAGAGATACTCGACGAGCGTCACCGGAGCGTTCTTGTCGCCGATAATGTAGTCTTCGTCCGTGACCACGACTTCGGTCTTCGGCACGCAGTCCGCATCGACGACAACCGCCTCCTCGATCTTGTTCTGCGACATGTAGAAGTAGACGCCACCACCCAGCAGCAGGGCGAGCGCGACGCCGCCACCTGCAAGAAGGCGCTTGTCGGTCTTTTTGATCCAGGCGGAAATGTTGTCCATGAAACTCGAGCTCTCAGGAAATGCCAAACGAAGCGAATTGCCACGAACGCGCAGTATAGGACGTGGTGGTACGGCGGCTCAACGCTTCAAAACGGGGGTTTTTCGGCTTTCCGCCAGGGCGTGACGCCCCAGGCGCGTTAACGCTTCCCGCAGCTGCGGGTCTTCGATGGCCGAAGTCCTGGCCTGGAGGTCGCTTTCCTCCTCGACGGTCAGGCGCCGGAGCACCGGCGCAGTACGCGGCTTGGGGATAACTCCCGCGACCACCTTTATCTTGCCCACCACCGCACGACCGAAATACCGGTTGATGCGCTCGATCAGCTTGGGAGCCTGGTGCTGGAGCTCAAGGCTGGCCCGGTCATCGGCCAGGAGCGTGAGCGTGGCGGCGCCATTGGCGCCAGACGTCAGTTTCTGGGGAACGCAATGGGCCGAAAGCCCCTGTCCGGCGATCTCCGACCAGCGCGTGACGATTTCGATCTGCGCAAAACCGCGCTTGTTTAGGTGACCTTTGAGGATTTCCAGCGCATTCTGCGCCACCGGCACCGGGCCGCGCTTGTAGTTCCTGATACTGGGGTTCTGTTCTGACATGTCTGCACCGGTGAAGAAGACAGATGTTAACCCGCGCGCGCCCGATGCGCAAAGGAACAAGGACCTCGCCCGCAAGCTTCTGGCCTGGTACCGGGCGCAGCACCGCAAACTGCCGTGGCGCGCAGCCCCCGGCGAGCGTCAGGATCCCTATGCGGTGTGGCTGTCCGAGATCATGCTCCAGCAGACAACGGTCGCGACAGTCATCCCCTATTACCTGAAGTTCATGACGCGCTGGCCGACCATGAAGGCACTGGCGGAGGCCAACATCGCCGACGTCATGTCGGCCTGGGCCGGGCTCGGCTATTACAGCCGCGCGCGCAATCTTCACGCCTGTGCCGTTCAGGTGACAAACGAGTACGACGGCATCGTGCCTTCCGGGGAAGCGGAACTCCTGAAGCTTCCCGGCATCGGACCCTATACCGCAGCCGCCATCGCCTCGATCGCGTTCGGAAAGCAGGCAGCACCCGTCGACGGCAACATCGAGCGCGTGCTGTCGCGCCTGATGTGCATTGAGGAGCCTTTGCCGGCTTCCAAGCCAATGCTGAAGGAAATCGCGCAGCAGCTTGCGCCGCGCAAGCATGCAGGCGACTTCGCGCAGGCGATGATGGATCTCGGCGCCACGATCTGCACGCCACGGTCGCCGTCCTGCCTGATCTGCCCCTGGCGTGAAGAGTGTGGGGCCTTCGCGGCCGGGATTGCAGCAGAGTTGCCGCGCCGTGCGGATCGAAAGGCACGCCCGGTCAAGCGCGCGGCGACATTCGTGATGCTGACGGCATCAGGGGAGGTCTTTCTCGAACGCAGGCAGGACAAGGGGCTGCTGGCCGGCATGCACGGAACGCCGGTGACGGCGTTCGAAGAGGAGTTTCCGGAGCACCCGCTGAAGGCCGCGCCGCTCAAGGCCTCGTTCATCAAGGCCCCGACACGCGTCACCCATACCTTCACCCATTTCGACCTCGAGCTTGATGTCTACGTGGCCGAACTCCCAAAGCATCGCGTGCCTGGCCTCGAGGGCGAGTGGGCCCCGGTGGCGGAACTCGACCGCTTCGCACTGCCGACGCTCTTCCGCAAGGTGATCCGCACGGCCAGGAGCGCGCAGCCAAAAGGAAAGGGCCGGCGCAGCTCTCGCTGACACCGGCCCTGTCGGGATAATTACTCGTCGTGCGTGTCTAGGGCTGGCCCATCTCCGAGCGGATCTGCTGGCGCAGGAGGTCGATCGGTTTCAGCGCGCCTTGCGCATCGAAGTGCCAGTAGGTCCAGCCATTGCACGCCGGCAGTCCCTGCACATGCGCGGCAATCTGGTGGATCGAGCCCGTCGCATCGCGGCAGACAAGCGAGCCATCAGCGCGAACCTTCGCCGTGTAGCGCTTCGCCGGATCATAGAGCTTCGTGCCCGGCTCGAGCAGGCCGCGCTCGACAACAACGCCGAACGGAACGCGGGGCTCTTCCTTCTTCGACTTCGTGACTTCGAGGTCTTCGGGAGCCGTCCGCTGGACCTGCGCGATGCGCTTCTTGGCGACCGAGATGTAGCCCGGATCGCGCTCGATGCCGATGAAGCGGCGACCGAGCTTCTTGGCGACAGCACCCGTCGTGCCCGTGCCGAAGAAGGGATCAAGCACCACATCGCCTGGCTTCGTCGAGGCCAGCATCACGCGATGGAGCAGCGCTTCCGGCTTCTGCGTCGGATGGGCCTTCTGGCCCTTGTCGTCCTTGAGGCGCTCGCCACCCGTGCACAGCGGGATCAACCAGTCCGACCGCATCTGAAGGTCGTCGTTCAACGCCTTCATGGCTTCATAGTTGAACGTGTAGGACTTCTGGGTCTTCGACTTAGAGCACCATAGCATGGTCTCGTGCGCATTCGTGAAGCGGCGGCCGCGGAAGTTCGGCATCGGGTTCGACTTGCGCCACACGATGTCGTTCAGGAACCAGAAACCGATGTCCTGCATGATCGAGCCGACGCGATAGATGTTGTGGTACGAGCCG
>JBILMZ010000061.1:0-16010 GCA_044375275.1 Micropepsaceae bacterium | reverse complement strand
AACCGTGCAGGCCACACCGATCAGGGCCTCTCGTGCCATCGCGCGGGCAGGGCGATTGCCACGGACCTGGGCCAGCACCTCATTCTCACGCGCCTGCATGGATTCGGACAGGCGGGCAAGCCTGTCCTGCTCGCTCTGCAGCGCAGCTGCGCGCTCCGTCAGCGTGGCGCGCAGGTGGTTTACCTCACCTTCCAGGCGCGCCATGTCCTGCATCCGCTTGCGCACTTCGACAGAGGCGGACTCGGCAGCTTCAGCCCGGGCCTTCATCTGCTCGAGCTCGACCGCGAACTGCTTCTGCCAGTTGGTTTCGGCCTCGCTCAGCACCCGCGCATGCTCGCGGGCAAACGTGTGCTCGGCGGAATCCAGCTTCTCGTGCAGATGCTGCGCTTCAAGCTCCTTGGTCTCGCGATTGCTGCGTTCCTGGTCGAGCTCCCGAATGATTCGCGAAAGCGCCTGTTCGCGCTCTGCCAGCGTTCGCTGCAGGGTCTTGATGGCGTCTTTCAGCTCCTCTCCACCCTCCGCTTTGGGGGCGGGCGAAGGTGTCGCGGCGCGCACGGTGCGAAGTTCTTCCTGCAGGTTGGCCTGCGCAGCCTCCTTCTGCTCGAGCACCCGCGTCATCTCGGCCAGGGTGCGCTCGCGTTCGGAAAGGGTTGTCTGGAGGTGGCGGACTTTTTCGTTGAGTTGCCCAACGGCCTGCTCGTCCTTGCCGGAGGCGCGCGTGCTGGAAAGCTCTTCCTGCAGGCGCGCAAGCTCGTGTTTCTGTGCCTGCTTCAGGGCTTCCAGGCTCGTGGCCGTTGCGGCTGCGTCCGTCTGAAGCTGGCGCTGTACCACATCTTTCTGTTCGACCAGTCGCGTCAGCTCAGCCAGAGCCCGGTCGCGCTCGGCGAGCGTGGACTGGAGGTGCCGGACAGTATCGTTGAGCTGCCGTATGGCCTCGCCTTCGTTTCCGCTCGCCTTCGCCTGCAGTCGAAGCTGCTCGTCGGTCGCCTTGAGAGCGCGCGTGTGCTCTGTTTCAAGATGTTCAATCGCCTGCTTTAGCTTCGCTTCACGGGAGCGGGCAGTCGATTGCTCAAGGCTTCGCTCTTCCTTTTCGGCCTCAAACCGCTTCATGGCAGTGCCAAGCGCGGTCTCCCGTTCGTCAATCACTGACTGAAGCGCAGCGACCTTGTCGCGCAGCACCTTGAGTTCGCTGCTGTTGTTCTGCGCCTTCGCGGCCGCGACTTCTTCCAGGTGGCGCGACGCAAGCTCCTGGAGCTTGGCCTGCCATTGGGCATTGAGGTCATTGAAGCGGGTCGTTTCGGCTTCGCGCCACTGGGCCTGAAAGGATGCCAGTCGCTCGGCTTCGTCTGCTTTCCACTGTGCACGTGCCGTCTCAACGTCATGCCCAGCGTCGCGCCCGGCGGGCTCCGACAGCTTCTGGATCACCTTGAGGGCGTCGGCCAGCTGGTTTTCAAGCGAGTTCAGGGACTTCTTGGACTCATCCAGGTGCGCGCGAAGGTCGTCGCTGCCCCGGTCGGGTTTGGCAGAAGGCTGGGGCGGTGTGGCCGCTGCCAGAACGTCCTTCATGCGGACGGTCAGCACACGCAGCGTATCGCCACGCTCCAGCCCGACGACGCGCAGTGTCAGCGCGTGATCGATATCGGTATCGGGTGCAAGAACATAGCTCAGCCCCAGCAGGTCTTCCGGTGTGAGCGACCAGGCACGCTCGCTGGCCCGGTTTCCGTTCGAAAAGCGCGCGCGCGGCGGCAATCCCTCGAAACGCAGGCTAAGCTTTCCATTCCCCCTGAAAGGTTCGACAAGCGGCGAGAGATCAACGGGATGCAGGACAAGGCGCTCTTCGCGCTTCTCGCCACCGCTTCTCAGGTTACTCTCGTGTGCCCGCGCCTTGAGCGCCATAGCCGCCTCGCCAGATCTACGCACTGGTATTCAGAACTGACGGATTTTCGTCGAGGGGAGTTAAGCAAACGTCGAGTATCGAAAACCTTTCGCTTCTTGGTTTTGAAACCGTAAAGCTCCGGTGACGCGCTTGCCAAACATGGCTGAATATCGAATAGGGTAAATCGCTTGTTAACCCGCACCCCCTAGCTCTCCAACATCGGACTCAGGAGCCCGTTCGATGTTCTCGAATGTCAGAGTATCCTTGTTTCTTGCAATGATGGGCGGCGTGATCTTCGCGTCGCTAGTCGGCATGATCTACGCCAGCCGAGCATCCCTCGACGCATTGCGCATCGGAAGCCCTCTCTACGGACAGATTGTCCTGGGCAAGGACCTGATCGCAGACATTCTCCCGCCGCCGGAATACATCATCGAGTCGTATCTCGAATCCACGCTCGCCATGAATGATCCGTCCTCGGCGGCCCGCCGCGCCGAACGGGTAGCCAAGCTGAAATCAGAATACGACGCCCGCCACGAGTTCTGGCTGACGGCCGGTTTCGATCGCGCGCTGCAGGCACGGTTGACGACGGACGCGCATGAGCCAGCCGTCAAGTTCTTCGAGCAGTTCGAGACCTCGTTTATGCCGGCGCTGAGCCAGGGCGACCTGGAGTCGGCCCGCGCGGCCTATGCTGGATTGAGTGAATCATATGCTCTCCATAGGCAAGTCATCGACGAAATCGTGGCACGCGCGACGGCCCGAAACGCCTCGCTCGAAGCCGAAGCCGCAGCAACCAGCGAGTACTATGCGTGGCTTATGTTCTTGGGCGCATTGATCGTCGCACTCTTCTCGCTGGCGGGCCTGTCCCTCATCAGCATCAAGGTTGTCAAGCCGCTGGTGGACATGACCGCCGCGATGACGGACCTCGCTGCCGGCAACACCGCCGCTGGAACGGCCAGGAATTACAAGGCCAGACAGGATGAACTTGGTGCCCTGGCGCGGACGATCGACGCCTTCCAGAAGAGCGTCGCTGCAAACGTGAACCTGAGGCAGGCGGCAGTCACGATACGCGATCAGGCATCCGGATCCATTCATGCGACGTCGGAAAACACCGCAGCCATGACAGACGACGCCGTCGCCCTGTCGGAAAGCGTGCAGCGAGCCAAAGCAGCGACGATGGAGGCCAGCCACGCAACCGATCAGGCCCTTTCGGCGACAAACCTCATCGCCACCGCGACCGAGCAGCTGTCAAACTCCATCCGTGAGATCTCGGGCAAGGTGTCCATCGTCGCTGCGACGACAACACGGGCTGTGACAGCCGGTGGCGAGGCCCGCACCAAAATTGCAACACTCTCGGCGGTCGTCTCGAAGATCTCGGACGTCGTGGCCCTGATCGGCGAGATCGCGAACAAGACAAATCTGCTGGCACTGAACGCAACGATCGAAGCCGCGCGTGCTGGCGATGCAGGAAAGGGTTTCGCGGTCGTCGCCAACGAGGTCAAGCAGCTCTCCACCCAGACGACGCGTTCGACAGAAGAAATTCGCCGTCAGATAGAACAGGTGCTGCAGGCGACCCAGGATACGGTTGGTGCAACGGAAGTCATTCAGTCGCTGATCAGCGAGGTGGACGAGGCGGCGTCGGCGATTGCTGCCGTCATGCAGCAGCAGCAAAGCGCCACCGAAGAAATCGCAAGGAATGCAAGCCAGTCCCTCACGGCCGTGAAGGGCGTCACCCACGCGATTGGCGTGGTGGGGAGTGAGTCTGATGCAACGGTTGGCAAGGCCGACAACGTCAAGTCTCTCTCGCTGAAAGTCGGGGACGCGGTGACGCGCCTTGGCAGTGTTGTGGTCGAGATTGTGCAGTCGATCTCGGATGACATCGACCGTCGCCTGCAGCAACGTTACGAGGTGAATGTCGCTGCGCGCATCATGGGCGCAGCAAACGCGCAGGTGCAGGTAGACGACATTTCACGCGGAGGGGCCCAGTTGTCGCGCTGTACGCCGCTGCGTCAGGGCGCGACAGGAATGCTGATTCTGGGCAATGCGGCGGTTCCATTCATCGTGCTGCGCGACATGAAGTCGAGGGTACAGGTGAAGTTCACCGAGACCCTGTCTGACGATTTCGAGGACGTGTTCGTGGACCTTGTCAGGGGCAAGGCCTGCCTGCCCGACAGTTCAGCCGCTTGAAGTTTACGGAGCTTCCACGGGAGCGCCGGATGAGATCGCGCGCCGGCACTTTGAAACCGCGCGGTCACCCGTCCATGTAATCACAAGCATGCCCTGGCAGCCACGCGCGTCGCCGGCAACCGTACGCACGCGGACATCGCCAGATTCCGATGAGCCGATGCGGATGAGGCGGGGCCGTGTCGGCGTAACCGGCTTGGCCTCGACGGCAGCTTCGGCGGTCGTCTGGATGACAACGCTATGCACCCGCGTTTCATGCTGCACAACCCGCAGGCGGTGATAGCGGGGGTAGGTAGGGTAGGTGTCGAACAGGTCACTGCGCCACTGGTCCTTGGACCACTTCGCGGGATTGATTGCATCGTCACCCGCGAGAGCGGGACATGCAAATACCAACAAGGCGGCAAGCGCCGCTGCAACACGTCCCATCATCATCTCCTGTAACGGCCTGAACCCCCAGGTTCAAACCGTCCCCGATATGCAGGAAACCTAGCACGCGGCTCGGCGAATGATGAGGCTGAAAGAAACTTAAGAGAGGTGGTTAACCCGCAAATACGCTGTTGTGCTGGACGGCCCCGTCGAGAGCCGTTCAGGATGCGGGATCAGGCGGGGAGCCGCTGTCTACTCGGCAGCGCCCTTTGTGGGCAGGTAGACCTCGCTGCCGGAACGCACGAATTTCTCGCGCATCTCTTCCATGCCCTTCTCCTGCTCAAGCTTCGCTGCATGGTCGCGCACGTCCTGCGTGATCTTCATGGAGCAGAATTTCGGCCCGCACATGGAGCAGAAATGGGCTGTCTTGTGCGCTTCCTTGGGGAGGGTCTCGTCGTGATAGGCGCGGGCCGTCTCGGGATCGAGCGCCAGGTTGAACTGGTCTTCCCACCGGAACTCGAAGCGCGCGCGCGACAGCGCATCATCCCAAAGCCGTGCCGCCGGATGCCCCTTTGCGAGGTCCGCCGCATGAGCCGCAATCTTGTAGGCAATGACGCCCTGCTTGACGTCATCCCGGTCGGGCAGACCCAGATGCTCCTTCGGCGTGACGTAGCAAAGCATTGCCGTTCCAAACCAGCCGATCATCGCGGCACCGATGGCGCTGGTGATGTGGTCATAGCCCGGCGCGATGTCGGTCGTCAGCGGCCCCAGCGTGTAGAACGGGGCCTCGCCACACACCGCAAGCTGCTTGTCCATGTTGGCCTTGATCTTGTGCATCGGCACATGCCCGGGCCCTTCGATCATCACCTGCACGCCATGTTTCCAGGCAACCTTCGTGAGTTCGCCAAGCGTCTCGAGTTCGGCAAACTGCGCCGCATCGTTGGCATCGGCGATGGAGCCGGGACGAAGCCCGTCACCCAGCGAGAAGCTCACGTCATACGCGGCAAGGATCTCGCAGATTTCTTCGAAATGCGTGTAGAGGAAGCTCTCCTTGTGATGCGCGAGGCACCACTTCGCCATGATGGCGCCACCGCGCGAAACGATGCCGGTGGTTCGGTTTGCCGTGAGATGAATGTAGGGAAGCCGCACGCCGGCATGGACGGTGAAGTAGTCGATGCCCTGCTCGCATTGTTCGATCAGTGTGTCCCTGTAAACTTCCCATGTGAGGTCTTCGGCAACGCCGTTCACCTTCTCGAGCGCCTGGTAGATCGGAACCGTGCCAATCGGAACGGGCGCGTTCCGGATGATCCAGTCCCGGATATTGTGGATGTTGCGCCCCGTGGAAAGGTCCATGACCGTGTCCGCGCCCCAGCGAATGGCCCAGACCAGCTTCTCCACTTCCTCGTCAACCGAGGAGGTGACGGCCGAGTTTCCGATATTCGCGTTGATCTTCACCAGGAAGTTGCGGCCGATCGCCATCGGCTCGAGTTCACCATGATTGATGTTCGCCGGGATGATGGCGCGTCCCCGGGCGATCTCGTCACGAACGAACTCCGGCGTGACCTCATCGGGGATCGAGGCGCCAAAACTTTCGCCGTCGCGGGCAAGCTTGGAGCGTCCGAGGTTCTCGCGGATGGCAACATATTCCATTTCCGCAGTCACGATCCCCGCGCGGGCATATTCCAGTTGCGTGATGCGTCGCCCCGCCTTCGCCTTCAGCGGGCGGATCTGGCCCGGAAAGCCAGGAACGAGCTTCTCGCCTGTGGCGCCGCCATTGTCTTCCGGCTTGACCTGGCGTCCGTCATAGGCGGCGGCATCTCCGCGCTGATGGATCCACGCGTCACGGATGCGCGGAAGGCCTTTCTGGATATCGACGTTGGCATTGGCCTCGGAGTAGGGACCCGACGGATCATAAATGCGAACCGGTGGTTCCTTGGCTGACGGATGCAACGCCACTTCACGGAAGGGCACCCGGATGTCGGGAAACCGCTCTCCCGCGACATGAACCTTGCGCGAGCCCGGGATGGGCCCGGTCGAAATCTGGAACGGTGCCTTCGGGTGTATGTTCATGTCGCGACTTCCTGCTATCCGGTTGGGACGCTGCTCCGGCAGGGGCGGAATGAAACGGCATCTGGTCGCGCCTTCAAAAAAGGACGAGCAGCAATCCGAATCCCTCCGCCGGTGTAAGCCGGATCAGGTTCAAAGGGTGGTCGCGCGCTTGGCGCAGATCTCAGCCGGAATGGCCCCCCTTCGGACGGGGGCACTGTCTACATTGGAGACTGCGGCGTCAACGCCACAAATACTGGGGGCTTGGCAGAAAGGCGCCTCGTCAGACCGCCTCATTCTGCGGATTGCGCGCCCGGGCTTCCGCCGCCGCCTTCATGGCGAGGCCGAGACGCCCGTCCAGTTCCGCCACCTTGGCCCGAAGCACGGCAGCTTCATCCCGCGACTTGGCCGCCTCATGAAGCATGGCCTCCAGCGCGGCCACCCGGTTGTGCAGGTTGTTGACCTCGGCGGAAGACTGGTTCTGGGCCATCAGGCGGGCTTCGACATCAGCAAGGCGCGCTTTCAGCAGGCTGACGTCTTCGCTGGGCTCCGGCATTCTGGCGATCTGCAGTGCCGCGTTGAGCCGGGTCTCGAGGTTTGTGACCTGGGACTTCAGGGACTGCGCCTCGGAAGCCTGTCGCTGGGCGTGCTCAAGGTCCAGTTCCAGTTCGGTGACGCGCGCCCGCAACACGCGGGCTTCTTCCGGATCAACGGATGGCATCACCATCGCTGAAGCCGCAGCCGGAGCCTGCGCGAGGCGTTCGGTCATTTGCTCGACCTCCGTGGCCAGCACATCAGCCTTCGCGGCGCGCGCTTCGGCGTCAGCCAGCTTGGTGCGCAGTTCCACATTGTCGGCACTCTGCAGCACGGCAATCGTATCGCCTTGCGTGTTGGTCGCCGCCGCATGGGCGAGCCGTGTCTCTAGATCCGAAATCTGCAACCTCAGCGGATCAGTCTCCTGCTTCAGGCGATTGAGGGACTTGCTGAGTGCGACCTCTGCTTCTGACAGCTTGTCCTGAAGGTCCAGGACACGACTTCTCAAGGCGTCGCTCTCACGCGCGGAGGCAAACCCGGCCGCGAGCCGGCCCTCGAGTTCCGCAATGCGCGCCTGCATCTGGCGGGCCGTGTCACTCGATTTCTCGCTTTGCTGGCCGGCAGTCGCTGCAAGCCGCTCCGCATCGGCAAGGCGCGATGTCAGCTGGGAGATCTGCTGTATGGCCAGTTCGCGCTCCCGCGTCGCGATGACGAGGCTGGCCTCCAGGTCCGTGACGCGGGACTGGACAGCGCGCGAGCTTTCCTGCGTCCGCTCGCCGCCTTGGCTCGCGGTCGCCAGTGCCGACTCGAGTTCCCGGATCCGCGAAAGCATCTGCTGGATCTGTAGCGAGGCACCATCTCGCTCGCGGAACGCCTGCGCCAGTTGCCCTTCAAGTTCGGAGGCCCGAACCTGCATGGCTTTGATGGCTTCGGCAGACTTTGTATCAGGCGCAGGCGCGCCGTTCGCCACCTGCTTCTCGAGTTCGCGGGTGCGCGCCATGAAGCTGCGCGCCTGCTCGCCAACGCGGTCCCTCTCGCGCGCGGTTTCGGCCAGAGCGGCTTCAAGTTCTAGGACGCGCTTGCGCATCGTTTCGTCAGGAACGATCTGCGCAGCCCCAAGGTTGAGCGGTTGCGGTGCGGCGGCAAGCGCGTCGGCCTTGGCCTTGTACTCGTCCCATTTGGCCCGCGCTTCCAGATAGCGCGTCCGGAACGTGTCGACTTCCGTTCGCAGGCGCCCGCTTTCTTCCGCGAGCTTCTTCTCGCTGGTTTGAGTCGAGGAGAGGTCACGTTCAAGCTGGCTGATGCGAGCGGCCATTTCCTCGCGCGCCGCAATGCGCGACGCACGCGCAGAGGCAGGCAACCCCTCGAGCTCTGCAAGGCGCGCACGATATTCCTCGATTTCCTTCTCGACCGTGATGGCGCGGTGCCGGGCATCAAGCGCTTCGGCCTCCAGCTGCGTTTGCCGTTCCGATTTCTGGTTCCGCACGAGGAAGTACATCATCAGCATGCCGATGAGGCATGAGATCGCCAGGAACAGCCAGGTCTGGACGATGAGGTACATCATGGATGGCCGGCCTCCCTGTTCATGGGATCACCGAAAATTCGACGCGGCGGTTCTTCGCCGGATCTTGCGGGTCGGCATCCGGATCCGGCTGGGCCGCACCGACGCCGACAATCACCAGGCGATCATTCTCAAGCCCGCGCTCCCGCATGAGTTTTGACACGGCAAGGGCGCGCCGCCGGCTGATCTCGGTTGCATTCGCCTCCAGTTGCGTCCCGTCAGCATGACCGGAAATCTTCAGCTTCAGGTCGGGGCACCTCAGCGCCGTATTGGCCATGGTCTCGATCGCCTTCAGGCCTTTGGTATCCACGGCGTCGGATGCGGGTGCAAACTGCACGACGTGATTGCGCATGGCCTCGTCGACAAGCTTCTGGCAGTCGGCGGCGGGAGGACGCTGGACCAGCGGGCCAGGGGCAAGCTCCGGTTCCTCCACTTCAGGGGGAGGCGCACTGACCTTGTCGATCGTCGAAAGGCTTGCTGATCCGGAGTAGGGACGCTTGACCTCGTTCATGGCAGTTTCAATGACAGCGCGTTCGCCGTCATCGCGTGTCTGCCCGAACAGCGTAATGACGCCGTCATTGAACTGGACCTCGCCGGACTGGACCTTCTGCAGTTGCTCCAGCCCGATCAGCGCCGTCCCCGCCCAGTCGCCGGTCGGATGGCCGCTCGCCACGATCGTGCGGTCTTCAACACCTTTGGGAAAGAGCGTGCGTGCCTGGGCTGCGATCTGCCGTTTGAAGCGCTGACTGGGTACGACACCGCTCAGGCTGATGCTCTGTCCGTTTCCGCGTTTGGCAATCCACTTGTAAGGTTTGCGGGGAGGGGACAGTTTGATGCGTTCGGCGTCCACGGCCGTGATACCGCCCCACAGCGAACCGCCGCGTCCAGCAGCCCGGCGCGCCGTTTCCATGGCGTCGTCCCGATCAAGTTCGCTGGGGGCAAGGCCCGACAGGATCGCGCGCTGGCCATCCATTTCGACACGCGCCCAGTTCATGCCGCCCGAGCGCAGCGACGTCTCGACTTTGATCTGGAGGTCTGCAGGAACGTGCTTCACGCTGCGCAGGAAGCCCTGTCCGCGCACATCAAATGTTGCAAAATAGCCGGTCACGAGCATCGCCGTGATGCCGGCAAAAACGATCCATCGCGACATGGCCATCCCGAAACGCAGAACCAGCGGGCAGGGGCTCTCTGCCGTGGCATGCGCTGTTACCTTCTCCACAGCTTGTAACACTTGTTGAAAACACGTTGAACCGTTAGCCGGAAGTGAGGTGAACGCTGGTTGCGCGTCAGGGTTGCGGTGCGCGTGGTTGTTGCAAGCGTTTCCCTGCAATATCCCTTAACCAAACGACACAATGTGAGTCGGTTAACTGAACAAGTGAGGCAACCAGCAATGTCGAGCATCTTCACGAGGCTTGGATGGCCGGCCTACGCAGGCGGGGCCGCCGTCCTCTTGGCAGTGACCCTGATCGCGGTCTTCTGGTCCGGCGGGCGCAGTTCAAGTGAAACCGCGCAGGAAGATCTTCCTCCCGTTCAGACGGCAGACATTCCGCCGGGCTTTGTGGGTGAGCAGCCATTCGGGGCCTGGAAACTGGTCTGCCAGAATGTTCAGGCGCCGGCGGCGGCAGCAGCAACCAGCGCGCCAAAGCGGCTCTGCCGCGCCAATGCGCGTACCGTGGTCAACGGACCCAACAATCAGAAGCTGCTCGCGGCCGGCTTCAACGTGCTGATGATCGACACAGTCGATCATCCGGCGATCATGTTCCGTCTCCCGCTGGGCGCACGAGCCGCCACGTCCATCGGCTTTGCCATCGACAAGAACACGGTTTTCACCGCGCCGCTCAGGTGCTCGCAAAAGGAATGCGTGGCGCAGGGTGCGTTGCCGGCCGAAGCGCTGGAGCAGATGCGCGCCGGGCAGAAGCTGATGGTAATTTACACCATCAAGGACAAGGAGCAGAAGGATCGAAAGGTCCGCGTCGACCAGATGCTCTACGGCTTCCCTCAGGCCTTTGACGCCATGCAAACCGCGATGGCGTCCTGATATCTTCTGTTGATCCGGTCAGCTCTGTGAGGTCTCGCGAATGGGTGACACCCGGATCGCGGAATCTGTTTTCTCGAGCCCCCGAACGGGAAATGCCCGCTGTAGCCGCAACGCACTCATCATGGACCGCGAGAGATCGGGTCACAAATGTCGGATGTGAAGGCCCACATCGGACCGCCTGCCATTTCGACACGGCAGACGGAATCGTCGAAAGCTTTCTGTTCCTGTGCCGCTTTGGAAGCGTCAGGATTTGACAAGGTCACCCAACTCCTGAAGCAGCGGGGTGAGGTGCTTCTCATAATTTCGCCACCGCGCAACGGACGACGAATAGATCGGCTTGCGAACCTGAGACGCGCTGGCCGTCTTCACCGGGCGGTCGTTCTTGTGGAAGTTCAGCACTCCCGGATCCCACTCCAGGCCACAATACTGAAGGATGCGGCGCGCCTGGCCTTCCGTGTCGGCAACGACATCTTCGTACTGCACGTCAAGGAACGCGCCGGCCGGCAGGACCTCGCGCCAGTGCTGCATCAGGCTATGATAGGCCCGATAGTAGCGGCCGAGTTCGGCAAGGTCATAGGTCTGGCTCTGCTCGCCGGCAAACAGCTTCGAGAAGCAGGACAGGCACGTGTCGACCGGATTGCGCAGCGTATGGATGATCTTCGCATTTGGCATGGCCAGGTGGATCATGCCGGCGAAGTAGAAGTTCGACGGCATCTTGTCGGTAATGCGCTCGGCCATCGGGCCATGCTTGGACAGCCGCCGCATGTAGACATCGGCGATCTTGGCGATCTCGCCGCCCTTCAGCACGGGAACGAACTCGGGGTAGGGGGCAATGTTCCCCTTCGGGTCGCGCACGCTTGAAAGTGTCTCGTTCAGGTCGCGCAGTTCGCCGGCGGCTTTCACGCGCGGATGGCTCGAAATGATCTGCTCGACAAGCGTTGTACCCGAGCGCGGCATGCCAAGGACAAAGATCGGCAGGTCGCCCGCCACACCGTTCCCGCTCTGCTTCTGGATGACGTCCTTCGTGATCTGGCTCTTGATCCGGTCGAAATAGCCGAGGACCTCGCGCTCGTCATACTTGACGGTCTTGCGCTTGAGTTCGCAGCCACGCTTCATGTTCTCGAAGGCATCATCATGCAGCTTCAGGTCGTCGTAGGCCTTCGAAAGCGCAAAGCGCAGGTGCATTTCGCGCTCTTCCGGCAGCTTGCCGAACTCGGCCTTGAAGGATTCCATGGCCTTCAGGTGGGGGTCATCCTTCGACGTGAACTTCTTCGTGTCGACGAGGTTCACATACGCACCATAGGCGTCTGGCGTGAGTTCCAGCGTCTTGTTGAACGCCGTCAGCGCTTCATCGAAACGTCCCAGTTCCTTCAGCGCGTTGCCCATGTTGTTGTAGGAGTCGGCAAGCGTTGGCTTGATGGCGATCGCGCGCTGGTAGCTCTCGACCGCCTTCTCGGGATTGGCGCATTCAAACCAGGCCCGGCCCAGCATGTTGAGCGTCTCTGCCTTGTTGGGCTCGATCGAGATGGCCTTGTTGATCAGGCCCAGCGCCTTCTCGCCATTCTTCAGTTCGATCTGGATGGCACCGGCGTAGCAATAGGCATCGGCGCAATCAGGCTTGAGCCGCAGGATCTTGTCAACGAGCGCGAGGCCCTCGTCGAATTTCTTGAGGTCCTTGTAGGCCAGCACGAGGTTGCACATGGCCTCGACATAGCCGGGCCGCAGGCTGATCGCCTTCAGGTAGGCCTGCTCGGCATCCTCGAAGCGCTCAAGGTCGCGCAGCACGCTGCCCAGGTTGTTGTGCGCTTCGGCATAGGCCGGGCGGATCTGGATCGACTTGAGGTAACAGGTTTCAGCTTCGGCGTGGCGCTTGAGCTGGCGCAGGGCGTTGCCAAGGTTGCTGCAGGCTTCCGGGAAGTTCGGCTTCAGGCGGATCGCGGTCTCATAGTTCTTGATCGCGGCCTCATAATCGCCCAGGTCGAAATACGCGATGCCGAGATTGTTGTACGTGTCGGCATGCGACGGCCGCAGCCCCAGCGCAAGCTTGCCATGCTCGACAGCCTTCTCGGGCCGGCCGGTCAGCCGGTACATTTCCGCGATGTTGCCCTGGTAGAGCCCGGAGTCCGGCTTCACGGCAATCGCGCGCTCGATCAGCAGCACGGCCTGCGCCGTCTTCCCGCTCTCGTGCGCCAGGATCGCAAGGGCATGCAGGGCATCAGGCTGGTCCGGCCGCTGGCTCAGCAACTGGCGCAGCACATTCTCGCACTGCGCAAGACGACCGGCCTTGCGATGCTGGTCCGCAAGGTCCAGCGCCTGCTGGACAGTCATCTGGCGGTGGGAAGGCGTGTTCTCGGCCACGGGTTGGCCTGCTTGTTTCTGGGGCTTCATCTTTCAGGTTCCGTCTGCGAGGGGAAGGGGTCAGATTTTCTTGAGGCGTTCCACGACCTGTGAAACCACGCTGTCCCAGCGGGTCGTGTGCTGCTTGCTCGCATCAAGGGGGCGGATGAGTTCGGCGGTCGGATACCAGGGACTGTCGTTCCGGTTCTCGAGCCAGCGCCAGTCGGCAACTTTCGGCAGCATGATCAGTGTCGTGCGGCCAAGGGCACCGGCCAGGTGTGCCGAAGCCGTCTCGATGGTGACGATGCAGTCCAGGTGGGACATCAGCGCCGCCGTCTCGTCAAAGTCCTTGAGCATCGGCGCCGCATTCATGACGCGCGACTTGAGGGGATGCTGGGCAAGCTGCTCGGATCCGGCACCGACCTGCAGCGAGACGACCGCGTGGTCTTCGGACTGAAGGAGGGGCGTCAGCGCACCCAGCGGCACCGAGCGTATGGCGTTGATCGCGTTGGTCGGACGCCCATGCCAGACAAGGCCGACCGTCTTGCGGCCCTGGACAAAAGGCTTCAGCCTGACCTTCCAGGCCTCGACCTTCACCGGATCGGGCGTCAGGTAGGGAACCTGCGGGGGAATGGTATCGAGCGTGGTGCCGAACACGAACGGCATGCTCGACAGCGTGATCTGGTACTGGAACGGTGGCATGTCTTCCCAGCGGTCGAACACGTTCTCCGGACCGACAATGCGTTCGATCAGCGGCTTGAGCTCCGCACTCACGCCCACGATCAGGCGTTTCACGCGCGCCTTGGCCAGCTTCAGGTAACGCGCATACTGGAAACAGTCGCCATAACCCTGCTCGCAGATCACCATGAGCGTGCTGTCTTGCAGGACCATGCCGTTCCACTGCGCCTGGCGCAGCTTTGGCAGCAGGCTCTCGGTGTTCTTGAGGCGATAGCGCCACTCATATTCAGCCCACCCCGACCGATAGTCCCCCTTCATCAGGAGGGCGTGGGAGAGGGCCAGATGCGCCCGCGCTGAATCAGGCTTCAGCGCAATTGTTCGCTCAAACATCTCGAGGGCGCGCTCATTCTCGCCCGCCAGGACGAAGGCATCGCCCAGGTCGTTCATCACCTCCACCGCCCCATGGGTCAGCGCCGCTTCGCCGGCCGCAAGGGCCTCGTTGACCAGCCCCTTGTTCTTGTAGAGCCGGCAGAGGTTGAGTTGCGCCAGCGCATCGGTCTTGCGACCCGTCAGCGACGACCGGAGTATGTCAATGGCACGGTCCGGTTTGCCCTTCTTCTCGGCAATGGCGGCCATGATCTGCACCGCCATCGGGTTTCCGGGACGCTTCGTAAGGATGGCGACGGCAAGCGTCGCTGAATCATCCAGTCGCCCGTCCATGAACAGCTGGCGCGCCTGCTTGAGCGCCGTCTGGAGGCTCATCTCGACGGCCACCTGGGCAGGTTTTTGTCCCGGCACCCCGTTCTGTGTCCCCACGTTTCCCCTCGCTGCAGTTCCAGTGACGCCCGACATGGCTCGATTCCTTAACAAATGGTTAAAAGGGGTATGGCACACACCACCTTTAGTGAGAAGCTGCAGAAAAGCCACAATATTCAGCCAACTGAACAGGCTATTGTCGTCCAATTCGAGACGCTCACGTGATGTAGGGCTGCCACAATTTGTTGACGAATTGTTAAAGCCACCCCCAAAAGATAGACGGTCAGCGCAGCCGCGAAGTATCCCGGAAGAGATGAATGATTCGACGGAACCCGGTGCGCATCACTGCCGAACGCAGTGATCGGGTCCCCTCGAGTTTCGAATTAACCATTTCCGCTGGGGAGCTTTCCAATGAATCGCAATCGCTTGCAGAAGCTTATGTCAGGCGTTTCCGCGCTGACGGTTTTGTCCGTATTCGGAGGCGTTGGTGCCGCTCACGCGGCCGGCACGACTGTGGCCGGGCCAGGCGCCGTCCCCGCCGTGGACACGTCCACGCTGACTGATCTGGACTTTGTGCATATTACAGGCAACGCGAGCGTCGGCACGAACGCGGACGGCCAGAGTGTCCTGAACCCCCGCACGACACCAGGACTGATCCTGCTCGGTGGCTCAGCGCCGACAGCGCTCCAGATCGATGACAGCGTGCTGCTGGGCTCGATCTTCAACGGCGGGATCATCTCCTCAACATCAAACGATGCAATCAACATCGACGCCAGCATCATCAATGGCGGGCTGACGAATACCGGCTCAATCACGGCACTATTCGGCGATGGCATCTTTATCAGTGACAGCACGTTCACTGGCGGCATCCATAACGAACTCGATGCAGAGATTTCTGCCTCTTCCATTGCAATCCATATCTCCGGCGACTCGATATTCACGGGCGGATTGACCAACGCTGGCCTGATCGAAGGCACCAATACTGGAAATGCCATTAGTATCGACAGCGGTGTCGACTTTTCGGGCGGCATCACGAATACGGCAAATGGCGGCATCTGGGGCACTGCCGGTTATGATGCGATCAGCATCTCAGCTGACAGTTTTGCCGGCGGAATCTCGAACTCAGGTCTGGTGCAGGGCCAGGGAGCGTCCGGCTACGCCATCGAAATCGAAGGTGGTGTGAATGGTTCGGATGTGTTCACGGGCGGCATCCGCAATACGGCAACCGGCGACATTCTGGTCGATGGCGCCGGCGGCATTGCCGTGAGAGTCGCCGGTGGTTCCTTCGCCGGCGGTATCGTCAACAACGGCACGATCCGCGCCGTTGCTGCAGGTATACCCGACGCTTCTTATGCCTTGGCTATCGGCGGCAACGTGTTTGACGGCGGCATTTCCAACACGGGAACGATTGAGTCGGATGGCAGCTCGACCATCAGCATCTCGTCCGGACAATTCGCGGGCGGCATTGTCAACGCCGGGCTGATCTCGGCCCTGGAAGGCGATGCGATTGCCGTTTCCGGCACCTCGTTCGGCGGCGGCATCTTCAACCAGGGTACGGCCAGCTCGATTGCGGCTACCGGTGACGCCATCTTCATCGGAAACACCACCGCCTTCGCAGGCGGCATCACGAATGCGGG
>JBILMZ010000060.1:0-16070 GCA_044375275.1 Micropepsaceae bacterium | reverse complement strand
TTCACATTGGCTGAGCAGGTTCTGGTCAAGCACGGCCCCCGCAAACGCCTTCACAACTGGTTCAGCGCCTTTCCCGAACTGCGCAATCCCGCCATAGCCTCAAGCCCGGCGCCCCTGTCGAAAATCGTGCGGATGCACTACCTGGACCTCATGTCGGCACTGGGTATCCGTCTGACCCTCTTCAAATCCAGGCGCAGGTAAAGAGGCATCCCCAAGCTTCGCTACAACCTGCAAGGCGCTCCGGCAGTCGCAGCAGGCTCCTCACCCGTCTCGCTGCTTTCGCAGCGATCAACCCTCCCACTCCGTGGAGAGGGGCTTCCCTTGAAACGTAGCCCTTCTCCACGCAGTGGAGAAGGTGGCGCGCGGCGCCTCAGTGCCGCGTGACGGATGAGGACCCGCGCTCCCGCCTCACCCCATCAACACAACAATACCCATCACCACCAGCCCCGCGGCGATACCCGCCGCGCGAACGCGGTCAAACGTCGCCCGGTTATCATTGTGCACCCACAGGCATGCGACCACCGACAGCGCTGCAGCGAAGGGAAACACTTCATAGACTTCGTTGAGGTCGTAGAGCGTGCCATCCAGCGCAGCAAACGCCAACAGCAACACAAGGTAAGTCGGCAGCACCAGCACCGCACCGACGATCACCGACAGGATCATCGACGTCCGCAGCCGCGTCCACCGCTTCGCCCATTGCATCTGGATCACGGACGATATGCCGGGCGCCGCCGCCATCGACGACATCGCCAGCACGAATAGCCCCTTCAACCCCTCCCCGATGGCATTCCCCAGTCCAATGAAGAAACCCGTCACAAAATCAGGTGAAGCAGCTTCCATGGATGATCTCCTCTGCGCACGACGAAGCAGGCGCGGAGGCAGCCTAACCCCGAACACGCCTACACACCATCATCGAACCTCCCAACAAACCAACGCATGTCATCCCGTGCGCGCTGCAGCATGCAATGCTGCTGCGCAGACACGGGACCCACACGGGCAGCCCAAACATCCCGGAAGCGCTTCACCCCGTATGGGTCCCGGACCAGCAGTGCAACACTTCGTGCTGCACTGCATCCGGGATGACAGAAGTGAGATGAACGTCAAACAGCCCTCGCGTCATTCGCCGCCCTCGCGCCTTCGCGTGAAACCCTTCTACCCCCAAAGGCTGCGTCAATTTGTTCTCTTTTTGTTTTCGGCGATTTCGGCGATGTTCGGCGCTGTAGATCGATAGCGTCGAAATCCGTCTTCAGGCAGGCCCGCTTAAATTCAGGCCGCCACCCGAAGCCCCGGCGCCCACATCCAAACCCCAGCGCAGCCCCCGCCGCTCCAACCCGGAGCGCGCTTCCGCCTGCGCGTTTTCAAGGAAAACCGACATGCAACAGAACGCCCGCCTAACCGACAGCCCCGGCATCAGCTACCTCTGGCGCCGCGGCATGCTGTACGGCATCGCCAGGCTGAAGCCCGACGGCTGGCACGTCGAAAGCTTCGACACGCCCTGGACGCCGCCTTCAGATATGCACGACCCGGCCATAAGCATCGAGCACGGACTCGTGCATCATCTCGGAGAGCGTGGGGTGCGGGAAGACCGTGTGCATGAGCTCGGCCTCGGTGGTCTCGAGCGTGCGGGCGATGGTGTAGCCCTGGATGAGCTCGGTCACTTCGGCGCCGATCAGGTGCGCGCCCAGAAGCTCGCCAGTCTTCGCATCGAAGACGGTCTTGATGAGACCCTCGGTATCACCGAGCGCGATCGCCTTGCCGTTGCCGACATAGGGGAAGCGACCGACCTTGACCTCGCGCCCGGCGGCGCGGGCCTTGGCCTCGGTCATGCCGACGGAAGCGACCTGCGGCCAGCAATAGGTGCAGCCCGGGATGTTGTTTGCATCGAGCGGATGAAGCCCCTTCACGCCCGCAATGCGCTCGACGGCGATGACGCCCTCGTGGCTGGCCTTGTGCGCAAGCCAGGGCGGCCCCGCAACGTCGCCAATGGCATAGAGGCCGGCCACGCTGGTTTCGGCCCATTCATTGACGACGATATGCGTGCGGTCGACCTTCACGCCCAAAGCTTCGAGCCCCAGGTTCTCGACATTGCCGACAATGCCGACCGCCGAGATGACGCGCTCGGCCGTGACCTGCTGGACCTTGCCGTCCTTCGTCTTGATGGTGGCGGTCACGCTGCTAGCAGCGCGGTCAAGCTTCTCGACCGTGGCACCGGTCAGGATCTTCATGCCCTGCTTCGTGAAGGCCTTGAGCGCGAGGGCCGAGATTTCCTCGTCTTCCACCGGCAGGATCCGGTCCATGACCTCGACCACAGTCACCTCGGCACCCAGCGTGCGATAAAAGCTCGCAAACTCGATGCCGATTGCGCCCGAGCCGATCACGACGAGCGACTTGGGCATTTCCGTCGGCACCATTGCCTCGCGGTAGCTCCAGACCAGTTTGCCATCCGGTTCGAGCCCGGGCAGCGACCGCGCGCGGGCCCCGGTCGCGATGATGATGGTCTTCGCGGCATAGGAGCCAGCCGACTTGCCCGTGACCGTGACCTGCGTGCGCGAGGTGAGCTTCGCCTCGCCGTCGAGCACCGTCACCTTGTTCTTCTTCATGAGGAACTTGACGCCGTTCGACAGCTGGGCGGCCACCTTGCGGCTGCGCTCGACGATCTTCGTGACATCGAAGCGGATATTGTCGGCAGCGATCCCGAACTCGGCCGCGCGATGGAACAGGTGCAGGATCTCCGACGAGCGCAGCAGCGCCTTGGTCGGGATGCAGCCCCAGTTCAGGCAGATGCCGCCCAGGTGCTCGCGCTCCACGACGGCCGTCTTCAGCCCGAGCTGCGCCGCGCGGATCGCCGAGACATAACCGCCGGGACCGCCGCCGATGACGATGAGATCGAACTGGGTATCGGCCATCGCTTGCACCTTCCGTTTCAGGGCCCCTCACGTCGCGCATGGCGGCGCGGCTGTCAATGAAGCGGCCTGTTGAAAATCCTCGGGTTACCCCAAAATCGTTCTTTCTTTGTTCATTTTATGCGGGTAAGCAGACCGCCTCATCAGGAGAGAGAACGCATGAAACTCGGCTATGTCACGATCGGCGCCCTCGACGGCGCGAAATCCGGCACGTTCTATGACGCCGTCTTCGGCGCCATGGGCGGCGAACGCAAGTTCACCGACGGCGCCTGGATCGGCTACGGCGCCAAGGGCCAGGATGGCCACGAGGTCTACGTCGTCGCTGAACCCGCCGACGGCAAGCCCGCGCGCGCCGGCAACGGCATCATGATCTCGTTCAAGGGCAACTCGAAAGCCGAAGTGGACGCCGCCCACAAGGCTGGCCTCGCCCACGGCGGCACCGACGAAGGCGCTCCGGGACCAAGGCCCGCCGACTCGACCACCTTCTACGGCGCCTACCTGCGCGACCCAACCGGCAACAAGATTTCCGTCTACTGCAAGCCATAGGAAACTACTCGCGTGGCAGGGGAATCCTCCCCGGCCACGCTTCCCCTCAGGCACGAAACGGCGGGAGGCTGCCCTTAAGTCGCGAAAAATTTTGCGGATGCGGGCGCAGATACTCCATTTGTTTAATTGGTGAACGCTGCGTCCCGGTGTATATCCCTGCGCGTATTTGAATGGGGATGGGCGCGCTGGTTGAACCGACCGGCACGCAGGGGGATCGCGAGATGGATTTGTTTGCATTTGTTGGGCTGAGCAACGCCGAAATCCTGTCTGGCGCCGCCGTGTTGTTCGCAGGCGCAGCGACTGTTTCACTCGCCATGCGCGCCTTGCGCAACAACGGCAAGGCCCTCGACGCACGCGTCAACCGGCTCGAGATCCGCATGGCCGCGGCGCAGACCTACCAGCCCGCCCTGCAGATGGCAGACGAAGTGCTGAACCAGGTCACATCCAGCGCCGTGACGCCCGTCATCGAGATGTTCGAAGCCCTTCCCGCACGTCGTTCGTGGTTCTCGAAGTCCAAGGAACCGACCGAGATCGCCGCGACACTGGTCTCCGACCTGCGCGACAACATCGAATGCGCAGCCGCGATCTCGCGCCCGATCCGCAACATGCTCGACAATGGCGCCATCGAAGTCTCCGCCGAACGTGCCCGCCTCGCCGCCGATTGCCGCGAGCGCGCCGCAAGCCTCGGCTCCGAGACCTGGAACCGTCACCGCGGTTCCGTACTGACCGCCGGCATGCCGGATGTCACCGCCTCGGCCGTGATCGACTGCTTCACGAAGATCCGCACGCTGAAGGCGTCCGTCGAAGGCCTGGGCCGCAAGCCCACCTCCGACCAGCTGATCGACGTGCTGCGCCAGTCGGCCGAACTCGTCACTGCCGCCGCCGCCGCGCATGACACCTTCTCGCGCGTCACGAACGGCGAAGAAGCACCCGCAGCCGAAGAAGTGCCAGTTGAAGCTGCCGCCTAAGCGAGCATCGTCACCGGGTTTTCAAGATAGCCCTTGAAGGCCTCGAGCCACGTCGCGCCCAGCGCCCCATCAATCACGCGATGGTCGCAGGACAGCTGCACCGTCATCACTGTCGCCACCACGACTGACCCGTTGCGCACGACCGCGCGCGGCTCACCCGCCCCGACGGCGAGGATGGCCGCGTGCGGCGGGTTGATCACCGCCGTGAAATCGCGCACGCCAAACATGCCAAGGTTCGAGATCGCGAAGGTGCCACCTTCGAACTCCGACGGCTTCAGCTTCTTCGCCTTCGCCCGCGCGGCCAGATCCTTCACCTCGTTCGAGATGGCCGCCAGGCTCTTCGTTTCGGCCTTCTGCACGATGGGCGTGATCAGCCCGAAATCGAGCGCCACGGCCACGCCCACGTCGGCATGGCGGTGCTTGAGGAGCGCCGTTTCGGTCCAGCTGCAGTTCACGCCCGGAACGCGGATCAGCGCGAGCGCCGCCGCCTTGACGATGAAGTCATTGACCGAAACCTTGTAGGCCCCAGGCCCGTCCGCCGGCGACTGCGCGTTGATCTGCTTGCGCACGTCAAGCAGCGCATCGATCTGGCAGTCGACGGTCAGGTAGTAATGCGGAATATCGCGCTTCGAACTCGTCAGCCGCCGGGCGATCGTCTTGCGCATGGAGTCATGCGGGATCTCCTCGTAGCTGTCCTTCGCGAAATAGAGCCGCGCGTCGGGGCCTGAAGCCGCAGCGGGTGCCACGGCCGCAACCGGAGCCGCCGCCTTCGCAGGCGTTGGTCGAACCGCCGCCCGCGGCGCCCCACCCTTGAGCGCCGCCTCGATATCAGCCTTCACGATGCGCCCATGCGGACCGGAGCCCTGCACGAGCGAGAGTTCAAGACCACCCTCGCTCGCCACCCGGCGCGCCAGCGGCGATGCAAACACACGCGCACCCGCAGCGCCATTTGCTGGTGACGAGGCGACGGGTGCCACAGGCTTCACCGCCTGGGGAGCAGGCGCAGCAGCTTTCGCCACCGGAGCCGCCGCGACAGGCTTCGGCGCAGGCTTCGAAGGCGCCGCGCTCTCGCCTTCCTCACGCAGCTGCGCGATCACGGTGTTGACCTTCACGGCCTCGGTGCCTTCCGCAACGAGCAGCTCGGCGACGATCCCCTCGTCAACGGCCTCGACTTCCATCGTGGCCTTGTCGGTCTCGATCTCGGCGATCACATCGCCCGAGCGCACCTTGTCGCCCGGCTTCACATGCCACTTCGCAAGCTTGCCCTCTTCCATCGTGGGAGACAGGGCCGGCATCAGGATCGGCGTGGTCATGGCCTAGCTCCTGTAGCAGACAGATTTCACGGCGGCGACGACATCATCCACCGACGGCAGCGCCAGCTTCTCGAGGTTCGCAGCGTACGGCATCGGCACGTCCTTGCCCGTCACGCGCGCCGGCGGCGCATCGAGATAATCAAACGCCTGCTCGATGACCTGGGCGGAAATCTCGGCGCCAATGCCGCAGACAGGCCAGCCTTCCTCGACGGTGACAACGCGGTTCGTGCGCCGCAACGACGCCACGACGGTTTCGGTATCCAGCGGCCGGAGCGAGCGCAGGTCTATGATCTCGACCGAAATACCTTCCTTCGCCAGTTGCTCGGCCGCATGCAGCGCCAGGCCCACGCAGATCGAATAGGTCACGATCGTGACGTCCGTCCCCGCCTGCACGACACGCGCCTTGCCGATCGGCACGAGATGATCGTCACCCACCGGCACGTCGAAGCTGCGCCCATAGCAGATCTCGTTCTCGAGGAAGATGACCGGGTTCGGATCGCGAATGGCCGCCTTCAGCAAGCCCTTCGCATCGGCGGCAAAATAAGGCGCCACAACCTTGAGACCCGGCACATGCGCATACCACGCCCCATAGTTCTGGCTGTGCTGCGCGCCCACGCGCGCGGCTGCACCGTTCGGACCACGGAACACGATGGGACAGCCCATCTGCCCGCCCGACATGTAGAGCGTCTTGCCGGCCGAGTTGATGATCTGGTCGATGGCCTGCATCGCGAAGTTCCAGGTCATGAACTCCACGATGGGACGAAGCCCGCCAAACGCAGCGCCAACGCCCAGACCCGCAAATCCCTGCTCGGTGATGGGCGTGTCGATCACGCGCTTGGGCCCAAATTCGTCCAGCAGGCCCTGGCTGATCTTGTACGCGCCCTGATACTGCCCGACTTCCTCGCCCATGAGGAAGACGTTCGGATCGCGGCGCATTTCTTCGGCCATGGCCTCGCGCAGCGCCTCGCGCACCGTGATCGTGTGCATCTGCGTACCGGGCACCGGCGTTTCCACCACGGCCGCCACCGGAGCAGCCTTCGCAACAGGCGCCACAACCGGCGCAGCGACGGCCTTCGGCGCAGGCGCAGGCTTTGCCACGGCAGCCCCTTCATCATCGCCCTTCAGCACGGCGATCGGTGCATTGACCTTCACGCCTTCCGTACCCTCGGCAACAAGCAACTGGGTAACCACGCCCTCATCGACCGCCTCGACTTCCATCGTCGCCTTGTCGGTCTCGATCTCCGCGATCACGTCACCCGACGAAACCCGGTCGCCCTCCTTGACGTGCCATTTCGCAAGCTTGCCCTCTTCCATCGTGGGAGACAGCGCAGGCATCAGGATTTCGGTGGGCATCGTTGCGTCTCGTCAGGCGGGCATCGAGGTGAAAAGGGCGGCAAAGACCATGATCGTGCCGATGATCCCGACCGTCCACGCCAGCGGGCGCACCATCGGCCAGCCAGCGAGATAAATCACGGCATGGGCCACGCGCGAATAGAAGAACAGCTGTGCGCCCCACACGGTCAATTCGTTGGAAATCTGCAGATGCGCTGCGATCAGGATGAGCGGTGCAAACAGCATCAAACCTTCACGATGGTTGTCGACGCAGCGCTTCGTGCGCGCCTGCCACGGCGACGGTGGCACCATGTTGTCGCGATTGCCGGCCATCACGCCGAGACCCTGCGCCTGCGTACCCGCAGCACCCTGGATCACGATCAGCACGAACAGCAGCGCCACGCTCAGCGCCAGCATCATAAGTTCAAGGGGCATGGGACTCTCCTGCAGCAGAAGGGATCAGTTCGGAATTCAGTGAATGATGTCGGTCCACAACTCGGCCGGATCAGGCTCGGGCGAGGTTTGCGCGAACTCTGCCGCATGATTGACGACATTGCGGATGTCCTTGTCGATTTCCTTGAGCGACTCTTCAGTCGTCATCTTGTTGTCCAGCAGCAGTTGCCGGACATGGTCGATCGGATCGCTCTTCTCGCGCACCTGGTCGACTTCCTCGCGCGTGCGGTACTTCGCCGGATCCGACATCGAGTGCCCGCGATAGCGATAGGTCTTCATCTCGAGGATGTAGGGCCCCTGGCCTTCACGACACCATGCAACGGCCTTCTCGCCAGCCGCCTTCACCGCCAGCACATCCATGCCGTCAACTTCCTCGCCCGGGATGTTGAACGACACGCCGCGCCGATGGAGATGCGTCTCCGCACTCGCACGGTTTACGGACGTGCCCATGGCATACTGGTTGTTCTCGATCACGTAGACGACCGGCAGCTTCCAGAGCTCGGCCATGTTGAAGCTCTCGTAGACCTGGCCCTGGTTCGCAGCCCCGTCCCCGAAATAGGTCAGGCACACGCGGTCATTGCCCTTGTAGCGGTTCGCGAACGCAAGCCCGGTCCCCAGCGGCACCTGCGCGCCGACGATTCCGTGTCCGCCGAAGAAGTTCTTTTCGCGGCTGAACATGTGCATCGAGCCGCCCTTGCCGCGCGAATAGCCACCGCTGCGACCGGTCAGTTCGGCCATCACGCCGGCCGGGTCCATCCCGCAGGCCAGCATGTGGCCATGGTCGCGATACGCCGTGATGACCTGGTCGCCCTCGCCGATGGCCGCCTGCATGCCCACCACCACGGCCTCCTGGCCGATATAAAGGTGGCAGAACCCACCGATCAGCCCCATGCCGTACAGCTGCCCCGCCTTTTCCTCGAAGCGCCGGATCATCAGCATTTCGCGATACAGGTGGAGGAGTTCGGCCTCGTTCAGTTTGGCGGGCGCCTTGGTCTTGGGCGCTGCGGCGGTGCGGGCGGCGTCGGCTTTGGCCATACGTGTGTCCGTCATGGAACGGTTGAAGTCCGGCCGTTCCTCTAGCCTTAGGGGCGCAGGCACGCAAGCTCAGAACGGTGCCGCTACGTTCTTGCGTGCACAGGAACCGGGCATGCGCGCGTGCTGCAATGCAGCACGTTTATTTCAGGATGACGACTTCGTCTGCCTCGGTGAGCCCAAGGCGCGCACGCGCCTGCTCCTCCAGCATGTCCGCATCAACGCTCTCCGGACGCATCAGGCTGACCCGGCGCTGCAGCGCCACGCGCTCCTCGCGCAGGCGGTCAACCTCCGCCTGCTTCGCTTCCACGGCCGCTTCAAGCTTCGACCAGCGAAGCAGCCCGTGATTGCCGAAGACGGCGAAATAAGAAAAATAGACGACAAGCGCCATGATCAGGAGCGGAAAGCTCCAGCCACGCGCCGCCCGTCGAAGAGTCAGACCTTCACTCATGCCCGCATCGGACCATGCGTCGGCCGCGAGGGTCAAGGAATTTTGGGTTAAGCCGGATTAACGCTTGCAGGGTTACGCGACGCTCCGAAACGGGGCGCATCACCTCCAGCGTGAGTAACTCCTCCGTCTGCAGCGCCGCTAACGCGGCGCGCAGCCACCTCCTCACTCCCGTGAGGAGGAAACACACGCTCGTCTCTTCCTCGCTTGCGAGGAAGTCCCTGCGCACCAAAGGTGCTGCAGGGGATGGAGTTACCTGGCACTCATGCGTGAGGACCCATTACTCTCCGGGTGAGCCAGCACCACTCGCACCAGGCAGCGCCTGCGTCGCCAGCCAGCACGTGGCAAGCATCACGCCCGAACCCAGGAGACAGGCACCAATCCCGCCCCACTGGAACAGGAGGCCCGACAGGAGCGTGCCGGTAAAGCGGCCGGCGGCATTGGCGGCGTAATAGAAACCGACATCTTCAGCCGCCTTCTCCGAGCCCGCATAGGCGAGGATCAGATAGGAATGGACAGACGAGTTGACGGCGAAAATCACGCCGAACAGGCACAAGGTTGCAACCAGAATGACATCAGGCCGCGGCGGATCCAGTGCCAGCACGCCGGCAAGCACCAGCGGCACCACCAGCAGCATGAGCGACCACAATTGCGCGGCCGGAACCTCGCTGGACAGCCCGTCGGCACTGCGCCGGATCACGGCAGGCGCCGCTGCCTGGACCACGCCGTAGCCGATCGTCCATGCCGCCAGAAACGCACCCACCATCGGAAACGTCCAGCCATTCGCATAGAGAAACACCGGCACGCCGACAACGAACCAGACATCGCGCGCGCCGAACAGGCCAATGCGGGCAAGCGCGAGCAGGTTGACGCCCTTGTTCTTGCCAAAGAGCTCCTTCACCGACTTGCTGGGCTTCGACTTGCCCTTCAGCAACGGCAACGAAAACACGACGCCAATCAGCACGATCGCCAGCGCACCCGCCATGAGCCACAGCGACAGCGCGAACCCGAAGGCTTCAAGCAGGACGCCGCCCAGAAAGAAACCCAGCCCCTTCATGGCGTTCTTCGAGCCCGTGAACCACGCCACCCACTTGAACAGACGCCCCTGCCCGTCACCTTTGGCTTCGGCCTCCGTCAGCTTGATGGCCGACTTTGAAGCCGTCTTGGTCAGGTCCTTGGCAACGCCGCAAATACCCTGTGCCAGCACCACCCACGTAACAAGGAACGCAACCTCCCATCCGGGGTTCATCGCGGACAGGATGAGGAAGCCCGTGATCTGCGTCGTCAGCCCGACGATCAGCATCCGCTTGATGCCATGACGCGAGGCCAGCCAGCCGCCGATCATGTTGGCGAGGATGCCGGCCGCCTCATAAAGCAGGAACAGGAACGCCAGGGTGAAAGGCGAATAGCCAAGCTTGAAAAAGGTGAACAGCACCAGCATGCGCAGGGCGCCGTCGGTCAGCGTGAAGCCCCAATACGCCGCCGTCACGATCGCATAGTTGCGCAGGCCCGCACCGCCGCCAGCAGGTGCAGGCGCGCCGCTGGCGGCCTCAGCCATGGTCAGAGCCCCCGGGCTTCAATGTGCTTTGCCAGGTCAACCATCCGGCAGGCATATCCCATTTCATTGTCGTACCACGCATAGACCTTGAGCATCGTTCCATTGGTAACAAGTGTCGACAGCCCGTCAATGATCGACGAGCGCGTGTCTCCCTGGTAATCGATCGAGACCAGGGGCTTGGCCTCGAAACCGAGGATACCCGCAAGCGGACCCACAGCCGCCTTGCGGAACAGGTCATTCACTTCCGGCGCCGAGACCGCACGCGCCATCTCGAACACACAATCGGTCAGTGAGGCGTTCAGCACAGGCGCGCGCACGGCATGGCCGTCGAGCTTGCCCTTCAGTTCGGGATAGATGAGCGCTATGGCCGTGGCACTGCCCGTCGTGGTGGGCTGCAGCGACAGCATCGCGGATCTCGCGCGGCGCAGGTCCTTGTGCGGCGCATCGACCACGACATTGGTATTCGTCGGATCATGGATCGTGGTGATCTGACCGTGGCGGATGCCGATGGATTCATGCAGCACCTTCACCACTGGCGCGAGGCAGTTGGTGGTACACGAGGCCGCCGTTACGATGTCATGGCGCGCCCGGTCGTAGAGATGGTCATTCACGCCCACGACAATGTTCAGCACGTCGTCCACCTTCACGGGCGCCGCCACGATCACCCGCTTGGCACCGCGCTCAAGGTGGCCGTCCAGCGTCTTTCGATCGAGAAACTTGCCCGTGCACTCCAGCACCAGGTCGACACCCAGATCGCCCCACGGAATCTCGGCGGAAGCCTTGTGCTCGGAAAATCCCATCCTGCGCCCGGATATCGAGATGGCGTTTGCCCCGTCCGCCGAGATCCCGGTGCGCCAGCGTCCCTGCATCGAGTCAAACTCAAGCAGATGCGCGACCGCCGTCGCTCCGCCCTTGATTTCATTCACATGCACGACATCCAGCCGGTTCGAAGCACGGGGATCATCCGAAGGCCGCAACGCCGCCCCCATGGCCGCCCGCAAAGCCAGCCGCCCGATGCGCCCCATGCCATTGATGCCAACTCTCATTTCGATATCTCCACGATCGTTGAAGCATCTATAGCAAACTGCGTGACGGTTTGATGACAACCTGCAACCCAACGCGTGGAGGAAACCCACGCTTGCCTCTTCCTCGCTCGCGAGGAAGTCCCTGCGCACCGCAGGTGCTGCAGGGGATGGAGTTCCTTGGCGCCAAGCTCTCCACCGTGGGTAACTCCTCCGTCTGCAGCATTGCTGCCGCAATGCGCAGCCACCTCCTCACTCCATGAGGAGGAGACGCACCCTTCGTCTCTTCCTCACGCAGTGAGGAAGTACCTGCGCAGGCGAAGCCTGCTGCAGGGGATGGAGTTTCTTGGCGCGCTACTTCCTCAACCTGAACCCCACCCCCTCATAGCGCCGCACCTCATTCCCACGCTCCAGCGACTGGTGCTGGGACCAGAGCGCCTGCCGGCCACGCGCCTGTTCCTGCGCACGGCGTTGCTCGAGAAGAAGGGACAGCTTGAGACGCGCCACCTTCCGGTTCGCCTGCTGCGAGCGCTGCTCCTGGGACACGACCGCAAGCCCCGTCGGCTCATGCGTGGCCCGCACGGCGCTTTCGGTCTTGTTGACGTGCTGCCCGCCGGGACCGGAAGCGCGCAGCGTCTGATACACAATATCCTTCTCATGGAGGTCCGGCACATTGCCACCTTCTGGAAGGATAATGACGCCCACGAACCAGTTCCGGCGCTTGTGCCCGGGCCTGAACGTGCTGTCACCGATCCACCGCACGGTGCCCGTCCGCGCCGCCGCAAAGCCTTCTGCCCCGTCCCCGGAAACGCGCAGCAGCGCGGAAGGCACCGGACCGTCAATGGGCTCGACTGGCAAGCACTCAAGCCCCTCGGCGGCAGCCTCCCGACTGAACACCTGCACGAGCTGGCTGACCACCCACTCGCACTCATCAGGGCCCTGGCCCGACGTCACTTGAAGGATGATCTCGCTCATGTGCGCCTCGTCTTGTAGGTGATGAGCGGGCGCAGCGTCGCAACGACATCGACAAGCCCGGCGTCCTGCAGGTCATGGATCACCTGATGGATCGCCTTGTAGGCCTGGGGCGCCTCCTCATAGATCAACTCACGGTCCTCGCAGATCACGCGGCTTCCAAGCTTCGTGCGCTGGAGGTCCGCGATCGTATACTTGCGGTCGAGCTTCGCGCGCGCCTCGCTGCGGCTCCATTTGCGCCCCGCGCCGTGGGCCAGCGAGTGCAGCGCACGATCCGCTCCATCCAGCCGGGGTTCGACGATATAGGTAAGGTCGCCCCGCGATCCCGGCACGACGATCACCCCCTTGTCAGCAGGCGCGGCCCCCTTGCGGTGGAGCCAGCCGCCTTCATGTGCCGTCACGCTGTTGTGGCAGATGTCGAGCAGGCGCGTGCCCTCGATACCCAGCCGCTCGAACAGGCGCTGCGCGATGACGTGCCGGTTGAGGACCGCCCACGCAACCGCCTGGTCGTGGTCGCGCAGATAGGCTGCGCATCGGTCCGTTCCCGCCATAAGCGGCTGGACCGCCTGGCTGTCGAGATGGCGCATGAGGATCGCATTGCCGAGCCCGCGCGATCCGCTGTGCACCATCAGGTGTACGCGCTCTGCATCCAGCCCGAGCGCTGCAAACCGCGCCGGGTTTTCAACCGCCTCCAGGCACAGAAGCTCTGCAAAGTGGTTGCCGCCACCGATGCTGCCAAGGGCCTCGCCCATCAGCACTTCGGGCAGACCGGCTTCAGCCAGCAGCGCACGATGGTCACCCTCCCAAGGGCCTTCCAGCCCGGTCAGGCGTTTCTCTGCAGCATCCGGCTTGAAGCGGCGACGCATCTGGCTTGTCTGCAAGAGCGACATGCCACAGCCAATGTCGTTACCGACCAGATGCGGATAAACATGCGTGCGCGACCAGAAGGCCGCGCCGACCGCAATGCCGCGCCCCGCATGGAGATCCGGCAGGCCAACGACGCGCTCGATGCCTTCGAGCGTCGCGTTGTGATTGAGTTGGTCGATCGCGGCCTGCTCGATCCAGCTGGACGGGGACGCAATGAGTGTGACGCTGGCCTTCTTCAGGCTCCCGGCGTTGTCTTCACGGGAATGGCCCATGTATTTTCTTCCTGAACGTTAACGAAAGAAGTGGCTGCAGTAAGTTGGGTCGTCTGACTCATGTCGCACTCCTTTCTGGTTCAGGAACAAAGCCCTTCATTGGGCAACGGCGCTGGCAATTACCGAAGCACCCTGTCACTTTCAAGCAAAATCCGCAGGTGCCACAATATTGCCTTGATTGGCCCGGGAACGAGAGGCTTACATGGATTCCATGAACACGGAAGACTTCTACACGCGCTTCTTCGTCGCCCTGGCCATTGGCCTCGTGCTTGGCATTGAACGCGGCTGGAAGCAGCGCACCGAGCACACAGGCGAACGCGAGGCCGGCATCAGGACATTTGCGCTGCTCGCCCTGACCGGCTTTGCATCCGGGGCCGCGAGCGACCGCCTCGGCGCGATCTTTCCGGCCATCATGGGCGTGGGCCTCCTGGGGCTCGTCGTCGTCAGTTACTTCAACGAAACGGCGCGCGAAAAGGCAGACCGCGGCATGACGACGGAAGTGGCCATCATGCTGACTTATGTGCTCGGCGTCCTGTGCGCCGGCGGCGCGCTGACCGAGTCTGCCCTGATCGCCGTCGTCACGCTGGCGCTGCTCGACCAGAAGGCCCTGCTGCACCAGTTCGTCAGTGGCTTGCAGCGCGTTGAAATCACGGCGGTGCTGAAAATCCTGCTGGTGGGCGTCATCCTGCTGCCCGTCCTGCCAAACCAGGGATACGGACCTGGCAGCATCCTCAATCCCTATGAACTGTGCTGGGCCGTCGTGGTCATCGCCACGCTGAGCCTTGCGGGATACGCAGCCATCCGCATCGCCGGCCCCGAGCGCGGCGCCCTCGTCATGGGCCTGTTCGGTGGCATGGTCTCCTCTACCAGCGTGACCGTCAGCGCCTCGCGCGCTTCGGTCGAGGCCCCGGAAGCCGCCCTGCCCCTCGCCGGCGCCATTGCGATCGCACAGTCGATCATGTTCGTGCGCACGGCAGCACTGGTGTTCACGCTCAACCCGGACCTGTTTCCGTACATTGTCATGCCACTCGCGCTCGGCGCGCTTGTGGCACTGGGTGGGGCCGCCATCGTGATCCTGCAGGCCCGCCGGTCCGGACCACCCGCCCACTTTGCCCCCGGCTCACCGGATGCACTGGGCACCGCTGTGAAGTTCATCGCCGTCGTGGCGACGGTCCTCGTCGCGTCCTACTATGCCCAGCAATGGGCCGGCGGCATCGGCGTGATCATTGGCGGCCTGATCTCGGGCGCCGTCGATGTAGACGCTGCCACAGTCTCGGCCAGCCGCCTCACCAGCGCCGGCATGCAGAACGCCACACCCTTTGCCACGGGCGCAAGCGCGATCGCCATCGCCGTGCTCGCCAACAGCATCGTCAAGGCCGGCATTGCCACCTCGCTGGGCACCCGCCCGCTTGCCTGGAATGCAGGGACAGTGCTGGTAGCCTCAGGCGCCGCGACGCTCGCGACCGCCTTCGTATCCATCTGACTCAACGCCCGTTTCCTCCTCACGCAGTGAGGAGGTGGCTGCGCATTGCGGCACGCAATGCTGCAGACGGAGGAGTTACCCACGGTGGAGGGCTTGGCGTCAGGTAACTCCATCCCCTGCAGCACCTGCGGTGCGCAGGTACTTCCTCGCAAGCGAGGAAGAGACAGGGTGCTGGAATCAGCGGAACTCTGCTCCGGCATACTTCGCCGTCGCGCCCAGCATCTCCTCGATGCGCAGGAGCTGGTTGTACTTCGCCAGCCGATCCGAGCGTGAGGCCGACCCCGTCTTGATGCGCCCGCAATTTGTGGCGACGGCAAGGTCGGCAATCGTCGTGTCTTCGGTTTCACCCGAGCGATGCGACATGACGGCCTTGTAGCCCGCCTTGTGCGCCGTCTCGACGGCTTCCAGCGTCTCGGACAGCGTGCCGATCTGGTTGACCTTGATCAGGATCGCATTGGCGGTGCGCTTTTCAATGCCCATGCGCAGGCGCGCCGGATTGGTCACGAACAGGTCGTCTCCGACAAGCTGCACCTTCGCGCCGATCGCATTGGTCAGGCCCTTCCAGCCATCCCAGTCATCCTCCGCCATGCCGTCCTCGATCGAGACGATCGGATAGCGCTTGCAGAGGTCCTCGTAGAACTTGACCATGCCAGCGGGATCGAGGCTCTTGCCTTCGCCCTCCAGTTCATACTTCCCGTTCTTGAAGAACTCGGTCGAGGCCGGATCGAGCGCCAGCTTGACGTGCTCGCCGGGCTTGTAGCCTGCCGCTTCGATTGCACGCATCACATAGCTCAGTGCCTCGTCGGCCGACTTCAGGTTCGGTGCGAAGCCACCCTCGTCACCGACATTGGTATTGTGTCCCGCATCCTTCAGCGCCTTGCGCAGCGAATGGAACACTTCC
>JBILMZ010000247.1:0-4830 GCA_044375275.1 Micropepsaceae bacterium | reverse complement strand
TGGTTCAAAGCAAAAGCGGTAGCATCAGCTCCCGCCATGAACCAGGCGCTCACACCAACCCATTTCCGCAAACTTCCCGCTGAAGCGGGGGAAGAAACCACTGTCTCTTCCTCACGAAGTGAGGAAGTACGTGCGCAGGCATTAGCCTGCTGCACGGGATGGAGTGGCGGCGCTCCCCTCTGTTTCCTCGCCCCGCTGAAGCGGGGGAAGAAACCGGCGTCACTGCCTCATGCTGCAAGGGGAAACACGCAACTCAACTATCCCTTGCGCTTCCCCCTCCCACCCCTCTCCTCCAACCCCCGCTCCCACGGCGGCACGCCCGCCCACGCCTTCGCCAGCAAATCAATAAACGCCCGCAGCTTGGCATTCGGCGCCGCGCCCGGTGCATAGAGCGCGTGCACGGTCAGCTCGCGGATCGGATGCTCCGCCAGCACCTGCACCAGGCGCCCGCGACGGATGTCCTCGCACAGGCTGAAGGTCGGCACCTGGATCAGGCCCACGCCCGCGATCGCGGCGGCGCGCAAAGCGTCCCCGTTATTGGCGACGAGAGAGCCCTTCACCTTCACGCGCTCCACGCGCCCGTCCGGCGTCGTGAAATGCCACTCGTCACGCAGCGACCAGTAGGAATAGCCAAGGCAGTTGTGACGCTTCAGGTCCTGCGGCACCTTCGGCATTCCGGCCGCCTTGAGATAGGCGGGCGACCCGGCAATCATCAGCCGCGCGGGCGCAAGCCGCCGCGTGATCAGGCTTGAATCAACGGGCACGCCGATGCGGATCACAACGTCATAACCTTCCTCGATCAGGTCCACCGCGCGGTCATTGAGCGTGAGCTCCACGTCCACGCCAGGGTTCTCGCCCAGGAAGCGCGCGATGAGCGGCGCCAGCTCCTGCGAACCAAAGGTCACCGGCGCATTCACGCGCAGCTTGCCGCGCAGCACGGTGTGAAGGTCGCGCACCGCGTCCTCCGTCTCGTTCAGCGTCTCGATCACGCTGGCCGCGCGCAGCGCCAAAGCGCGCCCGGCCTCGGTCAGGCTCGCGCGCCGCGTCGTGCGGTTGAACAGGCGCACGCCGAGCCGTTCCTCGAGGTCACCAATGTGCTTCGACACCATGGCGCGCGTCATCTTGAGGTCACGGGCCGCCGAGGCAAAGTTCAGGCGCTCCGCGGTAACGGCAAAGATTTCAAGGCTGCGAAAACGATCCATGCCGCCATTGTCAATCCACTGGATACAATAAGTCAACGGCCCGGCGGATTGTCAGTCAAGTCTTCGGACCCCATGTTTCCCCCACACCGACAGGAGACACGACATGCCCCTCGCCCTCAGGAAATCCGACAGCCGCGGCAAGGCCAATTTCGGCTGGCTCGACAGCCGCCACAGCTTTTCGTTCGGCGAATACCACGACCCGGCACACATGGGCTTCGGCCCGCTGCGCGTGATCAATGACGACCGCGTCGCCGCCGGCGGCGGCTTCGCCCCGCATGGCCACCGCGACATGGAAATCATTTCCTATGTCCTCGACGGCGGCCTGCAGCACCAGGACAGCCTCGGCAATGGCTCGGTCATCCGTCCGGGCGACGTGCAGCGCATGTCGGCCGGCAGCGGCATCCGGCACAGCGAGTACAATGCCTCGAAGACCGATCCCGTGCATTTCCTGCAGATCTGGATCATTCCGGAGCGCCAGGGCATTGCGCCGGGCTATGAGCAGAAGACATTCAGCCCGCAGGACAAGCAGGGCCGCCTGCGCCTCGTCGCCTCGCGTGACGGCCGCGACGGCTCGGTCACGCTGCACCGCGACGCCGACATGTACGCGACGCTGCTGGGTGCGGGCGAGGCCGTGCACCACGACCTCAAGCCCGGCCGCGGTGCCTGGATCCACGTGGCCCGCGGCAGCGTGAGCCTCAACGGCACGAAGCTCCAGGCCGGCGACGGCGCGTCCCTCGACACGCCGGGTGCCCTCACCCTCGACCAGGGACAGGATGCCGAGGTGCTGCTGTTCGACATGGCGATGTGAGGGGTGAGCGCCTAAGGCCTAGCCACCTGTTTCGAGGTAGCAGAGATAACCGCGCTCGACCATGCGCCGCGTGGCTTCATAGGCCTCGGAAAACTCCTCGAAGGTGGAACGCAGCAGCGCGAGCTGCTTGACCTGCGCCTCGGTGGGCGCCACGCCTTTGTCGCTGACCGCCAGCGCTTCCTTAACCCAGGTCGCGCGCGCCGCAGCCGCCATGTTGGCGAGGCGCTTGAACGTGCCCAGGTCCACGCGCCCGACGCTCCTGGCGAGCAGCACGCGGTTCGCATCAAACGTCGCAAAATCGATCTGCTCGAGATGGGCGACCAGCTTGCGCTGCTCCTGCGGATCACTGACCATTGACGGCTTGAAATGTTCCTGGCCCATGAACGGCTCCAACACGATTTGACATGTTCATCATTGTGGCCCCGAGACCTTAAGGAGCCGTTCAGCTCGCCTTCACGGTTTCTTAGGCCTAACGGAAAGCGAAAAAGTCAACCGCACCGTACGCTGACGGATTAACTCAACTTTTTTGCAATTTGTTCTTGATCCCGGCGCGACACTGCCCCTCACGCCGCCGATCGCAAGGACTCGCTGAAATGTATCGTTTCCTGCTCGTCACAGCCCTGATGCTGGGCCTGGGTTTCGCCGCCCCCGCGCAAGCCGGAACCGACGAAGCATGGCGCATCAAGCAAAGCGCCGGCGACGTGGGCGTGACCACCGGCGACGAAACAGTCATGGCCACTACGCCGCGTACGGAACTTCCCGAAGGCGCCATCGTGACGACCGGCCAAAGCGGTCGCGCCGTGATCAGCCGCGGTCAGGAGCAGGTCATCATCCAGCCCCTCACGCGCCTGGTCCTCACCCGGGCCACACCGGGCGCCACCGCCATCCTCCAATCGGCCGGATCCGCGCTCTATCGCATCGGCAAGAAGAAGACGCCCCATTTCCAGGTGGACACGCCCTATCTCGCCGCCGTCGTGAAGGGCACGGCCTTCAAGGTCACCGTCGACCGCACGCGGAGCTATGTTTCAGTCACCGAAGGCGCTGTGCAGGTCGCCACGCTGGCCGGCAGTGCCGTGACGCTCATCAAGTCCGGCATGAACGCTGCCGTCAGCGCTGCGGCCACGAGCGAAATCAGCCTGCTCGAACGCAATGGCACGCAACGAACCGTCACCGAGAATGAGGGTGGATGGGGCAACAGCGCTGCCCTGCGGCGCACGGGAACCAGCGCCACGCCCGAGACCACAGGCACGAACCTGGCGCAGCTGCGTGACAACACCGTTGGAATCCAGTTCACCTCGACCCACGATCACGAGGCCCTGCGCCTCAACGGTGCCTCCACGACGGAGAACGGGCCGAATGCGCCGACCGCCGCCGGGCAAGTGGTCGGCCTGCGCCAGGCCACCGCGGACGAACTCTTCGGCCCAGCCTCAAAGAGCAATCACCCCCGCCTGCGAGGCATGGGCAAGATCGCACAGGATGCGGCAAACGCAGTAACCGGCAAGGTGCAAGCCGCGATGCCCAACATCTCGCGCAAAAAGCCCCTGAAGGTCACGGCGACCGTACCCTGGACAGAGATGTACATGGGCCTCTTCGCGCTCATGGGGCTCCTGGTGTTGAACCACATCCGCACCCTGCGCATTCGCACGAAAAAGCTGGAAGGCCGCTCCTGACGCGCCAGGCCCGGCGAGACCCAGGCTAGAATTCGTTCTTCTTGTGAAAGACAAACCGGGTCGCCGAAAGGGCACCACGATCCAGCGCATCAAACAGCACGACGACGCGCTGGAGCTCCTTCGTCAGCGCAATCAGGCGCTGCTTGCGAATGTCTTCAGGTACCTGCTTGAGCTTCTGCGTGACCAGCTGCGCATGCGCCAGGCCATCCCGGATGTCGGCCTTCACGAGCCGGTTGGCTTCGTTGGCTGAGAGGAACTCGAGCACGCGGGCGAACTGGTTCAGCACTTCCCCCTTGCGCCGGAAGCAGAGATTGTCCTGCCAGAGCGATGACGCGCAGGCGAACTGTCGGGCGCTCGCGGCATCATTGGCCCAGATCTCGTCGATATAGAGATAGCCGCCCGGCTTCAGCGCAGCCGTGATCTCGTGCACGAGCGCGGCAGGATCAGGCGCCGCCGCGAAGGCCCCGAAAGTCGACAGGCGGTGATAGCGATTGGCCTTGAGGCGCTGTTCGCCCGGCACCCAGCGCTCGAGCTTGACGTGCTTGCCCAGGAAATGAGGATTGGAGCCGTTGAAGTCATAGAGCAGCGGATCCGCCTCGAACAGCTCGACATGCGCGCCGAGCTCTTCCGTCACGAAGCCGAAGCCTCCCAGGTTCACGCCAATCGCGCCATAGATCTGGGACTTGTTGAGGGCGAGCACCGTCGCCGCCTGCCGCATCGCCAGGTACTGCCCCGGCGCAAAACTGTTGCGTCCCCAGATATCCTGGCAGACCGCCAGCCGCGCAACGATCTCGCTCTCGCCCGACGCATCCCAGTGCGCTGGCTGGACATCATCGGACATGAGGATCAGCGGCTTACGGGGCCGCGCGGTACCACTCATGGGCAATCCCGGACTTGACGTGCCCCATCATGTCACCGAGTATCGAACATCCGGTTAACCCTCTGCCTGCGAAGGAAAAAGGGGCGGCACACAGATGTGCACCGCCCCCACAATTCACGGAAAGTAAACCGGAGGTTTACGGACCGAAGAGGAAGTCACTGGCGTCCACGTTCGCACTGTTGACGCCAAGCAGCGTGATTGTGTCCGTACCGATGGTGATCAGCGTATTCCCGGCGGAACCGGAGATTGTCACCATCGTGCTGAAGTTCG
>JBILMZ010000246.1:0-4873 GCA_044375275.1 Micropepsaceae bacterium | reverse complement strand
GTTTTCATTTTTCTGCGGAAAACAGCCAAATAAAACCGAAGTTCCCATATTGGGAACATTGGTTAACACCATGGCATGCCTTTATTTTTCCCGCTTTTCGTGTTACATTTTCATCACTTGGTAACTGACGACAGAGAGCTGCAAGTCAACAAGAAGACGTGGGGACCATCGTACCCAACTTCCGCGACTAGTGTCGATTGAATGCGTGGCGGCCCGTTCGGGTGCGCTCAGACACGAAAGTGGATTACCTGGTTTTGGTCAGGTGATCGCGTCCGAATTCGACACCGCGCTGGCTGCTGCAGGCCTAAGTTGAGCGAGAAAGACAAAGCGGTATGAGCACGAAAAAGCAAGCAGTCAAAACCCCAGCCAAGGCAGCAAAGCCCGCGGCGAAGGTTGCTGCAAAGGCGACTGCTTCAAAGGTCGAACCCAAGGTGGCTTCTGCCAAACCAGAAGTAAAGAAACCGGAACTCAAGGCGGTTCCGAAATCGGACGCCAAGGTTCTGCCCAAACAGGAGATTAAGGCCATTCCGAAGGTCGAACTGAAGGCCGTGCCTGCTGGTACAAGCGCACCCAAGGCCGTGCAAGCCGCCTCGCTGGCTGGCAAGGTCAGCAACACGGCCATGGCACCAGTGGTCGTGGTAGCGCCGAAGCCTGAAAAGAAGAAGTCGGAATTCCGCACCAATGACTGGGTCGTCTACCCGGCGCATGGCGTTGGCCGCATCATTTCGGTGGTCGAACAGGAAGTGGCCGGCATCAAGCTCGAACTCTTCGTGATCAACTTCGACAAGGACAAGATGACGTTGCGCGTTCCCGTGGCGAAGGCCTCGGCGATCGGCATGCGCCGCCTGTCGTCGCCGGATGTAGTCGCCTCGGCCCTGCAGACCCTCAAGGGTCGCGCGCGCATCAAGCGCACGATGTGGAGCCGCCGTGCACAGGAATACGAAGCAAAGATCAACTCGGGCGACCTGATTTCAATCGCCGAAGTGGTCCGCGACCTTCACCGCACGAGCGGTCAGCCGGAGCAGTCCTACTCCGAGCGTCAGCTCTATGAAGCCGCTCTCGCCCGCATGGCGCGCGAAGTGGCGGCCGTGGAGCGCATCGACGAAGACGCTGCCGTGAAGCGTCTCGAAGTGGCGCTGCAGCGCGCGGCCTGAACGGCGCGCAGTCATCAAGACAAAGGCCCGGTGCAAGAAGTTGCGCCGGGCCTTTTGCTTGCGTGGACTGACGACAGAATGGCGTTGCGCCAGCGGCCGCCAAATGGTTGATTGCGCAAAACATTGACCCCGTAGCTCAGCAGGATAGAGCGGCAGATTCCTAATCTGTAGGTCGGACGTTCGAATCGTCTCGGGGTCACCATTTCCTCCCCCTCGCTTCCAGGTGCCCATGCGCATTGGCCTCACCTACGATCTCAGATCGGACTATCTCAAGCAGGGCTATTCCCTCGAAGAGACTGCCGAGTTCGACAAGGAAGATACGATTGACGGCCTCGAACGCGCGATCAGTGCGCATGGACATGTCGTGGATCGCATCGGCAATGTGCGCGCGCTTGTTGCGCGCCTTGCCAAGGGTGATCGCTGGGATCTTGTCTTCAACATCGCCGAAGGCATGCGTGGCATCGCGCGTGAGGCGCAGGTGCCAGCGCTGCTCGAGGCCTATGACATACCGTGCACCTTCGCTGACGCGGCCGTGCTGACCCTGTGCCTGCACAAGGGGCATACGAAGTCCGTGCTGCACAGCGCGGGCGTGGCAACGGCGCCGTTCGTGCTGGTGGAGCGCGTGGAGGACATCGCGCGCGTGGACATGCCTTACCCGCTCTTCGTCAAGCCGATCGCGGAAGGCACGGGAAAGGGCGTAACGCCGAAGTCGATCGTGCGGGCGCCTGCAGACCTTGGCCCCGTCGTGAGCGAACTGCTTAAGGAGCACGCACAACCGGTCATCGTTGAACCCTTCCTTGACGGGCGGGAGTTCACGGTGGGCTTGCTGGGCTCCGGTCCATCGGCGCGCTCGATTGCCGCCATGGAAGTCCATCTGGGACAGGATGCCGAGCAGGGTCTCTACTCCTATTCGAACAAGGAAAACTTTGAAGGACGCGTGTCCTATTCCATTGCGACCGACGCGCTGGCCCGCGAGGCGGAAGCGGTTGCGCTGGCGGCCTGGCGTGCCCTGGGATGCCGCGATGCGGGACGTGCCGACCTGCGCGCAGGGTCAGACGGCCGGGTCTATTTCCTGGAAGTGAACCCGCTCGCCGGCATCAACGAAGCAATCTCGGACCTGCCCATCATGTGGCGCATGCTGGGGCGGAGTTACGAAGACCTGATCGGCATCATCCTTGATGAGGCGACGACCCGCGTGAAGCACCGGGCTCCGAACGCCGCCTGATCGGAAGCACAAGCGGCGCTCCCTGGTGTTCGCCGATGAAGGCGTCCACGCCGAAGACGTTGCGCAGGATGTCGCTCGACAGCACATCCCGCGGCAGGCCCTGCGCCGCAATCGTTCCAGCCGAGAACACCACGACGCGATCACAGTAGCGCGCGGCCAGTGCCAGGTCGTGCAGCACCACGATCACGGCAGCGCCCCGGCCCGCTTCGGCCTTCAGCACTTCCATGGCGTGGATCTGGTGCTGCGGATCAAGCTGAGCGAAGGGCTCGTCTGCCAGGATCACCTTGCCACCGGTCGCCAGCGCCCTTGCGAGAAGGACGCGCGCGCGTTCTCCGCCGGAGAGTTCGTTGACAGGGCGCTCGGCGAGATCAGCGATATCGCAGCGGACCATGGCATCCTGGATGGCGTCTTCATCGACCACGGACCGCTGGTGTGGCAGGCGTCCAAGCGCGACCACGGCGCGCGCCCTCAGAGGCCAATGCACTTCGCCGTTCTGCGGCAGATAGGACATGTGCCGCGCCAGATCGGTGCGTGGCCAGTCCCGCAGCTTCCGGCCGGAGATGGACACGGTGCCGGACTGCACGGGCACGAGACCTGCCACGGCCCGCATGGCCGTCGATTTTCCAGAGCCGTTGGGACCAACCACGCCGATGCAGTGACCGGCTTCGACGTCCAGCGAAATGCCGCGCAGCACTTCCTTGCGCCGCAGGGTGACGTGAATATCGGACAGGGAGACGGCGTTGTTCATGTCGCTTCTCCCCTCAGCCGGAAGATCAGCCACAGGAAGAACGGAACGCCTATGAGGGAGGTGAACACGCCGAGCATGAGTTCGGGCCCTGTCGGCACGAGGCGCACGGTCATGTCTGCAATGCTGACCAGCAGCGCGCCACCGACGGCGCTCGGCCAGAGAAGTCGCGATGGCTCGTCACCCACGAAGCGGCGGCACAGATGCGGCACGATCAGTCCAACGAAGGCGACTGCGCCCGTGACGGCCACCGAGGCGCCTACGGTGAGTGCGACGCCGGCGGTCACCAGGCGTCCGGTGCGCGTCACGTCCACGGCCATGGACCGCGCCACGTCCTCGCCGAGCGACAATGCGTCGAGCGCGCGTCCTGTCCGGTGGAGAATCAACATCCCGACCAACACAAAAGGAAGCGCCAGCAGCACATCCTGGTTGCTGCGGTCCTTCAGCGACCCCAGCAGCCAGAAGACGATCTCGCTGACGGCGTAGGGATTGGGCGCAAGGTTGAGCGCCAGGGCCATGAGCGCTGCGGCCAGATTGGCGAGCGCCACGCCCGCAAGCACCAGCGTGTAAAGCGAGTTCTGTCGCGCGGAGATGACGTTCAGCACCACGGCTGCGAGCAATGCGCCTGCCATCGCCGAGACCGGCAGGGAGTACTCGAACCAGGTCGACAGGCCGAAATAGATCGCGATGACAGCGCCCAGCGAGGCAAATGAGGCGATCCCCATGACGCCCGGTTCCGCGAGCGGATTGCGCAGCAAGCCCTGCAACGCCGCGCCGCTCATGCCCAGCGCCGCGCCGGCGATGACGCCGAGCAGCATGCGTGGCAGGCGGATGTCCTGCATGATGATGCCTTCGACGCCTTCGCCGGTGAAGAGGCCGTTCACGGCCGCCTGGATGGGCATCTCCGCATAGCCGATGAACAGGGACAGGATGCAGCACGCGCCAAGCGCCAGCAGCAAGCCGCCCCGGAAGGCGGATCCCGTTCTTAGTGTTCCCAGTGTCGCTTGCGTCAGTGTCATTCGCTCCGTCGGCCCAAACTTTCCAGTTCGCCGCGACGGAACATCCGCTTCACTGGCACACCCCGGCCGTGAATAGACGACGAGCGATTGGCAGGTTTCCTGGCTCACGGCTCATGCACTGTTTGCCTGACCTTCCCAGAACCGTTCAGTTCCAGTGGTCACATGCGGCAGACAGCTCACCGTCTACAGTTGCGGGGGCAGCCGCGGCATTGGACGTGTCCCTGATGGACTTGTCCTTACCGCATTCCCTTTTCCCCGACCGGACTTCCATCCGACCGAAGCACCAACACGCTCTCATGGGGTAGCCTGAAACCTATCGTTCCGCAAGCGAGGCCAGGACCTTCGCGCGTTCTGCCGCGAGCAGGCTCACCGCGTCGGCGACCCAGGGGCCCGGGCAAAGCCACAGTTTCGAGGGAATACGGTAAATCGACGTTCGCTTGCCAAGGCTCAGAAAGGCCGGATGACGCAGCAGCGATTGCGCACGGCTTGAGGTACCTGCGTACGAGTCATCGAGAATGAGCAGCTGAGGCGGGCTCATGATCACGCGCTCCAGCGGCACGGCGCCATAGCTGCCGCCGCCCATGTTGGCAGCACTGTTCGAAAGACCGGCGCGCTGCAGCACGTCATGGCTGAGCGAGCCTGGGCCGGTGGTGAGGCCATTGGGCTCATACACCATGGCCGACACGGCTTGTGGCCGAACGGGTCCCATTCCCTGCTGCATGGAGGCAAC
>JBILMZ010000245.1:0-4881 GCA_044375275.1 Micropepsaceae bacterium | reverse complement strand
AAGGTGCGCGTGTCGGTGAAAGAGACATAGCCGGCCGCGCCATCAGGTTCGACCACAGTGGCTTCGGCCGTCTTCGGATTGAACAGGCGGAGCTGCGATGCGCCTGCATTCCAGACTTCCATCGCGACCATGCCGCCCACGGGCGTGAAGCCCTGAATGAAGACGCCGCGCTGGGTGGGCACCAGTTCGGTCCAGTTCGAGGGCTGGGCCAGTGGTGCCGTCATGATGCGGCGGTCCGGGGCGTTCAGGTTGGTGCTGATGTAAAGCTGGCCGCCCACTTCGTCGACGTCATAAGTCACGCCTTCGGTGCGTGCCTTGACGAGTGTCCACTTCGCATCCGGCTTGGCCACGTCGATGAAGGAGACTTCGCTCGTAGCGAGGTGATCGCTGACGCGGAAGATGTGGCGACCGCTCTTCGACCGCTTCAGGACGAGGTCGAAGCGGGAGTCCTTTTCCTCGTACACGGTCTTGTCGGTCTTCGGGTCCGTGGCGATGATGTGCTTCATCAGGCGGAACGCACGACCCGTGCCCGGTTCGAGCCTGAGGTAAAATACCGTCCGGTTGTCCGAAGCCAGCGCAAAGGTCGGCGCGACGTACTTGATCGTCTGGCTGCCGCCCGTGCGCGTATCCTTCATGATGAGCGTGTACCAGCGGTCACCCTCGTGGTCTGCCGTCCAGGCGAAGATGGCGCCGTCGCCCGTTGACGTGTACTGGCCGAGGACGAACTGGTTGTACTTCGTGCCTTCCTGTTCGCCGTCGACCAGGATTTCCTCCGGCGCGGTCATGGCGCCCTTGCGGCGGGCGACGACCGGATAGTCCGCGCCGGGCGCGAAACGCTCGTAGTACCAGTAGCCGCCATCCCTGAACGGCGGCGTGCCGGGACGTGCCGCCATGCGGCCGCGCATTTCGTCTCGCAGCTTCGTCTGGATGTCTGCCGTGTGCGCGAGCGCCTCGCCGGCGTACTTGTTCTCTTCCTCGAGATAGCGAACGACCTTCTCGGTGTTCTTCTCGTTCAGCCAGTAATAATAGTCCGTGCGCTTGGCACCGTGGGGCGCGATGAGCATCGTGCCCTTCATCATCGCGTAGGGCGGGAAGCCCTGCTTGCGGTCGATGGCAAGGCCGGGCGTCGTGGCGGTGGCTGTCGTCGGCGTCGTGCCGGTGGACTGGCCGAAGGGCATCATGTCCTTGAGGCTGGCGCAGGCGGACAGGGCCAGCATGGACACACACAACAGGACCGTACGAACAGGACGCATTTAGATTTCCCGGGTGGAGGGCGCCGTCGCGCGCATTTCTGCGGCGCACCTTGCATAGAAAGGTCCGCCTTGTCACGCAACCCGTGGGGCGCGGAAGGTTTCACGCGAAGGCGCGAAATGGCGAAATGCGCGAAGACAATTTCTGCTTTCAGGGCCGCCGCCTCATACACATCTGACACGAATTGCGACAAAGCCGCCTCAGATTTGCCGGCATGATCGGCCAATCGACTCCGACATTCGGAGGATGAAACATGACGCTTGAACAGCTTGCCAAGGAGACCGTTAACGCGGCTTTCCGGGTCTACCATGAGGTGGGGCCGGGTCTCCTGGAATCAGTCTACGAGGCAGCGTTATCGGACTACCTCACGCAGAGGGGGTTCCAGGTGCAGTGTCGGGTCCCCGTCCCCATGGTCATGGGAGACCGCACGTTCGATGTTGCCTTTCGGGCCGATCTCCTCGTGGAGCGCAGACTTCTGGTAGAATTGAAGTCGCTCGAAACCCTGCTTCCCGTTCACGGGAAGCAAACCCTGACCTATCTCCGCCTGATGAACCTGCATCTCGGACTGCTGATCAATTTTGGCGCGCCGACCTTCCGAAACAGCGTTCGGCGGATCGTCCTCAATCATCGGGATACGACCGGCTCGGACCTGCGTCTCCACAGGGACTAAAGCCTCGCGTTTTCGCCGTTTCGCGGGTTCGCGTGAACCTCTTGTTTTCAACAGCCCCGCCTCATCCCGCATTCCATTCCCCTGCCTCAAAGGCTACAACTCGCCGGAGCAATGGAGGCTGCATGATGAAGCTCAAGGATCCACAACTTCTGCGGGAGAAGGCCTATCTCAACGGTGAGTGGGTTGGGGCGGATTCGGGGGCTTCTTTTGAGGTGACCAATCCTGCGACCGGTGCCGTGCTGGCGCGGGTGCCGGACATGCTTGAGGGCGAAACCCGGCGGGCGATCGAGGCGGCGGCTGCGGCCTGGCCGGCCTGGGCTGCCAAGACAGCCAAGGAGCGCGCCGTTGTCCTGCGCAAGTGGTACGACCTCATCATGGAATCCCAAGAAGACCTGGCCGTCATCATGACGAGCGAACAGGGCAAGCCCCTGTCGGAGTCGCGCGGCGAGGTCGCCTATGGCGCCTCGTTCATCGAGTGGTTCGCGGAAGAGGGCAAACGCATTTACGGGGACGTGATACCGCCCACGCAGGCCGGACGGCGCATCATCGTGCTCAAGCAGCCCATCGGCGTCGTCGCCGCCATCACGCCGTGGAACTTCCCGAATGCCATGATCACGCGCAAGTGCGGCCCTGCCCTTGCTGCCGGTTGCCCCATCGTGATCAAGCCGCCGGCGGAAACGCCGCTCTCGGCGCTGGCGCTCGCTGTGCTGGCCGATCGCGCCGGCATTCCGAAGGGCATCTTCAACATCGTCACGACGCATCATTCTTCCCGCGTTGGCCAGGAGATGACGGCGAATTCGCTCGTGCGGAAGTTCTCGTTCACGGGGTCCACCGAGATCGGCAAGCTTCTGATGCGCCAGTGCGCGTCGACGGTGAAGAAGGTGTCGCTGGAACTCGGTGGCAATGCGCCGTTCATCGTGTTCGATGACGCGGATCTCGATGCAGCGGTTACGGGTGCCATGCTCTCGAAGTTCCGCAACATGGGACAGACCTGCGTGTGCGCGAACCGGCTCTTTGTGCAGGACAAGGTCTATGATGCGTTTGCGGCCAAGCTCGCAGCGGCTGCGGCTGCCATGAAGGTTGGCGACGGGCTTGCCGATGGTGTCACGCAGGGCCCGCTCATCAACATGGAAGCGATCGAGAAGGTCGAGGGTCTCGTGAATGACGCCGTGCGCAAGGGCGCGAAGGTGCTCACGGGCGGCAAGCGCCACGCACTGGGGCAGACTTTCTTCGAGCCCACCGTGCTGACCGACGTCACCGCGCAGATGCCGATCGCGCAGGAAGAGATCTTTGGACCCGTCGCGACATTGTTCCGGTTCAGCACGGAAGCCGATGCGATCCGGCTCGCAAATGACACCGAGTATGGTCTTGCCGCCTATTTCTATGCGCGTGACCTTGGTCGTGTGTGGCGCGTGGCGGAAGCGCTGGAGTACGGCATTGTCGGGATCAATGAAGGCATCATCTCGACGGAAGTGGCTCCCTTCGGTGGCATGAAGGAAAGCGGTATTGGCCGCGAAGGATCGAAGTACGGCATCGAGGACTTCCTGGAAGTGAAGTACCTCGCGATGGGGGGGCTGGGCGCGTGATGCGTTACTCTGTCATCCCGGAAGTTAGATGCGTCCAAACGCGACAGCGTTTGGGAAACGCATCTTGCTATCCGGGACCCAGCGTCGCGCATTCGCCAGGTTGCCCTGGGTCCCGGATGGCAGGGCTCGCAGCCGCTGCTGTGCAGCGGGCTCGCCTAGCTTCCGGGATGACATCATTTGCGATGATTGAGGTGACAACATGACCACGAATGCAGAATTGCTCGCGCGGCGCCAGGCCGCCGTTCCGCGGGGCGTGAATACCGCTCATCCGGTATTTGCGGCGAAGGCGCTCAATGCCGAGATCTGGGATGTCGAGGGCAAGCGCTATATCGACTTCGTTGGTGGCATCGGCGTGCAGAATACGGGGCATCGCCATCCGAAGGTCGTGAAGGCCATCGAAGCGGCGCTGCAGGGCGCGATCCATACGGCGTTCCAGGTGAATGCCTATGAGAGCTACATCTCGCTTGCCGAGAAGCTGAACGCGCTGGCGCCGATTGAAGGTCCCGCGAAGACCATCTTCTTCACGACAGGTGCTGAAGCTGTAGAGAATGCGATGAAGATCGCGCGCTATGCCACAAAGCGCTCGGCGGTGATTGCGTTTTCCGGCGCGTTCCACGGGCGCACGATGTTCACGATGGCGCTGACGGGCAAGGTCGTGCCCTACAAGGCCGGTTTCGGGGACATGCCGGGCGGCGTCTATCGCCTTCCCTTCCCCGTCGAAAGCCACGGTCATACGGCGGCGCATTCGCTTGAAGCGCTCGAGATGCTGTTCAAGACGGACCTCGAGCCCACACGCGTTGCCGCCATCATCATCGAGCCTGTGCAGGGCGAAGGCGGGTTCTACGTCGCGCCGACCGAGTTCCTGCGCTCGCTTCGCGCGATCTGCGACAAGCATGGGATCATGCTGATCGCGGACGAGATCCAGTCGGGCTTTGCGCGGACGGGCAAGCTTTTTGCCATCGAGCATTCAGGCGTGAAGCCTGACCTTATCACCACGGCCAAGAGCCTGGCTGGCGGCATGCCGCTGTCGGGCGTCATCGGCCGTGCGGCGCTCATGGATGCGCCGGAAGCGGGCGGCCTTGGCGGGACCTATGCGGGCAATCCTGTGGCCTGCGCGGCGGGCCTTGCGGTTGTCGACATCATCAAGGACGAGAACATCCTCGAGCGCAGCGTCGTGCTGGGTGACAAACTCAAGGCGCGGCTGAAGCAGATGTCGATGCGCAATGACCTGCCACCGCTCGACGACAGCCGCGGCATTGGCAGCATGGTCGCCTTTGACCTCGTCAAGGAGCGGGGGGCCCAAGAACCCGATCCCGACCGCACCAAGAAACTCATGGCGGAGGCGCTGAAGCGCGGCCTGATCCTGCTAACCTG
>JBILMZ010000006.1:0-46860 GCA_044375275.1 Micropepsaceae bacterium | reverse complement strand
TCGAATCTAAAGACCCCGGCTTGCAAGCCTCAGGAGCGGATTATACTCGCGAATCAAAGGACCTACCCGGGGAAGCCTCATGTCGCGATACCGCCAGCGCCGCGTCCAGCTCAAGTCATCATCACCTTCATTTGACGTCTTTCCGCTGCTGTCCCTGCCTCTCATCTATTACAATCTGGCCGCAATCTTTGCGTTCGGACTGGATCCGGTGCAGATCAATGCGTGGCTCGCAGGCACGGCCTTTCAGGTCACGATGTTCTCCGGAACGACGTGGTCCATGACACAGGCCGATGTGATCGTGGCCGCTGGCATGGGTCTCCTGTTCATCGAGATCCTGAAGTCGGTCGGGACCCCAATGCTCTCCCTGGTCAATCACGGCATCGCCGTCATGACCCTGCTGGTATACTCGGTTCAATTCATGTCGATACCGGGCTTCACAACCTCAGCGTTCTTCCTGCTGGCTTTGATGCAGTTGATTGACGTGATTGCAGGCTACACGATCACGATCGTGGCGACACGCGGACTGTCGCGGTAAAACTGGGTGAAGAAATCTGGCGGGATGGCCAAACAGGCTGCCCCGCCGTCTTTATGCAGACATCGCAAGTCAGAACGACTCTGAGAACTTCCCGTTCTTCGGCCAGCCCTTCGGCACCAGGCGACCCGCCTGCGCACGACCGCCAAGATACTCCTTCAGTTCGCTCTTTTCCCAGGTGCGTCCGTTGTAGTCACGGATGCCGTCGGCGTACACGAACACGGTGGCATCATTCAGCCCGCCATCCTTGAACTTCTGCAATGACACGCCCTTGCCCCGGTTCATCTCCGGAATTTCATCGATCTTGAAGATGACCATCTTGCGATTGTCCCCGATGAAGGCCACGTGGTCTCCGAGCGCCGGCACGCACACCTTGGCCTCTTCAAGCGGGTCCACGTTCAGCACCTGCTTGCCACCACGCTTCTGGGCAAGCACTTCCTCTTCCGGAACAATGAAACCACGCCCAGTGCTAGAAGCCACGAGCAGCTTGCGGCCGGGTTGGTGAACGAACATCGAAACAATGTCCTGATCGTTCTCCATGTCGCACATCAGGCGGATCGGTTCGCCATGCCCACGACCACCCGGAAGCTGGGAGCAGTCCAGTGTAAAGAAGCGGCCATTCGTTCCAAGGACCAGCAACTTGTCAGTCGTCTGTGCCTTGACCCAGAAGCGCCCCTTGTCTCCATCCTTGAATTTCACGTCCTCGCTGGGCTCGACGTGCCCCTTCATCGCGCGGATCCAGCCCTTCTCCGAGCAGAGCACGGTGATGGGCTCCTTCTCGACGAACGACTCGATCGGAACATCCTCGATCGCCGGCGCATCGGAGAAGATCGAGCGGCGCTTGCCCAGCACGGTCTTCGCTCCGAATTTTGCCCGCAACTCCTGGAAGCTCGCCTTGAGCTTGTCGTTCTGGATGTCCTCTGACTTCACCAGCGCCTTGAGTTCCTTCTGCTCGGCCTGCAGGGCCTTGTGCTCCTGGCGGATCTCCATCTCCTCAAGCTTGCGCAGGCTGCGCAGGCGCATGTTGAGGATCGCTTCAGCCTGGTTCTCGGTGAGCTTGAACGCCTTGATCAGTTCTACCTTTGGCTCATCCGATGTACGGATGATCTTGATGACCTTGTCGATATTGAGAAAGACCGCGAGATAACCCTCGAGGATCTCGAGCCGGTCGGCAATCTTGGCAAGCCGGTGATTGGCACGCCGGATCATCACCTCACGCTGGTGCTCAAGGAAGGCCACCAGCGTCTGCTTGAGGCTCATCACCCGCGGCGTCTGGCTGGCATCCAGCACAGTCATGTTCAGCGCAAACCGGGTTTCCAGGTCGGTCAGGCGGAACATGTGCTCCATCAGCATTTCCGCTTCGACATTGCGGTTCTTCGGAACGAGGACGACGCGGATATCCTCCGTCGACTCGTCCCTCACATCATCCAGCAACGGGAGCTTCTTGTCCGAGATGAGGTCCGCGATCCGCTCGATCAGCTTGGACTTGGGGACCTGGAATGGAATTTCCGTCACCACGATCTGCCAGGTGCCACGCGAACCTTCTTCCTTGTGCCAGCGCGCCCGCACGCGAAACCCGCCCTTGCCCGTGCGATAGGCTTCGGCGATCGACTCCGCAGGCTCGACAACAATGCCACCCGTCGGGAAGTCCGGCCCCTTGATGTACTGCAGCAGCGTCTCGTCGCGCGCGTTGGGTGAGTTGACGAGGTGGATGAGCGCCTGCGCTACTTCGTCGAGATTGTGCGGCGGGATATTGGTCGCCATGCCGACGGCGATGCCGGAAGCGCCATTCGCGAGCAGGTTCGGAAACCCGCCCGGGATGATGATGGGCTCATGGTCTTCGCCGTTATAGGTCGGCCGATAATCCGTGCCGTCGTCATTGAGCCCTTCAAGAAGGATCTGCGCAATTTCGGTCAGGCGGCTTTCCGTGTAGCGCATGGCCGCCGGATTATCGCCGTCGACGTTGCCAAAGTTGCCCTGGCCATCAATGAGCGGATAGCGCAGCGAGAAATTCTGCGCCAGACGCACGAGGGCGTCGTAGATCGACTGGTCGCCATGCGGATGGAACTGACCCATCACGTCACCGACGACGCGCGCGCACTTCTTGAAGTTGGACTTGGGGTCGAGCCCCAGGCGCTGCATCGCAAACAGAAGGCGCCGATGGACCGGCTTCAGGCCGTCCCGAACGTCTGGCAGCGCGCGCTGCATGATCGTCGACAGGGCATAGGCGAGATATCGTTCTCCCAATGCGTCCTTGAGGTCGACTTCGCGAACGACGTCGTCGAGTGCCATTTCGAATCTCGCTTTCGATGGAATTGAGCGGCTTGACTAACGGCATGGGAGGTCCGCCGCAAGTAACTCAAAGGGCTAGCCAAGCCTTTGAATCTTGGGGAAAAATCCGGCTTTGGAACAACACGCACCGTTGTCCGGCATTTCGCGTGTCAGAGGGCTTCAATTCGCTGGGAAAACCGCACTCTGGCCTCCGGCAGGCCGGTCACTTTCCCCTGACCATTTGCCTCTTCGAGCACACGCTCAAGAAAGTGGCCGGTCAGCGACAGTCCATTGTTTACATCCTCAAGGCTCGTTCCACCCGGCGTGCCCGTCAGAAAGGCCGGAAGCCTGAGCAGGCGACGCGCAAAAATGCCTGCACCTGCCGCAGTCACGGCCCTCCCCGAGCGCGGCGATACATAGGCAAGCCCCTCCACATCACCCGTGACCACGCAGGCAGACAGGTCCAGTCCAAATCCCAGGTCCTCCAGCAGGACCATCTCGAAACGAACATAGGATTCCGCCCACGCCAAAGTCGGCTCGAGAACCATGTGACGAAGCAGGCCATCAAGCGCCAGGTACACACGCTCATGGGCTTCTCGCTCGGGCAGGGTGGCAGCGCACATCGCACAGGCCGACGAGAGCGCGTCCAGCTTCACGCGGTCATGAAAGAAGTGAGCCGCGCGTGCCGCCGACAGCTCTGCAGAGTACGAACCCAACTGCTGGTCAATCCGCGCCCGCCAATGAACGTTCAGCAGGTTTCCGGCTTCGAGCACACCGCGCATGCGACGGGACCCTGCTGAACGCATGAGCCCAAGGTGGCGCCCATGCGCCCGGGTGAGCGCCTCAAGAATGCCGCTGTGTTCGCCGAAGGGACGAACAGCAAGCACGATCGCTTCGTCAGTCCACTCCACGCGAGATCCGGTTATCCATCAGCATCACTGCCCCTCGGGCAAGTCGAGCCCCATTTCACGGTAATGCATTGGATCATCCGCCCAGTTCTCACGGACTTTCACATGAAGGAACAGGTGCACCTTGTGCCCGAACTGGGTTTCCATCTCCTTGCGCGCGGTTTCGCCCAGAAGCTTGATCGTCGCCCCGCCCTTGCCCAGGACGATGGCACGCTGGCTTTCGCGCTCGACGAAAATGGTCTGCTCGAGGCGCGCCGAACCGTCGGGCTTTGCCTGCCATTGCTCGGTAATGACAGTCGTTGCATAGGGCAACTCCTGATGCAGCCGGTCATAGATCCGCTCACGGGTCATTTCTGCAGCCAGAAGCCGCATGGGCATGTCCGCAGCCTGGTCCGCCGGATAAGCCCACGGTCCTTCAGGCACATGCTGCGCGAGATAGCGCAACACGTCAGCGGTGCCCTTGCCCTGGGAGGCGGAAACGAGAAACGTCTGGTCAAAACTTGCACGCTCCCGCAATTGCTCGATCAGCGGAAGCAAGCGGTCTCGCGGCATCGTATCGATCTTGTTGATGATGAGGATCGAACTGCGCTTCGCGTCATTCAGCCTGCGAAGGATACGATCGGTGTCCTGCGCCGACAGGCCATTGGGAGACTCCAGTTGCTCCTCGGCATCAACCAGCAGGCAGACCAGGTCTGCCTCATCGGCTCCCATCCAGGCGGCCTTCACCATGGCACGGTCGAGCCTCCGGCGGGGCTGGAAGATGCCCGGCGTATCAACGAGCACGACCTGCGATGATCCTTGCATCGCCACGCCACGAATACGCATCCGCGTTGTCTGGACTTTCCGGCTTACGATGGAAACCTTGGTACCGACGAGTGCATTGACCAGCGTCGATTTTCCCGCATTGGGAGCGCCAATGATCGCAACAAATCCGCATCGCGTGGCTTCAGCGTTCAAGACGTCACCCTTTTGAGCATGTCGCGCGCAGCCGCCTGTTCGGCCGCACGAAGATTGCTTCCCTCGCCCGACACGGGCGGATGGGAACCAACAGAAACTTCAACTGTGAAACGCGGCGCATGGTCAGGCCCGTCCCGGTGGACAAGGCGATAGGACGGCGTACCCAGTTTCCGACCTTGCGCCCATTCCTGCAATGCATTCTTGGGATCACGCAGATCGCCCCGGACTTCATCGAGGAACGGCATCCAGTATCGAAGGACAAACCCGCGGGCCGCTTCAAGGCCACCATCAAGATAAAGCGCTGCGATCAGCGCCTCACAGGCGTCGCCGAGAATGGCAGGCTTCTTTCGACCTCCTGCCCGATCTTCACTGGGCGCAAGAACGATGGCAGCATCCAGCCCAGCCTTGATCGCCACCCGCGCGCAGGTCTCTTCGCGCACAAGGGCATTCAGCTTGAGGGCCAGTGACCCTTCGGTTTCACGAGGAAATTGCTGGATCAGGAGATCCGCAATCAGGACGCCAAGCACCCGGTCACCTAGGAACTCAAGTCGCTCATTATCGGCGCCCCCGGCACTGGAATGAGTCAGTGCAACCTTCAGGAGGCCTGCATCCTTGAATTCATGGCCGATCTTGTTGCGGACGTCATCACTCAATGCTTTGGAAGAGCCTGCTGTATCGGAACGCCGCTGGCCATTTCCAGATTTCCCAGTTTTTCGCGCTGCCATCGGTCGAAAACAAAATGAGGTCGGCACGGCCGACAAGGTTCTCTTCAGGAACAAACCCGACGCCGCTGTTTGGAATGCGGCTGTCATTCGACTGATCCCGGTTGTCACCCATCATGAAGTAGTGACCCGCCGGCACAATGAACTCCTGGGTGTTATCCCAACCAGAATAGTCGGGATCGCGGTCCAATACATGATGACTGGAGCCGTTCGGAAGCGTCTCCTTGAAGCGCGGAATGCGTTCCTCGTATCCATAAGGCGAAATCCGGACGAAATCCTCGACGCGCTTCATCTTGCAGGGCACGCCATTGATGTGGAGCACGCCATCGATCATCTGGATGCGATCACCGGGCAACCCCACAACGCGTTTTATGTAGTCTTCGCTGGGCCTGGCAGGCAACTTGAACACCACCACATCGCCCCGCTCCGGTTGTCCGCTCCAGAAACGTCCGGAAAACAGGTTCGGCGACCACGGGAACGTGTGCTTCGAATACCCATAGCTGAACTTGGTCACAAACAGGTAGTCGCCAACCAGCAACGTGTCTTCCATCGAACTGGAAGGAATGTTGAACGGCTGGAAGAGAAAGGTCCTGATAAAGACGGCCAGGATCAACGCATAGAAAATGACCCGGAACACTTCAGCACCCCACCCCAGTCGCCAGGTGAATGGCGAATGTTCAGTCACAACATCGCCATCAGGAAATCAGGTTCAACAACCGGCTGTAGCGTATGGCAAACGGCCACTTCCACAATTCCCAAACCGCTGCTGTGCCGTCATGAGAGAAGAAGATGACCTGCGCGCGCCCGACGAGATTGGCGGCAGGAACGTAACCGACATCGCCACGGCTATCGTTGGAGTTGTCCCGGTTGTCACCCATCATGAAGTAATGACCTGCAGGAACAACGAATTCCTCGGTGTCGTCGAAGCGGGACGCCACGTCACGATTGAGCACCACGTGCGATACGCCGTTCGGAAGCGTTTCCTGATATCTCTCGACGGTCACTTCAGTGCCGTCTTCAAGCGTCTCCACCCTGTCATCAATGCGTTCCAGCTTTACGGGCACGCCGTTGATGTGAAGGACCCCGCCAATGACCTGGATGCGGTCGCCGGGAAGACCGATGACACGCTTGATGTAATCCTGGCTCGGATCGCTCGGCAGCCTGAACACCACCACGTCCCCGCGCTCGGCTTCTCCACCCAGCAGGCGGTCCTCTGATGCATGCGCCGGAGCGACCAGCGGAATGGAATAGACCGAGTAGCCGTAGGTGAACTTGGAGACAAAGAGATAGTCGCCAACTTCCAGCGACCCTTCCATGGAACTGGACGGTATGCGAAATGGCTGGAACAGAAGCGTCTGGACGAAGGCAACGATCCCAACGACGATACCGATCGTCTTGGCCGTCTCAATAACGCTCTCGCTTTTCCACCACGGTCTCTCGGCGCTGGCAGTCATACGTTTGATACCTTGGGTTCGAACTCTCACACTGTACTATCAGATGAGGTTTGGGCCAAAAAGTGTCAATCAGGCACCCATTACATCCCGTTAACCGCCAACGGGGGAATTCCCCGGAAAAACACGCTAACCAGGCGAATTCTGGGGCACTGCCGAGATGATCACGATCGCTTGTGCAAGCGGAAAGTCGTCCGTGATCGAGAGGTCGATCTGAGCCGTCATGCCCGGTGGTATCATCGAACGCAGACGTTCAGCCGCCCCGCCCGTCAGTTCCATGGTCGGCTTCCCCGAGCGCAGGTTCACGACACCGAGGTCACGCCAGTAGACGCTTTTGCGAAAGCCCGTGCCGAGCGCCTTGGAGCAGGCCTCCTTTGCCGCAAAGCGCTTGGCGTAGGAAGCCGCCCGGTTCTTTCGTCCTTCTGACTTGCGCTGCTCGGTTGGAGTGAAGAGCCGCTGCACGAACCGGTCGCCAAACCGCTCCAGCGTCGCTTCGATCCGCCGGATGTCGATGAGGTCACTCCCGATCCCGATAATCATTCTCAGTCCCCGAGCTTCAACTCTTTGTCAGGCCAACGCGACCGCGCGCATCGTCCATCAGCGCACGCATGCGCCGAATGGAGTTATCAAGCCCGGAAAAAATGGCTTCGCCGACCAGGAAGTGGCCGATGTTGAGCTCAGCCAGCTCGGGAATGCCCGCGACGACGCCGACCGTCTCGTAGTTCAATCCATGACCGGCATGCATCTCGAGCCCGAGGGAATGCCCATACCTGGCACCCTGACGCAGGCGCTCAAGGATATCGTTGTGCAAGGCGATGTCCCCATTGGCATGCGCTTCGCAAAAGGCACCTGTGTGCAATTCAACCACCTGCGCGCCAACTGACCGCGAGGCCTCGATCTGCGGCTGCGTGGCTTCGATGAACATCGACACCCGGATGCCGGCTCGCGCCAGGGCGCGAACCATGGGCGCGAGATGATTGTGCCCGCCACAGACGTCGAGACCGCCTTCCGTGGTCCGCTCTTCACGCCGCTCCGGCACGAGACAGACGGCGTGTGGCCGGTGCCTGAGGGCGATTTCGAGCATCTCTTCCGTCGCCGCCATTTCAAGATTGAGCGGGCACTTGATGCCCTTCACCAGAAAGTCGATGTCGGCGTCCCTGATATGGCGACGGTCTTCCCGCAGATGGGCCGTGATGCCGTCTGCTCCGGCTTCTTCCGCAATCCTGGCCGCGCGGACCGGATCGGGATGATCCCCGCCCCGCGCATTACGGATGGTCGCGACGTGGTCGATGTTCACCCCTAGCCGCAGATGGGAGAGCATTACTTCAGCCCCCGACTGCCAGGCTTGACCGCCGGAATTCCCTTGAGGTGCTTGGGCAGCTTGTCGGGTTCCCACGACGGCACCTTGAGGCGCGCAAGCGGAATGAACGGAACATCGAACTTGGCGTCCCCGCCAGACCGGTCGATGAGGCAGGCGAGAGCCAGTACATTCGCGCCCGTCGCGCGAACAGCCTCGATGCACTCGCGCGAGGACAATCCGGTCGAAACGACATCCTCGATGATCACCACGTTCATGCTGTCATCAAGGTGAAAATTGCGACGCAGCTGGAACGCGCCGTCCTGGCGCTCGACGAACATGGCGGGCAGCTTCAGGTGCCGCGCCGTCTCATAGCCGGGGATGATGCCACCCACGGCCGGCGAAACAACGGCATCAATCCGCTTCTTCACCTTGGTCTGGATCAGCTGGGCCAGCGCCTTGCACAGCTTCGCCGTTCTTTGCGGATACTGAAAGACCAGCGCCTTCTGGAGAAACGTGTCGGAGTGCCGACCCGATGACAGGATGAAGTGCCCCTTGAGGAGCGCGCCAGCCTTTTCGAACTCGGCAAGAACTTCTTCAACCTTCATGCGCAGACGTCTCCTTTTCGCCGTGCGGCCGGTCGACGGCGTTCACCGATGGGGAAGCACGAAGGGCCGCGATGATCGTTGCCAGATGGCGGGCGTCATTCACCTCGACATCGACAATCATGTCAAACACAAGTGGCGACCGCCCCACAATCTTGAGGTTGGTGATGTTGCCACCCTGCTTGGCAATGACGTCGCAGACCTTTGCCAGCGTTCCCGACACATTATTCATGGCGATCTTCAATCGCCCGACCTGCACCTCATTGGACGCGTCGGGCGCCCAGCGCACATCCACCCACCGGTCGGGCTGGTCCTGCACTTCTTCAAGCCGCTCGCAATCAGCTGTATGGACCGTGACGCCCGTACCCTGCGTGATGACCCCGATGATCCGGTCTCCCGCAAGCGGCTGGCAGCACGTGGCCAGATGAAAGGCCAGGCCGGACTGCATGCTCAGGATCGGAATGGCGCCCGGCTTGGCCTTTCGGTTCACAAGTTTGGCCCAGCCCTGCATGTCCTTGTCGGGCGTGTATTCAGGGACGGCAGCCTTGAGCACGTCGACAGGCGATACGTCTCCCTTTGCCAACTGAAGGAACACATCATCGAGCTTCTGGGCATTGAGCTTCTTGAGGGCTGCCGTCAGCGCCTTGTCGGAATACTCATGTCCGGCATCACGGAACGCCTTCTCGATGATCGCGCGTCCCATGCGTTGCTGCTCGACCTTCTCGGCATTGCGCAGGTAACGCTTGATCGATGCCTGGGCCTTGCCGGTCACCACCATCGTTTCCCAAACGGCTGAAGGCCCTTGCTTGGGAGACCGGATGATCTCGACCATTTCGCCGTTCTTGAGCCGGGTGCCGAGCGGCATGTGACGGCCGTTGATCTTGGCGCCAATGCACGTATCCCCGACTTCCGTGTGAACGGCATAGGCGAAGTCAATCGGCGAGGCCCCGCGAGGCAACGAAATCAGCTGGCCCTTTGGCGTGAAGCAGAACACCTGATCCTGGAAAAGTTCGAGACGCGTATGCTCGAGAAACTCTTCAGGCGTGTTTCCGTCCTTCAGCGATGCAATGAGCGAACGCAGGGATTCGTAGGCATCAATGCTGGCCAGCGGCCGACGACCGTTGATCTTGTCCTTGTAGCTCCAGTGAGCCGCAATGCCCGCCTCTGCCACCTCATGCATTTCCCGCGAGCGGATCTGCAGTTCGATGCGCTGGTTTTCCGGACCATAAATCTCGGTATGGAGCGAACGGTAGTTGTTCGATTTCGGGAGCGAGATGTAATCCTTGAACCGCCCCGGAACATGGCGCCAGGACTGGTGCAGCACGCCAAGCGCCTTGTAGCACTCCTCGATGCTGCCAACGACGATGCGCAGCGCAAAGATGTCGGAGAGCTGGTCGAACGTCACGCGCTTCTCTTCCATCTTGCGCCAGATGGAGTAAGGCAGCTTCTCGCGTCCGGAAACGCTTGCCTGGATTCCGTATTCGCTGAGTTTTCGCAGCAGCGCCACTTCAATGCGCTTGGTGACTTCTCCCTTTTCGGACCGGAGGACCGACAGCCGCTTCAGGATTGAATCCCGCATCTCCGGATTGATTTCGGCGAAGGCGCCGTCCTCGAACTCTTCCCTGAAGTTCTGCATGCCCATGCGCCCGGCAAGCGGGGCATAGATCTCCATGGTTTCGGTCGCGATCCGCTTGCGGCGATCCGGGTTCTTCACCCCCTTGAGCGTACGCATGTTGTGCAGGCGATCAGCGAGCTTCACGAGAAGCACGCGCACGTCATGACTCATGGCCAGCATGAACTTGCGGAAGTTTTCAGCCTGCTTTGTCTGCTCGGACTGGAGCTCAAGCTTCGACAGCTTCGTCACGCCATCCACAAGGTCTGCAATCTCGCGACCGAACAGCTTTTCGATGTCGGCATGCGTCGCATGCGTGTCTTCGATCGTGTCATGAAGGAGCGCCGTCACGATCGTGGACGTGTCGAGCTTGAGGTCCGTCAGGATGCCGGCGACTTCCAGCGGATGCGAGAAGTACGGGTCTCCAGAGTCGCGCTTCTGGTTGCCATGGGCCTTGATGCCGAACACATAGGCCCTGTTGAGCAGGTCTTCATCGGCGTCCGGATCGTACGCCTTCACACGCTCAACAAGTTCAAATTGACGCATCATGTCGGATCACACCGCATGACGTGGAGGCGGGATGAAATGGATGGCTGCAGCAACGGCAGCCCGGATTGCCTGTAACGCGGGTTCAGTGCGTTAAACGTCTCCGTCGTCAACCTCTTCCACCACCTCTTGACGCTTGACGTCCGAGTCTGCGCGCATCGCGCGGGCATAATCGGCTTCGGAAACCTGGATGCTTTCCGGCGCGTCGACGGCTTCAACGGTTGGCTTGTCGGACTCCGGCTCGTCCGTTTCGATGTGGCGCTGCAGGCTGCTGAGGAACTCTTCCTTCAAGCTTTCATGCTCGACTTTCGTCGATGCGATTTCCCGGAGGGCAACAACCGGGTTCTTGTCATTGTCCCGGTCCACAAGCAGCCCGGCGCCCGACGTGATCGCACGGGCGCGATGGGCAGCAAGAAGGACCAGTTCGAAACGGTTCGAGATCTTGTCCACGCAATCTTCGACGGTCACGCGAGCCATGAGGCGGGGAAATCCTTGCATTCGAGGGAGTTAAGCCAAAAATAGCGTGCTGCGCCTGCGAAAACAAGGAATTTCAGCCAGTTTGCAGGGCGGCGTCGATGAGACGAACGCCTCCATCCCCAGCATTTTCGAGCAATTCGTTGATATGGGCTCCCGTGTCAGGATGTCGCCACGCGGGAGCAAGGTCCCTGAGGGGCACAAGCACGAAGGGCCTTTCATGCATGCGGGGATGCGGCAGCATGAGCTCGTCCGTGTCCGAAATTAACCCTCCATAGTCAATCAGGTCGAGGTCGAGGGTACGGGGCTCCCAGCGCGTCTTTCTCACGCGCCCGAACTGGCGTTCCAGGGCCAGCAGCCCATGCAGCAACTCATAAGGTCCCTTCTGCGTCGCAACGGAAATGACGGCATTTACGAACGGCGGGTCGGCCGGATTGGGCCAGGCGTCAGAGTGGTAAAATCCGGAAGTTCCAGTGACCCGGATCCCATGCTGGGGCATGACCGAAATGGCAGCCCGAAGCGTGTGCAGCGGTGGCCCAGCCTTGGAAGGAACGTTCGCGCCGAGACTGATGTAAATCATGTTTGATGTTCTGCCGCTGGGGACAGATTCCTACGATTTCCATTGCAGGTACACCATGCAATACTGCACGAAATTCGGGGCATTGAGAGGGAAAACACGTGTACCGACACAAATTGTTCGCCTGCATTGCGGCAGCCGCCATCGCGCTGTCCGGTTGCGCCACGACTGAACCACTTGAGGAACGGAAGCCCTCCGGGCCCAACCTTGATCCGCAGGTGGATTCCAATCCCTTTCCGTCGACATACAAGCCCCTGCCAGGCCAGCCAACCGCATTCATCGGCGCGACGGCATTTACCGGCACCGGCGACAAGATCGAAAACGCGACAGTCACCATCCGCGACGGCAAGATCGAGAGCGTCGCGGCAGGCGCCGCCGCCCCGTCCGGGTACAAGGTAATTGAGGCAAAGGGGAAGTGGATCACGCCCGGGATCATCGATGCCCATTCGCATCTCGGCGTCTACCCCCAGCCAGGCGTCGCCGCACTGAGCGATGGAAACGAGGCCATCAGTCCCAATACGGCTCAGGTCTGGGCCGAACATTCGGTCTGGCCGCAGGACGAAGGATTTAATGCCGTCCGCCGCGGCGGCGTGACGTCAATGCTGATCCTGCCGGGCTCAGCCAATCTGTTCGGTGGCAGGTCCGTCACCCTCAAGAACGTGCCGTCCACGACGATGCAGGGAATGAAGTTTCCTGATGCGCCTTATGGCCTGAAGATGGCCTGCGGTGAAAACCCCAAGCGCGTCTATGGCAACAAGGGCGCACCGCCGTCAACGCGCATGGGCAACGTCGCCGGATATCGCGCCGCCTGGCTCGAGGCCGTGCAATACGCCCGCAAGTGGGATGCATTCAGGGCCGGAGGCAGCAAAGGCGAGGCACCCGGACGCGATCTCAAGCTCGACACGCTGGCAGGCGTCCTCAAGGGCGAGATCCTGGTGCAGAACCACTGCTACCGCGCCGACGAAATGGCCATCATGATCGATATCGCGAAGGAATTCGGCTACCGGATCCGCGCGTTCCACCACGCATCCGAGGCCTACAAGATCGCTGACCTGTTGGCGAAGGAAGACATCTGCGCCGCGACATGGGCGGGTTGGTGGGGCTTCAAGATGGAATCCATCGACGGAATCCCCGCGAATGCCGCCCTGCTGCATGCGGCAGGAGGTTGCGCAGTCATCCACTCGGACGATGCCATTCTGGCGCAACGCCTGAACCAGGAAGCCGCCGCCGCACTGGCTGCAGGGCGCAAGGCCGGCCTGAACATTTCGGATGCGGATGCCATAGGCTGGATCACAGCCAATGCCGCAAAAATGCTGGGTATCCTGGACAAGACCGGAACGCTTGAGGCCGGCAAGATGGCAGACGTCGTGGTCTGGAGCGCCAACCCGCTGTCCGTCTACGCACTGGCGGAGCAGGTCTACATCGATGGCGCGCTCGTGTTTGACAGAAACGACCGCAAGCTCCAGCCGAAATCGGACTTCATGATCGACCGCAAGGCCGGAGGAAACGAATAATGACACGCTTGTTCTTCGCGACTGCCGTCCTGTTGCTGGGCACAACCATCGCACAGGCCGACACCCTCGCCATCACCAACGCACGCATCCTGACAGCCGGCCCGCAGGGAGAAATTGCTTCAGGCACCATCGTGGTAACAAATGGAAAAATCTCGGCCGTAGGCGCCTCTGTTCAGGTGCCGTCGGGCGCAACCGTCATCGACGCCGGCGGCAAGACCGTCACGCCAGGACTTTACGCCGCCGGCAGCAACCTTGGTGCCGTCGAAATCGACCAGGTCGATGAAACGAATGACAATTCGTCATCAAGCCACAGCGTCAGCGCTGCCTTCGACATTTCTTACGGGATCGACCCCGACTCGATGGTCATTCCGGTGGCGCGCCAGGGCGGCATCACCAGGGCCGTCGTCACGCCGGTTCCCGGTGACGGCGAAGGTCGCGAACTCCTGTTCGCAGGCCAGGCCGCGATCATTACGCTGGCCGACGGCGCTCAACCCGTGGTCAAGCCAAGGGCGGCCATGGTGCTGACCCTGGGCGAGGCCGGAACTGGCATCGCCGGTGGGTCACGAGGCTCGGCAATCACGGCGCTCAGGGCTGACCTGGATGACGTGCGCTGGTTTGCGCGCAATCGACGGAGCTTCAATGACGGAGCAACGCGCGAGCTGCGCTTGTCTCGCCCCGACCTGGAAGCGCTCGTTCCCGTCATCCAGAAGCGCATGAAACTGATCGTCAGCGTTCGTCGCGCATCGGACATTCTGGAAGTCATCCGGCTGGCACGTGACTACAACCTCGATGTGGTCGTTGCGGGCGGCGAGGAGGCCTGGGTGGTGGCAAAGGAACTTGCCGCTGCGAGAGTTCCGGTCATGCTGAACCCCACAAACAATCTGCCGGGCAGCTTTGAAATGCGTGATGCAACGATGGAAAACGCAGCGCGCCTCGCCAGGGCCGGCGTGCTGATCTGCTTTGCAAACGGAGATGGCGGGCATCGTGCGCGCGAAGCGCGATACAATGCAGGCAACGCCGTCGCGCACGGCCTCCCGCATGCCAGGGCCGTTGAAGCCCTGACAGTGAATGCAGCACGCATCTTCGGTGAGGCTGCGTCCGTGGGATCAATTGAAAAGGGCAAGACGGCCGACCTGGTCGTGTGGAGCGGCGATCCGCTCGAGCCCCTCAGTGAGGCAACCTCCATCATCATTGCCGGAAAGATGCAGCCGATGACATCGCGCGCGGATGAACTGGCAAAGCGATACCGCAAACTGGACGAGACACTCCCGCCAGCATACCGTCACTGAAAGACGATCAGTACCAAAGGCCGCTCACTGAACCTCAGTGGGCGGCCGTTCCATGTCCGCTTGACGGATAGACAACGCGGCGCCACATCGCGGCGCTGCGGTCAAAGGGGCGCCACTCATTATCCGGCAGCGCCAGCCGGTCCGCGACCGCGAAGAACACGGCGGGATTGACGCCCAGACCGCAATGGCTTGCGTAGACTTCGATATTGTCCGTCAGGTTGGACGGACGCTCGACGCAGGTTTGCCAGGCGACGACACCATCGCCTTTGGAAAACACCGCCGTCGTGGGAATTCCCGAGGGTGCCTTTGCAAGGTTTCGGAACGTATCTGCCATTGCCTTCGGGTCGATCTCCTGCCCCGTAAGCCCCTGATAGATGCGCCAGGCGTGATTGGCCCGCGGGTTGCCCCCGAATGGAGAACCCAGTGAAATGACCTGCCGTATGTACTGCGGGTACTTCTTGGCGAGCTCTCGGGCCATGACGCCACCAAGGCTCCAGCCAACGAGGCTGATCTTGCGCTTCATCTTGCGATGGATGGACTCAAGACGCTGCCCCAGCAGCTCGCCTTCAGGCCCGATGGCCAGCGGACCAAGGTTTCTTCCCAGGCCCCAGCAGAAAGTCTCGTATCCCTTGGACACCAGAAAGCGGCGGATCGGGGCTGTCGTGCCACCGGCAGCCAGAAAACCGGGTAGTACCATCACGGGATGGCCATCCCCTGCCGGCGCGTAGCCAAGCAGCGGCGAAGCCCCCTGGAGCATCACGTAGTCACCCAAAGCTCGCCCGCCTTCGGTGAGCGCGAGCGCCCAGGACGGAGGCTTGATTCCTTGAATGCCGACCGGACCCGCATCAATGACTGCCATCGCAACCTTCCGCCCCGAAAAATCTGTTGATTCAGAAGAATCCACAGCCCTGACGCTACGTGGAGTATAGGGGGGTTGCCAACTCAATTCGTGCGACGAAGCGTAGTGAAATCAAGCACTTGATTGCCCTAAACCTCTTATTATAGAGTTCACTCCATAATTGGATAGAAGATACAAATTTTGCGCCTGCGAGGATTTTGATGGATCCCCTCCCCGTTCAGCTCATGTCGCGACGCGAAAGGAAGAAGCGCGAGACACGCAAGCGCATCCTCGATGCAGCCATGCACCTGATGGCAGACAGGCCCTACGACCAGGTCAGGATCGAAGACATCTGTTCCGAAGCAGATGTCGCAAACGCCACGTTTTTCCTGCACTTTGAGAACAAGTCGGCCTTGGTGCTCGCTTTCAACGAAGAGGTCGCAGCGAAGATCGCAGATGAGCTTCTGGACCGGTCACTGGCGGCCGGAGACCAGCTGAAACGGCTTCTGGAGGTCTACCTCAGGGAATGGGGAGCGCATCGGCATCTGATGCGCCAGATTGTTCTGGAGTTTGTTTCGCAATCCAATGCCTCTTCCAGCTTTAACGAAGTTTCGCCAGGGCTGCTGGAATTGGTGGGAAAGACCATCCAGACGGGTCAGAAGAATGGTGAGTTTTTGAGCACAATAGCGCCCGAAACTGCGGCAATTGCCCTCGTTTCAGCCTGGAATGCGATGGCCATTTCATGGGCCCGTTCGGGTGACACAAAGAGTGCCGCCGACGCTCATTGGCAGACGCTTGAGCTGTTTCTTGCCGGCCTTTCGGTGTGCGACCGGCTGTCGCGGGGTCAACTCCAGCCAAATGCAGCGAGCAGTTAGGGACTTTAATTGGCTATTTAGCTACACTTATGAGCTGGATTCAAAATTATTGTGCACTGCACCATTGACCAAAACTCCATTTTCTTATATGCGTCTGCGAAATGAATTGGTGCGATGCACAATATTTTCATGTCGTAGCGTAAATCCGTCAGTTGGCGTCATCATTTCTTCTGGCAGGCTGAGTCAATAAAGCAACAGAGGTCAACCGGCGGCAAGCCGGGACCCATCAGGGCAGGAAACATGGAACAGCTTACAGGTCTCGACTCCGCGTTCCTCTACATGGAAACGTCACGCACGCCGATGCACATCGGATCGATCGCGATTTACGATCCCTCGACGGCACCGAACTCGTTCGTCCGCTTCAAGGACATCCTCACCTTCATCGAGTCGCGCCTTCATCTCGCGAAGAGCTTTCGTCGCAAGCTTGCGAATGTTCCGCTGAGCCTCGACTATCCGTACTGGATCGACGATCCCGACTTCGATCTCGAGTATCACGTCCGTCACGTTGCCCTCCCCCAACCGGGAGACTGGCGCCAGCTCTGCATCCAGGCCGCACGCCTCCACTCGCGCCCGGTAGACCTGTCGAAGCCACTTTGGGAATTCACGGTCATCGAAGGCCTGAACAACGTGCCAGGCGTCCCCAAGGGGTCGTACGCCATCGTTTCGAAGGTTCATCACGCTGCAATCGACGGCGTGTCAGGCGTCGACATCACGAACGCCGTGCACTCTCTTGATCCGGCCGGCGCTGTAGCTGGCCCTGAGAAGCCGTGGATCCCCGAGCGCACACCGACATCGCTCGAACTGTTGCTTCGTGCACAGGTCAACGCGATCGGCACCCCACTGCGCCTCGCACGGACCGTCGCCAACTCGGCGCCGGGCATTGCCAAGATGGTCAGCGGGCTCGCGCGCGGCCGCCTGCACACCAGCGGCAGCGTCCCGCGTACGCGCTTCAACGGCTCGGTGACGATGAACCGCGTCGTTGACGGCCGTGACTTCGCCCTGAGCGAGATCAAGGAAATCAGGACCCGCCTTGAAGGCGCGACCGTGAATGATGTCGTTGTTGCCGTCATCGGCGGCGCGATGCGCAAATACCTCAAGTCCATCAACGAACTTCCGCGTGAGTCACTCGTTTGCATGGCGCCGATTTCGGTCCGCTCGCCCGGTGAGAAGAACACGCTGGGCAACCAGGTAAGCGCCATGACGATCCCGATCGGCACGCACATCGCCGACCCGTTTGGACGCCTGCAATTCGTCCACGAGGAAGCAGGCAACTCGAAGGCACTGACAAACGCCGTTGGTGCCCGCCAGCTTTCCGAATACTCAAGCTTCATGCCGTCGACACTGTCGGGCCTCGCCGCCCGCCTCTATGTGAGGTGGGGGCTGGCAAACCGGGTCGCCCCGATGTTCAACACGGTGATCACGAACGTACCCGGCCCGCCGGTCCCGCTCTACATGAACGGCGCCCGCCTGGTGACTCAATACGGCCTGGGCCCCGTCTTCGAAGGCGTCGGCATTTTCCACGCGGTGCTGAGCTACTGCGGAAGCATCACTGTCACGTTCACGTCCGACCGGAGCCTGATGCCGGATCCGGAGCGCTATGCGAATTGCCTGCAGGAATCCTTTGAGGAGATGAAGGCGGCAGCCCTCAAGCGCCCCATTCCGGCTCCGCGTCCGCAGCCGGTATCAGAAGCCAAGCCTGCAGCCGAAGAAGCCAAGACCGCAACCAAGGCACGGCCGCGCAAGCGCAAACCCAAGCTGACCATCGTGTCGGCAGCCGAGTAGCCAGTCAAAGACGATGCCCCAGGTTTCAGCAAACAAGCTGACGATCGAGTATCAGGAAGCCGGCCCCAAGAATGGGCCGGCAGTCCTGATGATCATGGGGCTCGCGGCGCAGATGACCTTCTGGCCAGACGCCCTGATCCGGAACCTTGCGGATGCAGGGTTCAGGGTCATCACGTTTGACAACCGGGACATCGGGCTCACCACGAAGCTGCACGGCAAGAATGCACCGCACCCGGTTGCACAGGTCGCGGCCCGGCTGATCGGCTTGAAGCGGCTGGCACCCTACACCCTGCACGACATGGTTCTGGACACCACCGGTCTCATGGACGCCCTGAAGATCAGGAAGGCACACATCGTCGGCGTTTCGATGGGAGGCATGATCGGCCAGTTGCTTTCGGGCACGCATCCTGATCGCGTGCTGTCGCTGACGTCCATCATGTCCGGAACCCTCAACCCGTTGTTGCCGGGACCCAGCCCCAGGCTGCTCGCACCGCTCTTTCTCAGCAAGCCCAAGGGCAAGTCTCGCGAAGCGCTGATCGATCGGGCCATCCAGATGTGGAGCCTCATTCGCACGCCGGACGAGACGGATGAGCACAGCGAGTTGAAAGTGAAAATCGCTAGCGGATTCGATCGTTCCTACTACCCCGCAGGCGTGAAGCGGCAACTGGCCGCAATCATTGCTACGGGAGACCTGCGCCCCCATATCAGGAAGATAAAGGCGCCCACGCTCGTGATCCACGGCTCACGCGATCCTCTGGCACCGCTGGCAGGTGGACGTGATTCCGCCCGTAACATTCCGGGCGCACGACTTGAAGTAATCGAAGGCATGGCACACGACCTGCCGAAAAAGTTTCTGGCCCGGATAGGCGGATTGATCATCGATCATGTTCGCACCGCGCCAGGAAGGACATCACGACCCGCTGCGGCGTGATGAATGCAGACCAAGAGAACGGAGACGACTGAAATGACAAAGACACGCAAGACGACTGGCCGCTCGAAGGCCAAGGCCGAAGCAAAGACCGAAGCCAAGGTAGAAATGAACACCCTGCGCACGCCCGTCGTGAAGATGGTATCGCGCGTTCAGGAAGGCATCCGCGAAGCCGGCGACGCGATCCGCGAAGCCAGCGAAACCATGGGCGACGAAGGCCGCAAGGTTGCGCTCACGCTCGTCAATCACGCCCAGGACAACGCCGTGTGGAGTTTTGAAGCCCTGCGCGACACAATCCAGGCCGGCAGCTTTGCTGAAGCCGTGAAGGTTCAGCAGCACGCCATGACGGAACTGTTCCGTCGCTCGGTTCGCCAGTTCCGCGAAGTCAGCGAAATTGTCGGCGACAGCTCCACGAAGACGATCCGCCCGATCTCGCGCTTCGTGACGTCGCTGCGCGACACGCGCCGCGCGGCCTGATCCTGACCGCAAGAGTTCCCTGATCTGCACTCCCCGCGCAGCCCCGTGCTGCGTGGGGAGCTCCACCGTTCTGAAAGGACATGCCCATGGCAAGCCCGCGCAAGAAGGCCGGCCCGAAAGCTGGATCAGGAAGCAGGTCAACGACTCGCAAGGCACCTGCGAGCCAGGCAAAGATGTCCCTGATGGGGGAGCGCAGAATGGGACGCGTTCTCGTGACCGGCGCGTCAGCCGGCATCGGCGCAGAACTCGCCCGGGAATTCGCCACTCACGGCCACTCGCTCGTCCTCGTGGCGAGAAGCAAGGACAAGCTCGATGCGCTGGCCGGTGAACTGCGCGCTGCGCACGACACCGACTCGATCGTCATCGAGGCTGACCTCAGCGACGCAACCCAACTCGTATCCGTCGTCGAGCAATTGAACGACCAGGAAATCGACGTCGATATTCTGGTGAACAACGCGGGCATCATTGACGTGGGGCCATTCGCCTCTGCGCCGCCAGAGAAGATGCAGCAGATCATTGCCGTCAACATCGCTGCAGCAACCGCACTCACCTCTCTTCTCCTGCCAAGCATGCTGGAGCGTCGCTTTGGCCGGATCCTGAACGTATCCTCTCTGGCCGGATTTCAGCCCGTTCCATCGATGGCGGTCTACGCAGCCAGCAAGGCCTATATCCTCTCCCTGACCGAGTCCCTCGCAGAGGAACTTCGCGCCACCGGCGTAAGTGTGACCGCCCTGTGTCCCGGCCTGACAAACACCAACATGGTCGCCTCGATCAAGGCAGGCTCGAGCACCGCCAAGTGGGCGCCTTCATTCCTGATTTCGGATCCGAAGTCGGTCGCCCGCCAGGCCTACGCAGGCCTCATGATGGGACAGACAGTGGTTGTTCCGGGATTGCCCAACCAGGTTGCAGCCGCCTGGAGCCAGGTCACGCCACGCTGGCTGATGCGCACGGTGACCGGATTTGCCGTACGCCAGGCCGACTGGATGCAGCGTCGCGCGTAAACCGATTGCGGCCTGATCAGGCCTTGATGCCAAGGGTCGCCATGACGTCCGCGACCTTGGGGTTCAGCTTCATCGCAGCATTCCTGTCGGACTCAGCCCCCGTTTTGTCACCCGTTGCCAAGCGAACCGAGCCTCGTCCGTAAAGCGCATTGGCATTCTTCGGATTGAGTTGCAGCGCCCGCGAATAGTCTTCCAGCGCCAACCGCAGGTCACCCATGCGTTGCCGCACGATCGCACGTGCTTCCCAATAGGCCGATATGCGTGAATTGAGATCAATCGCCCGGTTGCAGTCACTGATCGCCGTCTTCAGCTTGCCCATCTGGGCATAGGTGACACAGCGCCCGTTGAACGCCCCGGCATGGTCAGCCATGAGCCGGATGGTTCGCGAAAAACTGGCCGCCGCTTTCTTGAAGTTGCCCATTTTCCTGTAGACGATACCCAGGTCGAAATGCACATCGGCAAAGTTGCGGTCGAGTTTGAGCGCCCTCTGGTAGGCAGCGATGGCCTTCACGGGCTCACCATTCTCGTCATGCGCATCGCCCAGATACTTCAGCGCCATGATCCAGTCGGGACGCAGACGTACGGCGTCGGCATAGTCCCGAACGGCATCACCAAACTTCTTCTGGCTGTAGTAGATGTCGCCACGGCTGAGATACGCAGACGCCAGATCCGGGAACAGACGGATGACTTCCCCAAAATCAGCTATCGCACCGTCAAGGTCCTTCCGCGACGCCCGAGCCACAGCACGCTTGCTGTAGGCAGCACCGAGGTTTGTCTGGTCGAGTTTTCCGCTTGAAATCGCCAGTGTGCAGGCATCAATCTTCTTGCCGATGTCATAACCTTCGTCACCCGTGCACCGGTCGAAGTCGGTCTCCGCCGACGCTTGGGCCGCCAGAAGGCCTATCAGCAGGGCTGCGCAAAATGCTTGAAAGAACTTCATGGACGTTCCCTGAATTCAAGAATTGACCCGCGTACCCCGACCGGCCAGACACGCAGCACCTGACGCCTGCGACACCACCGGGATATACCAGCGGCAGGCATGACCTCCAAGCTTCCGTCCGGATTGACATCCGCCCAAGATCCGTTGCAGGAAACACGACCATGAGACTGGCCGCCCAGACAGCTGCTGCAGCAAACGCAGAACCGCCAGCCAACTGCGCGCTATGCCCGCGCCTCGCGGCTTATCGTTCGGCAAACAGGCTGAAGAACCCGGATTGGTTCAACGCGCCCGTGCCAAGCTTCGGAAGCCTGAACGCAAGGCTGCTCGTGCTCGGACTGGCGCCAGGCGTTTCGGGAGCCAACCGGACGGGGCGCCCTTTCACCGGCGACTATGCCGGCGACCTTCTCTACGCGACATTGCTGAAATTCGGGTACGCCACCGGGACCTATGCCGCCTCGATCGATGACGGCCTCAAACTGGTGGACTGCCGCATCACGAATGCCGTTCGTTGCGTGCCGCCTGAAAACAAGCCTACGGCGGAGGAGGCGCTCACGTGCAGGACGTTTCTCGGCGCGACGCTGGAAGCCATGAACCGGCTGAAAGTCATCGTCGCACTGGGAAGGATTGCCCACGACAGCGCCATACGGGCACTGGATCTGAAGGCGTCCTTCGCCCCCTTTGCACACGGTGCCGAACATGCGCTGCCCAAGGGCATCACGCTGATCGACAGCTATCACTGCTCCCGGTACAACACGAACACCCGCCGCCTGACCACGGAGATGTTCGAGAACGTCTTCGATCAGGCCCGACGGATCACGGCCAAAGCGTGACGCCTTCCAGGCCCATCGTTTCGGGCAAGCCCGACATCAGATTGGCATTCTGCACCGCCTGCCCCGCAGCGCCCTTTCCGAGATTGTCACAAGCGCCCATGGCAATGACGAGATTGCGCGCGGGATCGCAGGCATAGGAGACGAACACCAGATTGCTGCCTGTCGCCCATTTCGTATGGGGCGGCTTGTCCATGACGCGCACAAAGGGTCGGTTGGCATAGAAGGCCCGGGCCGTTTCGAGGCACTGTTCTGTCGACACCGAACCCCGCGCATAAATCGTGGCCATGATACCACGCGTCATCGGTGCCAGGTGAGGCGTGAACACGAGACCGTCGGATTTCCCGCCCGACAGCTTTTCGATCGTGCGTCCCATCTCCGGCATATGCACATGCTTCAACAACCCGTAAGGCGCAAGGTCTTCATTGACCTCGGCGTAACCCATGGTCGCTTCTCCGCCGCCGCGGCCCGCACCGCTGACGCCCGTCTTCGCATCAATGATGATGTTGCCGGGATCGATCATTCCCTTCGCCAGCAGCGGCGCCAGTGCCGCCAGTGTAGCAGCCGGAAAGCAGCCGGGATTGGCAACGCGCGTTGATGACTTCACTGCATCAGGCCACACATCCGCAAGACCATAGGTCCAGCCATCGACGTAGCGGTGATCGCCACCGATATCGACGATCTTTACGCGGGCCGGAACCTGCGCCAGCGCAGCCTTGGATTGCCCGGTCGGAAGTGAGGCAAACAGGATGTCGAGATCAGGCAGGCGCGTGGGATCCCACTTTTCCACCTGCAGGTCGCCCAGGCGCCCAAGTCCAGGATAGCGCTCGACCAGACGCTGGCCAACCGACCCGTCACCTCCCGCATAGACGAGCTCAAACGCAGGATGCGTTGCACAAAGGCGCAGCGCCTCGCCGCCGCCATATCCGCTCACGCCCACAATGCCTACGCGCCGTTTCATTGGATCAACTCGCCAGATGTTTCGGGATGATTACTGTGCAAACACCGCCACGCGCAACCACGCTGAATGGTTACTCGTACCGCTCTTCCTTCCAGGGATCGCCGACATTGTGGTAACCGCGAACTTCCCAGAACCCCGGACGGTCATCCCTGCTGAATTCGATGCGTTTGATCCATTTCGGGCTTTTCCAGAAATAGTAGCGCGGTATGACCATGCGAACGGGACCACCGTGATTTCGGGTCAGCGGATAGCCTTCCCACGTGAGGGCGAGCAAGACATCCTCATCGAGAAAGGCCTGAAGGCTGACATTCGTTGTGTAGCCGTCATGCGCGTGGAAAATCACGTGCGCCGCCTCGGCCTTGGGCTGAACTGCCTTCACCAGCTCGCGGGATGAAACCCCGCACCAGAGATTGTCGTATCGGCTCCACTTGGTCACACAGTGGATGTCGGACAACACCTCGGTCTGCGGCAAGGCTGAAAATGCAGCAAAATCCAGCGTCAGCGGCATGGCCACCAGCCCGTCAATGGTCAGCTTCCACTCCTCCTTCGGAACATCCGGCTGAATGCCCAGGTCCAGGACCGGCCAGTTCTTGACCTCCTGCTGTCCCGGAGGAAGCCTGTTCTCGCGGGCCTCATCCGTCTTCCCGGTGATCAGGCGACGCTCACGCGCCCAGCGCAACTTGGCTTCCAGCAGCTTCTGATGAATGGCTTCCTTTTCGGGCTCGTCATAGGGCTCACGATCGCTCATGCGCCGGATCAGCCCTTGTCGCGCAGGAGGCGGCCCTTTTCACGCTGCCAGTCCTTCTGCTTCTCTGTATCGCGCTTGTCGTGCAGCTTCTTGCCGCGCGCTAGACCAAGTTCGATCTTCGCGCGCCCCTTCGCGTTGAAGTAAGCCTTGAGCGGCACAATGGTCATGCCCTCGCGCTCGATGGCCTTGGCAAGGCGCTCGATCTGGCGCTTGCGGACCAGCAACTTCCGGATCCGCCGGGGCTCGTGGTTGAAGCGGTTACCTTCCGTGTATTCGGGAAGGTAGGAATTGATGAGGAAAATCTCACCGCCCTTTGTTTGCGCATAGGCTTCGGCAATCGTGGCCTTGCCGCCGCGCAGTGACTTCACTTCCGTTCCGGTCAGCATGATGCCGGCTTCAATGACCTCATCGATGTAGTAGTTGAAGCGCGCCTTGCGGTTCTCCGCGACGATCTTCTGGTCATCATCTTTCTTTTTGGCAGCCATGATGTCTAGGTGATCAAGCCGACGCGGGTCATCGCCGCGCGCACCCGCGCCTTCGATGCTTCGCTCAGGGGCGCCAGCGGCAGGCGGCAGTCAGGCTCGCACTTGCCCATGAGGCTGAGCGCATACTTCACCGGAGCCGGGCTCGTTTCGCAGAAAAGCTCCTCGTGCAGGGGCATCAACCGCTCATGCAACTCACGTGCTTTTGTGAACTCTCCCGCCTGACAGGCTTTCTGGAAATCAGCGCACAGGCGAGGCGCAACATTGGCCGTGACCGAGATGCACCCGACTCCGCCGCCGGCATTGAAGGCCAGGGCCGTTCCGTCTTCACCCGATAGCTGGACGAAGTCCTTGCCGCAGGCGATCCGCTGCTGCGACACGCGAAGGAGATTGGCCGTCGCATCCTTGACGCCAACCACATTCGGCAGCCGTGAAAGCCTGGCCATTGTGTCGACCGTCATGTCTACCGACGACCGGGCCGGAATATTGTAGATGAAGATCGGCAGGCGGGTCGCTTCCGCGATCGCGCGGAAATGCAGGTACAACCCTTCCTGGGTAGGCCGATTGTAGTAGGGCGTAACGACGAGGGCGGCATGGGCACCCAACTTCTGCGCGAGTTGCGTCATCTCGATCGCGTGTTGCGTGGAATTGGAGCCAGTACCGGCGATAACCGGCACCTTTCCCTTGGAGATTTTGACGGCGGCCGACACCACGGCCGAAAATTCGTCCACTGACAGATTGGGACTCTCGCCCGTTGTTCCACAGGGAACCACGCCAGCGGTACCCTCGGAGATCTGCCAGTCCAGAAACGCCTCGAACGCCTTGATGTCGACCTTGCCATCGCGGAATGGCGTGACAACTGCGGGAAATGAGCCCTGAAATCGGGAAAGGTCGTGTGTCATAATTCTGCCGGTTATTGTAGGTTTACACGCCGGAAACTAAAGCTTGTTTGGCGTTCTCACAAGCCGAGTTAACTGAATGCTTCCATGACCTGTGCGATACTGATCGCTTGGACGTGCCGCTGCGAAGCAGTTAAATTGTTGTCATGGTTCCGATGGACTTTGCGTCACCAGCAGGATTTAGAGCGTGAACACAACACACCCCAAAGCCAAATCCCGTTTCTGGTGGCAGCTCACCACTGCGCTGACGCTGGGTGTCCTCTGCGCAGGACCCACAGTGGCGCAGACAATGACACCGGTTTACGACGACGATGGCGCACGTCGCATCCGGGCGCACACGCAATATCTCTCGTCGGCTGACCTCGCGCTGCTGGAACGCGCCATGGACGCCGCTGACCGCAAGCAGTGGGATGCGGCCCGACAGGTAGCATCCCAGATTTCGAATGCATCAGCTCGCGACGTCGTTCTGTGGAGATCCTACGTCACCAAGGACAATGGCGCCGCTTTCACAGACATCAGCCGCTTCATCTCGGCCCACCGCGACTGGCCAAACCAGCGCGGCTTGCAGGCCAGGGCCGAAGAAGCCATGCCGTCGGAAACCATGCAGCCATCCGACGTGATTGACTGGTTCCAGGGCCGCGAGCCCGTGTCCGGTGAAGGCATGATCAAGCTTGGCGAGGCCTACTTGCGCAAGGGACAGGACTCCAGCGCCAAGAACTGGATCCGCCGCGCTTGGATTGAGGGGAACTTCTCCCTCGACAGGATGTCGATGATTTCGTCCAAGTATGGCTCGCATCTGACCACCGACGACCATCGCAAGCGGGCCAGTCGCCTCGTATGGGCTGGCGAATATGGTCAGGCAAATGCCATGTCCAATTGGTTGTCGGCTGATTACGAAACTCTTGTTTCCGCACGCATCAAGCTTCGTCAGGCCTCAAAGGACGCAGATGCCGCCTACAACCGTGTCGGTTCTTCACTTCAGCGCGATTCGGGCCTACTGTTTGACCGCGCCAGATGGCTGCGCAAGCGCGACCGGGAAGCGGAAGCAAGGCCGTTGCTGATCATGGCTGCCGCAAATCTGGATGGTGCAGCGCCTGCGTCTGATGAATGGTGGGTGGAGCGCAACTACCAGGCGCGGGAAGCACTCGACGCCGGCAACACCCAGCAGGCTTACCAGATCGCGTCCACGCATGCGATGCGCAAGGAATCCGTAATCAACTATGCCGAAGCGGAATTCCTCGCTGGCTGGATCGCTCTTCGTTACCTGAACAAGCCGGACACGGCGATCGAACACTTTACCCGCTTGCGGGAAGCCGTCACGGCGCCGATCAGTGTTGCGCGAGCTCATTTCTGGGCAGGACGCGCAGCAGAAAGGGCGGGACGTACAAGTGAAGCCAACCGGCAGTACAGCACCGCCGCACAGTATCCCATGACCTTCTACGGCCAGATTGCAGCAGCCACCGTCAATCCGAGAGGCAGCCTCAGCCTCCCGTCAAGCCGTGGCGCTTCGTCCTCCAAGCAGTCTTTCATGGACCAGAGCATCGTGCAGGCGATGCAGTCGCTCGCGGATGTCGGCGCAGAGGGTCTTCTGCGCACGTTTGCTGTTGCGGCCGCTGAAAACTTCACTGACCGCGACCAGTTCGTGCTGCTCACAGGCTTCCTGCGCCAGCTGAACCAGCCTGCCCTCGCCCTGAGGGTAGCCAAGCGAGGCGTTCAGAAGAATATCCCGGTATACGACATTGCCTATCCGACCATCTCCTTGCCCGCCTATCGCGGCAACGGCACGCCCCCGGAGAGCGCGCTGATAATGGGATTGACGCGACAGGAAAGCGAATTTGAACCTGAAGCACTCTCGAGCGCAGGGGCACGCGGCCTGATGCAGCTGATGCCTGCCACCGCCAGCCTCACCGCCAGGCGTCACCGCATTTCGTATGGCGGCAAGGGAGACCTGTTCACGCCCTCGACAAACCTGCAGCTGGGCATGTCCCACGTCTCCGACCTGCTGACAGACTTCGCGGGCTCGTTCGTCCTGTCCATCGCGTCCTACAACGCGGGAGGCGGCCGGATAAACCAGTGGATCTCCACCTACGGCGATCCGCGAAACGCCAACGCAGACGTGCTGGACTGGATCGAACGCATCCCTTTCAGTGAAACCCGGAACTATGTCCAGCGCGTGCTGGAAAACACGCAGGTGTATCGCAACATTCTGGCAGGGCGCGATGTTCCGGTCGGCATCCTCGCGGACCTCAAGCGCGGCGCCCATACGGAAGTGGCGGCGAACGACGCCCAGTTCTCGTCTTCTGCAACATCGGCATCCGCACCGGCCTCCGCGCCCATTGCAGGCGTAGCGCCAGCCTCGCAGTTCTCTTCGGGCGTCGTGTCATCATCGCCGGTCTATGACGATGATGAGCCCGCAGCAGCGCCCGCCAAGAAAAAAGTAACCAAGAAAACGACCAAGAAAAAGAAAAAGAAGAAAAAGCGCAAGCCGTCGAACTGACCGGGTCACCGGTCAGGACAAGGTGAGTGGCTGATAAGGTCGAAACACCTGCACAACGTGCGCCTGCATTTTCCAAGTCTTAAGCCTCGAACGCTAATGTTCCTCTCGCAACAAAATGTTGGGGGCATTTGTGTCGACGATCCGCTTCTCGGTTTTTCTGCTGTCCTGCATGCTGTTCGGATGGGGATTTGCAGCGGCCATGACCGTCCCTTCGTTCGCCTGAACGAGCTCCCGGCTACAATCTCTTCAGCGCCTTCTTCAGCACGGTGTTGAACTGCACCGGCTGCTCGAGGCTGGGCAGGTGGGCAACGCCTTTCATGACCGAAAGATGCGCGCGCCGGTTTGACTTTGCCAGCGCTTCGCTCCTCGCATTGATGTGCGGGAAGTCAAGTTCGCCCGATATGAACTCGACGGGCTGCCGAATATCCCTGAAACGACGCACGGCATCCGTCTGGCCTGAGTGACGGCCAGCATCCGCGCTGCGCAGGACCGTCGCGTTCATGTCAAGGAACAGCAGCCTGGCATTCCCGCCAACGCGCCCCTCCTTTTGGCCCGGCCCATCCAGCCAGGCATGAGCTTCCAGGCGATTGAGCCAGTCCAGGTCGCCCGCTTTCGCAGCCAGCTCCATTTCATCCATCAGGCGCTGGATCCCGTCAGGATACTCATCAGGGGCACTGGCACCGGAAATGGCCGGCGCCACAAGCACCAGGCCGTCGACCCTGTCGGAATGGGTAAGGGCATAGTCAACGGCGATGCGCCCTCCCTGCGAGCATCCCACAAGGATGGCGGTATCCGCGTCCAGTGCCTCCATGACGGCATCCAGGTCACGGACGCTCGAGTGGCTCTCGGGAACATAGGACGTGTCGCCAAATCCGCGCCGGTCATAGGCTGCGACCTGGAAATTCTTCGCGAATGCCGACAATTGTGACCACCACATGCGCCGGTCACATACGCCGGCATGCAGCAAGAGCATCAATGGCCCCTGTCCTGCGACGGTCACCGAAAGGTTTGCGCGCCCGGAGCGGACCTGAAAATGCGCCAGATCGCTTTGGGGGCGGGAATTCACGGCCATGCAGGAACCTGGAGGATCTGTTCAGTCAAGCTCAGTGCACCGTGGCTTCGGGATCGCGACCACTGATGAGGATCTGCAGCCGGCTCTCGGCATCTCCGTCGGAGAAGCAGCGGGCAAGTGCCTTCGGGCTGGAGTCCGCCGCATCTTCCACACGCCCCTCGATGGCCAGCTTCAGAAGCCGCTTGGTTTCGGAAACGGCAACGGGAGACAGCGAAACGAAATGCGAGGCCAGTTGCTGCACAGCAGGCCAGAAGTCTGACGTCGTTGACACGTTGGAGACCAGTCCCAGCATGAACGCCCGCTCAGCCGTGACGACGCCCCCCGTCAAGGCAAGCGCTGCAGCGGACCCTGCTCCGCTGATGCGCTGCAATCGCGCCAGCGCACCACCACCGGAGCTCATGCCCACATTGATCCCGGGAAGCCCGAAACGGGCATCAGAGCGCGCAAGCCGCAAGTCTGCATGCAGCGCCAGCTCGAATCCGGCTCCGAGACACGACCCCTTGACCGCGGCGATGATCGGTACCGGCAATGCCGTCATGCGCTCGTAAACGCCGCGTGCCTGGTTCGCGATCAGCTCGATTTCCGCGGCTGACAGCCCCGTCAGCTCCGCCACATCCATTCCCACCGAGAACGGCTCGTCACCGGCACTCGTCAGCACGACAACCCTGAGCGCCCTGTCGGCCGCGAGGTCGTCCAGCACGCGAGCAAGCTCGCTGCGCAGTTCGCTGTTGATCGAATTTGAGGCTTCAGGACGGTTGATCGACAATGTGGCGATCCCGGCCTGCTTTTCGACGGACAGAATCCCGTCGCGTCCCTGTCGTGAAGATGTCTTGGTCATCGGACGGGCAGTATATCCGATTTTTCAAAAAAAAACGGGGCAAGGGAAAACCCCGGCCCCGCCTCGGATTGCCCCGAAATTTCGGGCTTTCAGTGAGCCGTTTCCTGCAGCCACAGGCGGGCAAGCCGCTGGGCTTCGGCGATGTCATTGCTCGTCATCTGCTGGGCGAGCTCAGCGCGCCAGAGGCGGGCTTCGGTCACGCCCTTCATTGCAGCAAGATTGAAGTACTTGTGGGCCCGGACGAGGTCGAGCTGCACGCCCTGGCCCGTCGAGTAGCAGAGCCCCAGCTGGTACAGGGCATAAGGCCTTCCCGCCTTCGCCTGACCTTCAAAGTCTTCAACCGTGTCAATGTCCATTACCGTCACGTCACGTCACTCCCCACGTTTTTTCTTGCGGAATTCGTTCTGAACTCACGTCATCAGCAAGGCGAGAATGAAGAGTTGAGCTAAACGACAGGTTAAGTTGAAGGCTTATATTCCTTAATAAGGGACAGGGTGAATGTGCTTAACCGCGATGCCATGACGGCCTGAAATCCTTGGAAAACGCTTCACTTCCGGATTAACGGAGGTTTCGGGGACGCGTTAACCCCTGGCTGGCACATGAAAAAAAGTTTGGCCACCAAATCGGCCACGGGAGGCCGGAAAAGAAAAATCCGGTGGCGCAACCCGCTCCAGAAATGGAGTTGCGCTCACCGGAAGGTCTTGGAAGCCTGAACTCGGGACTGGCCCGGATCAGGTCTTCGAGGCGGCTCCAGTCGGAGCCACCTTCATATTACTTCTTCTTCGCGACTTTCTTCACGGCCTTCTTGACGGCGGCCTTCGGCTTCGCCGCTGCCTTCGTCGCTGCAGGCTTCTTCGCTTTCTTCTTTGCTACCATTGGCATTGCAATAACTCCTTCGACAGAAGAGGTCACACCGTGTGCCCTCGTGCATCAACATATTGGGTACTTTGCATCCATAGCGCAACATTTTGTGTTGTCCACAGTGATGCACGAAAGACACGCCATCACGAACACAAGACAATACAAGCACTCCGTGCGATCATCCGTGTACAGATTATTACCGCAGCGGACTGGATGAAACGTCGCACGTCGCTGCGTTTTGCACGAATCACCGCGAATCGCTGCTCCGGTGATCAAGCAAAGCCCGCACGATCAGCTGCTCCATGGACGGAGATCTTTTCACCCGACACATACGAGTTCTGCGCAGACACGAGGAAGCGCACGACGTTGGCAATGTCATCCGGTGAACAGACATGTCCGAACGGTGAATTCGCATCGAGGTCGTGGATCTGTGAAACACCACGCGCCTTCGCCAGACGCTGTCCCATGTCAGTGTCGGTCAGCGGGGGAGCCACAACATTCACGCGTATGTTGTTGACCCGCTCTTCCTTGGCAAGCGTGAAGGCCAGAGCTTCAAGCGCCGCCTTTCCCATATTGTAGGGAGCACCACGAGCCGCAAATCCCAGCGTGGCAACGCTCGAGATCATGATGATGTCGCCCCGCGGCAGGCTGCGCATCTGAGGCAATAGCAGCTTTGACATGTAGAACGGCGCGAGCGCATGAACGCCGAGCACGCGGGACATCTCTCCAGGATCGGTGTCTGCCACTGTCTGACCGCGGCTCGCGATCCCCGCATTGTTGACAAGTATGGAAACCGGCCCCAGCGCGCCCTTCACGGCTTCCGCCATGCGCGCACACTCGTCGAAGGCATCAACTGAAGCCTGAAAGGACACGGCGCGACGTCCCAGCGCCATGATGTCCTTCACGGTCTGCTCGGCATCCTCCTTTTCACGCCTGTAGTTTACGGCAACATCGGCCCCGTCGGCAGCAAGCGCGAGGGCAATGGCCCGCCCAATCCCGCGGCTTGCGCCTGTAACGAGAGCAATTCGGCCTTTGAGTGACATGACAGTCTCCTGATTGTGAAACGTGAGTGCATGAAGGACTGGCTTCAGAGCTCCAGGTCTTCGGCCGACATGGCAAAGGGTCCGTCGGCGCCGCGCGTGACAGGACCGAGAAGTCCGACGGCCATCGGCAGGACTTGCTCGGCGAAGAACTGGGCAACCGAGATGCGCGCATTCAGGAAGCGGGTGTCAGCATCCCTGTCGCCGGCCTGAAGGGCTGCGGCAAGCGCTCCACGCGCGAGAAAATGTGCGCCGGAAAGAAGTCCCATCATCTGGAGATAGGGGGCGGACCCCGGCAAGGCCGATGCAGGTGAACTGCGAATTGTCGTTTGCAGCCAGATGGTCGCGTCATGGCAGGCCCGGTGAACCGCCTCAATCTCCTTGCCAATGGCCTTGAGCGCTGAAGGGCCAACAGCACAGAGGCGCGCCGTCTCCAGGATCTCATCCAGGAAATGATGCACGGCCGTCCCGCCCTCAAGCGACAGCTTGCGCCCGATCAGGTCAATGGACTGGATTCCATTGGTGCCTTCATAAATGGGTGCAATGCGTGCATCCCGGAAATGCTGTGCCGCCCCCGTCTCTTCGATGAAGCCCATGCCGCCATGCACCTGCACGCCGATGGAGGTGACCGTGACAGCCATGTCAGTGCACCACGCTTTCGAAATCGGCGTGAGCAGCTCCTCCCGTGCCTTGGCGGCGTTGCGCGCTTCAGCAGTCTCGGCGTGACGTGCCATGTCGATGGCAAGGGCATTGGCCAGGCAGATGGCGCGACCCGCCTCGATCATCGACTTCTGAGTCAGCAGCATGCGGCGAACATCGGCATGCGAGATGATGGGTGACATCTCACGCACTTCATGCTGCAGCCCAAATGGTTTGCCCTGTCGACGCTCGCGAGCAAAGGCTAGTGCCTGCTGATAGCTGCGCTCTGCAATGCCGACACCCTGCATGCCAATCCCCAGCCGCGCCGAGTTCATCATCGTGAACATGGCCGACATGCCCTTGTTCTCGGCACCGATCAGAAATCCCGTGGCACCACCACCATCGCCATAGGCCATGACACAGGTCGGTGAACCGTGGATCCCCAGCTTGTTCTCCAGCCCTACGCACCGGAGATCATTCCGCGCACCGAGCGATCCATCGGCATTGACCAGGAACTTCGGCACCAGGAACAGTGAGATCCCCCTTGTTCCGGGCGGCGCATCGGGCAGCCGGGCCAGCACCAGATGAATGATGTTGTCGGCCGCTTCGTGCTCACCCCAGGTGATGTAGATCTTTGTGCCTTGGATCCGGTAGCTGCCATCGCCGGCCGGGACAGCGCGCGTGGTCAGGGCGCCAACGTCCGAACCCGCTTGGGGTTCCGTCAGGTTCATGGTGCCTGTCCACTCACCACTGACGAGTTTTGGCAGATAGGTTGCGCGCTGCTGGTCCGATCCGTGCGCCGTAAGGGCCTCAATGGCACCCTGGCTGAGCAAGGGGCAGAGCCCAAACGACATACAGGCACCGTGCCACAACTCCTGGACGGCAAGGCCAAGGACATGCGGAAGTCCCTGCCCTCCATGGTCCACAGGACCAGTAACGCCGCCCCAACCCGCGGCAACGAACCCTCGATAGGCCTCGGCAAAGCCCGTCGCGAGGCGAACACGCCCGTCTTGAACGGTTGCTCCCTCCCGGTCCCCCGCCTGGTTCAGGGGCGCAATCACCTCATTGGCGAAACGGCCGGCTTCATCCAGCACCGCGGCTGCGATCTCGTCATTGAAGTCCGGAAAGGCCGGGTGACCATGGAGGCGGTCGATCCCCACAATCGACCGGAGCGCAAAGCGAATTTGCCGGATAGGAGCTGCGTATGTCATTTGCTATACACTGTGAATTGTTGCCTGACGCAGAGTGCGACAGGCTCAGTAATGCACGCAAGGAGTTTTGGATGCGCTGGTTCGCCGTTTTCGTCGCTCTCCTGCTTCCGACAGTAGCTGTCGCAGCGGACGTGTCTGTCAATCCGCTGTCAGCACCGAAAGGCAGCTACACCGTGGAACCCAAGCACACGATCGTCGCATTCTGCATCCGACACATGGGGATCAGCAACTACTGTGGCAGGTTCAACAACGCCTCGGGAAAGATCTCCTTCAACGGCGCGCAGCCGGCAAAGAGCTCGGCGACGGTCGAGGTCCGCATCGACAGCCTCGATACGCCCTCCGATGAACTCGACAAGAAACTGTTGGCTGATTTCTTCGAAGCGACGAAATTTCCGACCGCGAAGTTCGTCTCGAAGTCGGTCAAGGTCACCGGCAACAATGCCGGCGTGATCGATGGTGACCTCACGCTTCATGGACAAACCCGCCCTGTCTCGCTCGCCACGACTTTCAACGGCGGCAAAATCCACCCGTTTGCAAACACCTACGTCGTCGGCTTCTCGGCCCGCACGACCATCAAGCTGGATGCATTCAACTTTCCCGACGTAGCCTGGAAGAGCTTCATCGGCGACGAAGTTGAACTGACAGTCGAATCTGAGTTCCTCGCGGAAAAGTAAGTCCATGAAAGACGCCCAGCGCTACAACACCGTCGCCAAGACACTACATTGGCTCATTGCCATCACCATCATTGCCCTTCTCGTCATGGGCAAGGTGATGGTCGACCTTCCGCGCGATGATCCGGGGAAGTTCGACCTGTACCAGTTGCACAAGTCAGCGGGGATCACGATCCTGTTTCTCTCCGTCCTGAGGCTGCTCTGGCGCTTTCAGTATCGCGCACCGGCACTTCCGGCCACAATGAAGGCCTGGGAGCGCCTGGCCGCACAGGCGACCCATGTCGCTTTCTATGTTCTCATGTTTGCCGTTCCGCTGTCGGGATGGGCGATGTCGTCAACGTCATCGTCAGGTGTGCCGACCCTCTGGTTTGGCCTGTTCGAGGTTCCACCACTGCCTGGCCTTGACGGCAGCGCGGAAATGCAGGACCTGCATGAGAGCGCAGAAGAGGCGCATGAACTGCTGGGCAACCTCTTGATCCTGCTCCTGATCCTTCACGTTGGTGCAGCCCTCAAGCATCACTTCTGGAATCGCGATGACGTGCTTCGCCGCATGCTTCCCTTTGCACGATAGGAGATGCCGAAAGTGAAAACTGTCACATGGCTCATCGCTCTCGCCGCACTTTCAGTCAGTTGCACCAGCGCCTGGGCTTCACCGCCGGCCTGGCAGGTTGACGCCGCCAAAAGCAGCCTGACATTCAAAGTGAATGTAGCCAACCAGAGCGTGACCGGAAAGTTCCCGGGGTTTGGCGCCCTGATCCGGTTCGATCCCGCCGATCTTGCGGGTTCATCCGCAAAGATCACGATGGACACGACCGGCATCAAGACAAATGGCAAGACACGCGATGCGATGCTGCTCAAGCCGGCATGGTTCAACGTGCTCGACTTTCCGCAGGCGAAATTCCAGTGCGACAGGTTTGTGAGCACCGGCCCGGGCAAATTCGTCTGTGAAGGTAAACTGACGATCAAGGGCATCGTCCGGCCCGTGAACCTCCCCTTTACGCTGGATATCAGATCCAACAGGGCCTTCATGAAGGGCACGACAACCATCAAACGCCTTGATTTCAAGGTTGGTGAGGGGCCGGACTTCGCTTCCGGCGTACCGGTAGCGCTGACGGTTGACGTGTTCGTGGACCTTCAGGCCACCAGGGTAAACGCGCCCGGACAGTAAACGCTGGTGATGCTTGTTGTTGGCGGTGAGGGATTCGCTCGGCTATGGTCGCCGCGCATCCACACTGCCACAACGTACAAGGCCAGAACCGGCCCGTCACGGCAGGCTCAGGCAAGACAGGACATGACAATCCTCGATCCAACACCAGCCGCACTCGCTACGGCCGCACGCCTGTTGCGCGAGGGAAAACTCGTGTCGTTTCCGACGGAGACCGTCTACGGGCTGGGTGCCGACGCCACAAACGACGAGGCTGTCGCATCGATTTTCGCAGCCAAGGGGCGCCCCCAGTTCAATCCCCTCATCGTGCACATCGCCAACCCGGACGAAGCACAGCGCCACGCGCACGTCTCGCCCCTCGCGCAAGCGCTCGCCGACAGGTTCTGGCCCGGTCCGCTCACACTCGTCCTGCCGCGACGACCGGATTGCACCATCTCGTGGCTGGCAACGGCAGGCCTCGACACAATAGCGCTGCGTTGCCCCGCGCATGAAGTCGCGCAGGCCTTGCTCCGGACCTTTGGCGGACCGCTCGCCGCCCCCAGCGCCAACGCCTCGGGATCCGTTTCAGCCACCACCGCCCAGCACGTCGAGGACAGCCTCGACGGCGCCGTTGGCCTGATACTTGATGGCGGTCCCGCGAGACTGGGACTTGAATCCACCATCATCGGATTGTCGACGGGGACCGCTGTCATGCTGCGTCCCGGCGCAATCACCCGCGCCCGGATCGAGGAAGTAGCCGGACCACTGGGCGTCGCCCACGACACCGAAGCGGCCCCGCATTCACCAGGACGGCTGCGCAAGCACTATGCGACAGCAAAGCCCCTGCGGCTGGATGCAAACAGCGTATCCCCTGGCGAAGCACTTCTCGCAATTGGAAGGCCTCTTCAGGGAGCGCTGGCCACTCTCAATCTGAGTGAGTCAGGCGACCTCACGGAAGCGGCCGCGAACCTGTTCAGGATGCTGCGCGCCCTTGACCAGACCAAAGCGGATGGCATAGCGGTCATGCCCATTCCCGGAAGCGGTCTCGGCGAAGCCATCAATGACAGGCTCGCACGAGCCGCCATCCGGGACTGACCACGCACCATGAACGTGAGCAAAGCCCCATCCCGACAAACGCTTGACCGGCTCAGGGACGCCGCCGGGCCCGGTGGTTACACAGAAGACCCCGCCATCATCGCCCCTCACCTGAAAGAATGGCGTGACCGGTTTGTGGGCGCGACACCGGCACTGCTGAAGCCGGCATCGACTGATGCGGTCGCCCGCATCGTCGGCATCTGCCATGAAACGGGAACGCCTCTCGTCCCGCAGGGCGGAAACACCGGTCTCGTCGGCGGTCAGATTCCATCGGCGGATGGAAGCGAGGTCCTGATCAGCCTCGCGCGCATGAACACGATCAGGTCCGTCGACCCGGGTTCAGGCACACTCACCGCGGAAGCCGGATGCATCCTCGACACGGTGCAGAAGGCAGCAGATGCCAATGACCGCCTGTTTCCATTGAGCCTCGCCTCTGAGGGTTCAGCCACCATCGGAGGTCTGGTTTCGACCAACGCCGGCGGCACCGCGGTTCTGGCGTACGGAAACATGCGTGACCTCGTGCTGGGTCTCGAAGCGGTTCTGCCCGACGGACGCATCTGGAACGGCTTGCGCGCGCTGAGGAAGGACAACACCGGTTACGACCTGAAGAACCTGCTCATCGGCGCCGAAGGAACACTGGGCATCGTCACGGCCGCTGTCCTGAAGCTCTTTCCGCGGCCAACAGACATGGCAACCGCCTTCATCGGTCTCGCCAGCGTCGACAAGGCCGTCCAGCTTCTCAACCGGGTCCGCGCCGCCGGCCTCTTCGTCACCACGTTCGAACTCATCCCGCGCATCGGGCTGGATTTCGTCGTCAGGCATGTTCCGGGCGCCCGGAAGCCGATCAACGGCGAGTTTCCCTGGTACGTCCTGCTGGAGGTCTCGCTGTTCGGGACGCAGCATGCAGCCGAGACACAGGCGCTGCTCGTCCAGGCGCAGGAAGAAGGCCTGTTGCTGGATGCAACGCTTGCCGCTTCGTCCGCGCAAAGCCAGGCATTCTGGCAGTTGCGCGATGCCTTGTCCGAGGCCCAGAAGCCGGAAGGTGGCAGCATCAAGCACGACGTCTCCGTGCCCGTTTCTTCCATCCCCAACTTCATCGAGGTCGCCTCGAGGGCCGTCTGCGAACGCGTTCCGGGCGCCCGGCCAGTTCCGTTCGGGCATATCGGAGATGGAAACATCCACTTCAACATCAGCCAGCCCGCTGGTGGTGACAAGGCTCAGTTTCTGGGCCGGATCGCCGAGATCAACATGATCGTCCATGACCTCGTGCGCGACTTCAAGGGCTCGATCAGTGCCGAGCATGGCCTCGGACAGGCGAAGGTCGATGAGATCCTCCGCTACAAGTCGCAGGCCGAACTCGACGCCATGCGCGCCATCAAGCGCGCCCTGGATCCGAAGGGCATCATGAACCCGGGAAAGGTCGTTCGCGTCTGAGCTCAGTCCCTGTAGCGAAGATGCTTGAGGCCTGCCGCATCGTACACGCCGTCGAGCACTTCCTGCTGGATCACGATCGCTTCACCTTCTGTCGGCACGGGAAACTGGCCATCCAGCGCATAAGCGAGCGTGTCCAGCTGCCATGTGTAAGTCGAAATGCGGCTGATCCGCGGTGCAAGCGTGCGCGCGCCCGCCTTCAGGGTCAGAATTCCCCCATGATGGGGCGCCAGCGGATTGACGAAAGTGATCTCGCCCTTGGAACCCTTGACGTGCAGCATCGCCGAGAAGGGCTCCCCCTTAGCCATGGAAGATGACAGGCGCGCACTGATGGCGCCCGGAAAAGTCAGCGTGGCTTCCGTCTTTTCATCGACCCCGCGCGAGGTGAGGCTGGCGTTGGCAGCAATATGCACGGGCCGCGCCCGCGCGATGTTGAGTGCCCAGCTGAGCGGATAGCAGCCCAGGTCCATGAACGCGCCCCCGCCGGTCTCGGGAAGATGACGGATCTCTTCGCCGTTGCGGTCATCAATGCCGATATTGAAACTGGCATCGATCGAACTCACCATCCCGATCTCGCCCGCATCAATCCACGCGAGAAGCTGCAGGAACCCCGGATGATAGCGGTAGTGAAAGGCCTCGATCACCCGGCGCCCCGCAGCGCGGGCCGCAGCCTGCACCGCATGCACTTCCCTCACGTTCATCGCGAACGGCTTCTCGCACAGCACATGCTTGCCGGCCTTGAGCGCGTTGATGGTCCACTCGGCATGCAGGTTGATGGGCAGCGCATTGTAGATGACATCAATATCCCCGGCATTGACCAGCGCGTCATAGCTCGCGTCATGGCGCACGAAGCTGTGCTTCTCGGCAAATGCCTGCGCACGACTTGCGTCACGCGCGGCAACGGACTGCAACACGACACCGGGACGGACACGCGCCGGGTGAACGATCGCGGCAGGCGTGATGCGCGCAGCGCCAAGACAGCCAATCCTCATGAAAAAATCCTCAGTTCTCTGCCGTTACCGACGCGTTCCCGGCGACGCTCGCCGGCGAGCGTCGCCGGGATGATACCACCTTGATCCGCATCAATTGCAATTCCGCCCTCAGGAGCTATGCTTATTGCAAATGACTTGCAAGAAGCCGTTCCATGAAACTCAATGAATTGCGTCCCCGGCAGCGGGCGCGCGTTCGCGCGATCGGAGCAGGCATCGACGGCCTCGGCACGAAGCTGCGCGAGATCGGCTTCTCTGAAGGAGACGAGGTTGAAATGGTGGGCGCGGGGCCGTTCGGTGGCAGGACGCTTGCCGTTCGCCTGAACCGGACACTTATCGCGCTGCGCACCGACGAAGCCATGCATATCGAGGTTGACCCAGCGTGACGACATTCAGACTGGCGCTTGTCGGTGCCCCGAACAGTGGCAAATCCACGCTCTTCAATGGACTCACCGGCGGACGGGCCAAGGTTGCGAACTACGCGGGCGTGACAGTCGAGCGCCGCACGGGCAGCTTCACGACGCCGACAGGTCGCGAGGTGGAACTCGTGGACCTTCCGGGCATATACGGTCTGTCAGCCCGCTCACTCGATGAGCGCATTGCAGTCGACGTGATCACGGGCGCGGCGGCGTCGGGTGAGCAGCCGGATGCGCTGCTCGTGTTGATCGATGCCGCCGACTTGCGCACCCACCTTCACCTCGCATTGCAACTCAAGGCGCTCGGGCGTCCGATGGTGCTCGCCCTGAACATGATCGACCTCGCGCAGCGCGACGGCGTCGAGATTGACGTGGCGAAGCTCGAAACGTTGATCGGCGTACCAGTCGTCACGACCACCGCCACACGAAAGGCTGGACGCTCGGCGCTGCTGGAACGTCTCGACAAGATGCTCGAGGCATCACCGGTCGCCTCTCAGGCACAGCAGGCACAGGGCCTCGATGACCTGCAGCGTCAGGCGCGTGACATGTCCCGGCAGGTCATCGTACGCGAACCGCCGATGAACAAGGTCACGCGTGCCATCGATGCGGTGGCGTTGCACCCCGTGTCCGGCCCGCTCCTCCTCGCAACACTGCTGTTTCTCGTTTTCCAGGCCGTCTTCTCATGGGCCGAGACCCCCATGACATGGATCGAAGACGGATTCGCTGCTTTGGGCACCCTTGCAGGGCAGGTCCTGCCTGAAGGCATGGCCCGGAACCTGCTGGTCGACGGGATTATCGCCGGCATTGGAAGCGTCGTAATCTTCCTCCCCCAGATCCTGATCCTGTTCACCTTCATCCTCGCCCTTGAAGCATCAGGATACATGGCCCGTGCAGCCTTCCTCATGGACGAACTGATGCTCCGGGTAGGACTGAACGGCAGGGCCTTCATTCCGCTGCTGTCCAGCTTCGCATGCGCCATCCCCGGCATGATGTCGGCACGGACAATCGAGAATGAGAACGATCGCCTGACGACGATACTCGTGGCGCCCCTGATGACATGCTCGGCGCGCCTGCCGGTTTACACGCTGATAATCGCGGCATTCATTCCTCCCGACAGCGTCGGCCCCTTCAACCTGCAGGGACTGGTCATGTTTGGCCTCTATCTGATCGGTGTCATCAGTGCTGTAACGATTGCATTCGCACTCAAGCGGACACTGACGCGCGGCGCCCCGCAGCCACTGCTCATGGAAATGCCCACTTACAAGCTTCCGGATCCGCGCGATTTCCTGATCAATCTCTGGATACGCGGATCATCCTTCGTGATGCGGGCCGGTCGCTTCATCTTCGTGGTCTCCGTGATCCTTTGGTTTCTGGCGGCCTATCCGGAAGGAGCCTCAGGCATTCGGGAATCCTATGCCGGCATGCTCGGGGCCTGGATCGAACCCCTGCTCCGCCCGATCGGTTTCAATCTGGAAATCGCCATCGCCCTTGTGCCCGGCTTTGCCGCACGTGAAGTCGCGGTCGGCGCACTGGGAACGGTCTACGCCATCCATGCAGCAGACGGGCAGACCGAAGGTCTTGCAAGCGCCCTGCAGAACGCATGGTCGCTTCCAACGGCCCTTGCATTCCTGGCCTGGTATGTTTTCGCACCGCAGTGCATGGCAACACTGGCCGTTGCCCGTCGGGAGATGAACTCGGTCCGCTGGACGCTGTTCATGTTCGGCTATTTGTTCGCCATGGCCTATATCGCTGCGGGCGTGACCTACTGGACCGCCGTCTGGGCAGGCCTCTAGCGCTTGCGTTTCCTGTCAGGGGACGGCGCAAGAATGTAGGTGAAGCCCGTGTAGGACACCCCTTTCCTTCCCGCTTCAAAGGGAACGATGGGAACCTCCAGCGGCGTTCCCGTCGGGCGCGCCGGACGCATGAGATACAGGGGATCAATCAGCTCCGACGTATCATTGTCCCACGCCGGATATCCCTGCTCATTGGTGACCCAGTAGATAACCTCCGGATCATCCACCTCGTAGACCTCCCAGTGCACCTCAGGCAGATACCGCCGCTTTCCGCCCGGCCGCCAGACACGTGCGAAAACCTGCCCCCGCTCGACGATATCACCCTCACGCAGTCCGGACACGTCGTCGGCATTGAGATGATAGAAGGCCGAATAATAGAAGGGAGCACCGCGGGACAGGTTCAGGTCGGATCTCGTGTGAAGAAGCAGCAGGGCTCCCTCTTCGCCCCACCCCCAGTCCGCAATCCAGGAAGCGACCACGGCCGCACGGGCCGGCGATAGTATCATGTCACCTAAATCGCCGCCGTCCACGCCCGAGTGCGCTTCGTCCCGCATGGAACCGTCCACGTCTGTCCAGCTCCCGTAAAGCGACGTGAGCCGCGGAAGGGGAACGCCCTCTGGATACACGGGCACCAGCCCCGTGGGCCTGCGTCCATATCCCTTGAGTTCATCTGACACGGAGCCCTCGTCTGCTTCCTGGAACGCGTCACCCAGCGTCTCGCCACCAGCCACCCCGGCCAATTGAATGAGAGCGAAACCCACTATCATTTGCAACAGTCGGCGTTGTGCTCGCATGAGTGTCTGGCTCCGCCTCGCCCATAGCCGATACAGGGAGAAACGAGAAGGGGCTTGAGCGAACATGGTTAAGCGGCGTCATAAAGCTCAACGTCCGAATTCTCTGTGAGCCTCTCGATTCCTGCTGGCCACGAAACAGGGACATGATATTAGTCTGCCTGTACACAGACGGCAGCAGCAATGCCGCCGCGGCGTGGTCCACCGCACTGTGCGTCAAGCGGCATCTGCCGACAGAAGGCAGCAGTAAAGGTAAGGCGACAAAGTCGCTTCGGTGGGGAAATGAGCAGCGCGCGAATACCAACGGACGTCGGTCACGACGCAGACGAAACCTGCGCGTCCCTCGGCGGCATGCACAGGCTGTTTGAAGCCATTGCACTGCGTTTCCCGATGCGTACGGCTATTGAACACGGCAGCGAATTCGTGACCTACGCCGAACTGGACCGGCGTGCAAACAGGATCGCCTGGGCACTGCGCCATCGCGGCGTGGGACCCGGAAGTCTGGTGGGCCTCTACTTGCCCAAGTCGACCAATCTCTATGCGGCAATGCTGGGCATCCTGAAAGCGGGAGCCGGATATGTGCCGGTTGACCTGCGATACCCGGTGGACCGGGTCCAGGGCATCTTTGCCGACGCCGAGGTCAAGGTCATTTTGACAACGCACGACCTCAACAAGGGTCTGAAGCCTTCACGCGCAGCGCGGCTGGAAATCGATGGCGCGCAGAAGGAGCTCGATACAAAGCCTGACCATCCGGTGATCAGTCAGCCCGGCCCAGAGGAACTGACCAGCCCCTGCTATGTCATCTATACGTCAGGCTCGACCGGTCACCCCAAAGGCGTCCTGGTCTCGCACCGCAATGTGAGGACTTTCGCGGCAGCACTTCACACCGAATACCGCATCACGGAAGAGGACAGGATCTATCAGGGCTTTTCCACTGCGTTTGACGCATCCGTGGAAGAAATCTGGGCCGCATTCTCGATTGGCGCCACACTCTGTGTCCCTGGCGAAGAGATCGCGCGTTCACCCGCCGATGCTGCAGAGTTCATCAACGCCAGCGGCATCACCTATTTCTCAACGGTCCCGACGTTCCTTTCCATGGTTCCAGGTGATCTGCCCACGGTACGGACGCTCGTGCTCGGCGGCGAAGCCTGCCCGCCCGACCTCGTGTCACGATGGGCAACACCCGGCCGACGGATGCTGAACACCTATGGCCCGACAGAAGCAACTGTCGTGGCAACGATGGCGGAATGCTCGCCCGGCAAGCCCGTCACCATCGGCCGTCCCCTTCCAGGATATGTTACTTTCGTCGTCGACGAGGACATGCAGCCTGTTCCCGCCGGCACGCCGGGAGAACTGCTGATAGGTGGTGCCGCTGTGGCTTGCGGTTATCTCAAGCGCGAGGCGCTCACCGCAGAAAAGTTCATTCGCAATCCGTTTCCCGATCCAGGCAATATCGCGCCGGTCCTGTATCGGACGCATGACCTTGTCTGCGAACTGCCTGATGGAAACATCCAGTTCCTCGGCCGCATTGACGATCAGGTCAAGATCCGCGGGTTCAGGGTGGAACTGCAGGAAATCGAAAGCGTCCTCCTCGACGAACCCGGCATCAGGGGAGCCGCCGTAAGGGTTGTTCATCGCAACGGCCTGCCTGAACTGGCCGCCTGCGTCGTGCAGCAGGACGCCACCGGCATTGATCGGGAGGGCCTGATCGCCAGAATGCGCGCGCGATTGCCCGACTACATGATCCCCCGGTATCTCGATCTGGTTTCCGAGCTTCCCGTGACGACAAGCGGAAAGATTGACCGCTCGAAACTGCCTGAACCCGTAACCCAGTTCCAGGCCCGCACACGCGCGATTGAGCCGCCCGCGTCGGAAATGGAAGAACGGCTGCTGGAAGTCTGGAAACGGCACTTCCCGGTCGCCTCGGTGTCGGTCCTCGATGACTTCTTTCTGGACCTGGGAGGCCACTCCCTTCTTGCGGCGCAGGTAGCAACCGAACTCCGCAAGGAGCAGGGAATGACAAACGCATCCGTCATTCACCTGTATACATTCAGGACGATCCGGGCGCTCGCCGCCTATCTCGGGGAGTGGCGCCCCACGCCTTCCGGCGCCTCGGGAACCACGCCAGCAGGCAGCCAGACCGGCGGCACTGAGGCAGAGCGCGTCTTCAATTCGGTCCCCCGCTGGGAACGCAACGCCACCGTGGCAATTCAGGCTCTGGCACTCCTCGCCTATCACGGCATCCAGATGGCGCCGCTCGTATTCATGGGATGGCTGGGCTACGGCACGCTGGAAGGATCCATAGCGCTGGCTGACGCCATCTGGTTTGGCACGCTGGCAGGGTTCTTCGCGTGGCCAGCCATGCTGCTCATCGCCATTACTGTAAAGTGGACAGTCATCGGGCGCTTCCGGCCGGGGCGCTATCCGGTTTGGGGCCTCTATTACTGTCGCTGGTGGATCGTGAACCTGTTCCAGCACCTGAGCTGGTCCCACATGTTCGCTGGCACGCCTCTGATGAGCCTGTATTTCAGGGCCATGGGAGCGCGGATCGGGCGTCACTGCTCCATCATGACCCCTGTCGGATCAGCCTATGATGTGCTGTCCATCGGTGAAAGTTCCTCGGTCGGCGCCGAGACCCATTTGTCTGCCTACCGCGTTGAGAACGGCTGTCTCGAAATCGGCCGCATCGACATCGGCAAGCGATGCTTTGTTGGCACCCAGGTGTCCCTGGGACTGAACGCCAGCCTTGAAGACGACGTCTGGATCGATGACCTGAGCCAGGTTCCCGACGGCGTTGTCATCTCGCAGGGCGCACGCTGCCAGGGCGTACCGCTGAAGGGGGCCACATTCACGGTTCCAGGCCACAAGCAGGGCTCCACGCCCAGACCGCTGCTCTTCGGCATGCTGCACCTGCTGCTGATCTACGTGATGGGCTATTTCCTGATTGTCACGACCCTGCCCGGCCTCGCTTTGGCGGCCTATGCACTGACGACAGCCGACATCGTCATGGGATCACTGGCCCTTCTGGCTGCCGTTCCGGCCAGCATTGCCTGGTTCGCGCTGTGTGTTCTGGCCGTCAAGAGGCTGGTCATTGGCACGATCAAGCCAACCACGTGCTCGATCTATAGCCCCCGATATCTCAGGCTGTGGTTCAATCGCTATCTCATGGCCAACACGCGACAGATCCTCATGCCGCTTTACGCGACGGTGTACTTGCCGTGGTTCTACCGTCAACTGGGCGCAAGGATCGGCAACAATGCCGAGATCTCGACCGTGAACGAAGCCACGCCCGACCTCCTTGAAATCGGAGAGGGCAGTTTTCTGGCTGATGAATGCATCATCGGCGCAATGAGGACGCATAACGGCTTCGCGGAACTGCTTCCTGTCCGCATCGGAAACAGGAGCTTTGTCGGCAACAGCGCATTGATCAGGGGCGGAACACGGATTGGCGACGACTCATTGCTGGCGCTGATGTCGACAGCGACCGATGCGAGGACACTGGCGGAGGGCCGCGGACAATGGCTGGGCTCCCCTGCATTTACCCTGCCGCGACCGGTTCAGGACTTGCAGTTCAAGAGCGCCGAGCTCTTCTCGCCGCCTCCCGAAATGGTCCGCAAGCGCTACTTCGTGGACGCCGTTCGGATCGTTTTGCCATCCATCATCTGGATGGCGGCCATGCTGGCAGTCGCCGTCGTCACAACGCTGACCTTCGAACATCTGCCGGTCTGGTCCTGGTTTATCGTGCTCCCCCTCGCATCCGTTTTGTCTAGCACAGGTGAAGTCGCCGCCATGGCACTCATCAAGCTCTCCATATCGGGCCGGTTCAAGGCTTCAGTTCACCCCTTGTGGTCTGACGCTGTCATTCTGGATGAAATCGTGAACGGGGTGTACGAGAGCCTTTCCACCTCCACGCTCGCGCCGCTTCAAGGCACGCCATTCCTGGCGCCGGCACTGCGCCTCCTGGGATGCCGGATCGGCAAGTGGTGCTTCCTCGATACAACCTATTTCTCGGAATTCGACCTTGTGCAGATCGGGGACTTCGCGGCGATCAATCAGGGTGCCACGATCCAGACCCACCTGTTCGAGGATCGAGTCATGAAGAGTGGCGAGGTCCGCCTCGGAGACGGTTGCGCGATAGGCAACATGAGCATCGTCCTCTACGACACCGACATCGAGGCCGGTGTCGTCACGCTACCGATGTCGGTGGTCATGAAAGGCGAGCGCTTGACCGCCGAAACACGCTGGATCGGCATTCCGTGCCAGCAGGCATCATCCGTGCCGACCATCGCGGGCATGCTCTCGCCGCCCGTTGGCAGTTCCGATCACCCGACGCATTCCCAATCCTGGCAACACGCCGCACAGTAGAAAGCAGAAGGAAACACAGACATGATCATGCGCACACTCACTGCACTGGCACTCGGCCTGTCACTCTCGGTCACGGCGGCAATTGCTGCCGAAGAAACATCATCCAGCACCCCCGGTCAGGTGTGGTGGAACGAATACCTGTCGTCCGATCCCGCCACGACCAGCAGCTTCTACGCAAACGTCGTCGGCTGGCAGGTCAAGACAGTGGCGCTGGACGACCCATCGCGGCCTGCAAAGCCAGATGAAAAACCGTATCTCATGATGATGAGCGGCACGGACGAACAAGCCGGGCTCATGCGGTTGAGCGACGTGGGTTACGCCGGTGCGAAAGCCGGATGGTTCACCTACTTCTTCGTCGAAAATCTCGAGACGGCACTCGACCGTGCCATTCACCAGGGCGGCAAGATCGTTCGGGAGCCGGTTGAGATCAGTGATGACACGCGCATCGCCGTCATCGCCGACCCTGAAGGTGTCCTGGTCGGGTTGGCCGCACG
>JBILMZ010000244.1:0-4886 GCA_044375275.1 Micropepsaceae bacterium | reverse complement strand
TGGTTCAAAGCAAAAGCGGTAGCATCAGCTCCCGCCATGAACCAGGCGCTCACACCAACCCATTTCCGCAAACTTCCCGCTGAAGCGGGGGAAGAAACCGATGCTGGCGTTGTTTCCTCACCCGCTTCAGCGGGGGAGGTGGCTGCTCGCCCCGTCAGGGGTGTGCAGACGGAGGGGGCTGGCGCTTTGCTATGGCTTCCGGGGGATCTCGACGTAGCTGCTCGTGAACCAATCCTCGCGGACCGGGTCGCCGGCGTCCATTGCCGTCTCGAAGGGTTGAGATACGAACGTCACCGCGTTTCGCTGGGTGTCATTTTCTGCCGATGTGCTGCGTGGCCACAGCAAAAGGTCAGCGAACGTTCGAAACAGTGACGGATGAACGGGGGCGCTGCTTGGCGGGGGACGTCTGGCCCGATAGCATGCGGCGCATCACGATACGGAATGCTCACATGAGAAATCTCGGTTGCCTCATCATCGGCCTGACCATGGCATTGGGGGCCGCTATTCCCGCACAGGCCGACGTAAAGGGCGTGTTCAAGGAGGCTTGGAGCTGCGCGAAGTCGCTGCCGCAGTCGGCCTATACGATGGCCAAGGACTTGAAGGACAAGGGCGAAGCCGTTGCGAACATGTCGGCGAGCGTCGGGATCTGTACCGCGCAGACCGGTGGGCAATCGCAGGTGCTTGCGACCATCACCACCATTCTTGGCGCCATGAAAGCGGCGAAGCCGGACCTGTTGCCCAATGGACAGTGCAAGGCGCGCATCCAGGCGCAGGCTGCCAAGCCCTTTGCCTTGGGTATCGCTGCAATCCTGCCGGCGGGTGGCGTGAGGAACCAGCTTCAGTCGCTGGCGCAGTCCGAGCAGTCAGCGTCGTGGATCTGGAACACGATGAAGGCAGCGCCTCCTCCCTTTGGTACCATTCCGGCGCAGCTGGATTGCGGATGTGACCTTATCGATGGTGGGGTGTCTCTTGCGGACATCTCGGCGGTTTCGAATGTCATCCGCAATACGTCCAAGAGCTGTGCAGGTATCCTGGATGAAGCCGGGCTGGGGTTCATCAATGACTGGGGCTCGGCGGCGATCGGATGGGCGGGTTCGAAGTACACGGCTCTATCCCAAGGCATGCAGACGTGGCAGGGCAAGAAGGAGCAGGCGCCGGACGAGCTTGTCTATCAGGCATTCTTCGGCGTCTATGTGCCTGAACTGTCGGAATGGGTTGCCTCCAGCAAAAAGCCCAATCCGTCGCCGGAAGATGCGTGGACCATGTCCGACTACAAGGGTGGTTGGGCCGCAGAGGCGGTGGGCTTTTGTTCGAACGATATGTCGTGGTCGAATGTCTGCATGATCCGCATCGCGGACATGCACAGGAAGTGCAACGACTATTTCAACAATGTCGTCGACGGCAACAAGCTGCGCGGCAAGTGTGACCAGTGGCGGTCGCAGGCGGTGTCGTCTGTCGCGGCTGATGCGGCGCGACTGAAGAAGCAGGCGGATACGATGACCGTGTTCCGGCTCAAGCTGTTCGGCTGGCTTGATCGCGAGTGGGTCTGGCGCCTGCCGCGCTACAATCCGCTGGTGGCGAACAACGTGAAGCCAGGCGCCAATGGCTGGTCTTCCTACACGGCTGTCTACGAGAATGTCTGGAAGCTTGGCACATTCACGGAGAACAAGGACAAGCCATGGGACTATACGGCGTCAGGGGTCTATGCCTCGGCCCGCACGGCACTCGTCAACTCCAACCATAATGAAGCGGTTGCCTCCGATGCCACGCTGGCCGGTGCCTATGTAGCAACGCGGGATGCAACGCTTGCCGTGTGGAACTTGCCTGCCTATGTCCAGATCGAGCGCGAGATGCGTTTGAAGAAGCTGATGCCGGCGCAACCCTTCAGTGCGAAGTACTCCTGCCCAGGGGGCGCGCTCAGCCAGAAGTGCGTGCAGGTTGTTGAAAGCGGCTATGACAGCGTTTGCCACCCGATGATCCGCGATGGCTATGTGCTGTCGGCCAATGTGCTGGCAGCTGCTGTCCAAGTTTCCAAGGCGGAAAGTCAGTGCAAGGAGTTTCTCGGGTCCGTTGTTGACTCCGCAGGCAAGCTCACCCAGGCGGGGTTGGCAGAGGTGCAGGCCAAGTCGATCGTGGGGTGTCCTGCCCCGGTGCAGGACCGGATGAAGGCTGCTGAGTGTTCGGCGAACCTGACGACGGCGTGGAACGCTTGCGCGCTGCCGCAGGTTGGAAGCGTATCCGTCAATTTTCTCGCCGAGGCCCGAAAGTGCTTCCAGGCGAAGACAGGCTCCCTGAAGCCTATCCCGATCAAGCCGGTGCAGGGTCCGAAGATGTTCATCCCGCCAGGGGGATTTCCGAAACCCGGAAACTGAGGGCGAGGCTTAATCCGTCCGTTTTTCGTGGCGCGTAAATGCGCCTCTCCCATTTGAGGGAAAGGCGATCTAACGGACTGCCTTGGTCGGCTAGCGACGCCAGACTGCCGCTGACGTCGGGTCCTCGCCCTGCGCGGCGAAGCGGCCGATTTCGTTGCGGCCGACGACGAGGTGATGGACTTCGTCCGGGCCGTCGGCGATGCGCAGCGTGCGCATGCCGGTGTACATGCGGGCGAGCGGTGTCCATTGCGAGACGCCGGTGGCACCATGCATCTGGATGGCCTGGTCGATGATCTCGCAGACGCGTTCCGGCACCATGGCCTTGACCATGTGCAGCCAGATGCGCGCTTCTCGGTTGCCGAGCGTGTCCATCGCCTTGGCCGCTTTCAGCACCATGAGGCGCATGGCCTCGATGTCGATGCGGGCGCGGGAGATGATCTCCATGTTGCCGCCGAGTGTCGCCAGCGACTTGCCGAAAGCCTGGCGCGACACGCCCCGGGCGATCATGAGGTCGAGGGCGCGTTCGGCCTGGCCGATGGAGCGCATGCAGTGATGGATGCGTCCCGGCCCGAGTCGCAGTTGCGAGATCTCGAAGCCACGGCCTTCACCGAGCAGGATGTTTTCCTTTGGCACGCGGACATTGGTGAAACGGATGTGCATGTGGCCGTGGGGCGCGTCATCCTCGCCGAACACCATCATGGGGCCGAGGACCTTCACGCCCGGCGTGTCCATGGGGACCAGGATCTGTGACTGCTGGCGGCTGGACGTGGCTTCGGGATTCGTCTGTACCATGACGATCATGATCTTGCAGCGCGGGTCGCCGGCGCCGGAGATGTAGAACTTCTCGCCGTTGATGACATAGTCATTGCCTTCCAGCACGGCGCGCATGCCGATGTTGCGGGCATCCGACGAGGCGCGATCGGGTTCGGTCATCGCGAAGGCCGAGCGGATCTCGCCGTTCAGCAGCGGCTTCAGCCAGCGATGCTTCTGTTCCGGCGTGCCGACGCGTTCCAGCACTTCCATGTTGCCGGTGTCGGGTGCGGAACAGTTCATGCATTCCGAGGCCAGCGGGTTCTTGCCGAGCTCGAAGCCGATATAGGCATAGTCGAGGTTCTTCAGGCCTTCGCCGGTCTCGGCGCTGGGCAGGAAGAAATTCCAGAGGCCGCGGCGCTTGGCTTCCGCCTTGGCGCCGTCGAGCAGTTCCAGCTGGCCGGGTACGTAGCTCCAGCGATCGGCTCGGCCTTCGCCAAGCGCGAAGAATTTCTCGGACATCGGGTTCACGACTTCACTGACGAAGGCGCGGACCTTGTTCAGCAACGGCACGGCGGCTTCCGACATGCGCAGGTCATTCAGCTCATCCATCGGATTGAATCCGAAGTTCATGGACGGCGTGGCTTTCGAGGTCATGGTGGCTCTCCCTCAGTTGTGTTGGATTTATGCCTGTATTCCAGTTTGGGGGTGGTTTTGCAATGTGGGGGAGCGGGTGATCGCGACAAGTTGCGACAGTTGCTCCGCAATTTCGACAAGCTGTCCGGGAAAGGTGTTGGTCTTTTTGCTGGAGTCTGTTGATGAGGGAGCCGCGTCGCTATTTCGTTTATGTACTCGCGAGCCAGCGCAACGGGACGCTTTATACCGGCATCACCGGCGATCTGGTGAACCGGATCTGGCAGCATCGGGCCAAGGTGCGAGAGGGGTTCACTTCAACCTATAACGTGACGATGCTGGTTTACTACGAGTGGTTCGATGATCCGGGTGTGGCGATCAGGCGGGAAAAGAGGATCAAGCGCTGGAAGCGAAAGTGGAAGCTTGAACTGATTGAGGGGGTGAACCCGTTGTGGCGTGACCTGTATGACGAGCAATCCGGCATTAGTATTTTGCCGGTCGACACCCACCTTTTGTCATCCCGGTCGCGGGACGCGAACCGGGACCCAGGGCCGCCGGGTGATGAGTGATGCTCTGGGTCCCGGCTCTCGCTTTGCTCGGCCGGGATGACAGGGGTGGGGTCGCATTATCATTCTGCGGCTCCTTGCATTGCGTGATATGTGTTGATCTGGTCCAGACGATCGGGTGATTTTGGTGGCATTTGGTGATGGGGCTCAGCCCTCTTATTCGCGGACGGAGCGTGTCGGGCGGCTTTCGGTTTGGGTGAAGCTGGCGCAGGGGGTCGGGGCGTTTCCTGACACGATCAAGAACTGGGTATTCCAGACCTTTGTCCTGCTTTACTACAGCCAGATCCTGGGGGTTGATGCGCTGCTGGTGTCGCTGGCGCTGAGCCTGTCGATCATCATCGATGCGATTTCCGATCCGTGGATCGGGTCGGTGTCGGACAACCTGCATACGAAGTGGGGGCGCAGGCATCCGTTGATGCTGATTGGGGCCGTGCCGCTCGGTGTGTTCTTCTATCTCGTGTTCACGCCGCCGGATGGTCTTTCGCACATGGAGCTGTTTGCATGGCTCTCCGGCTTCATGGTGCTGACGCGGGTGTCCCTGTCTGTCTTTTTCGTGCCGTGGGCG
>JBILMZ010000243.1:0-4895 GCA_044375275.1 Micropepsaceae bacterium | reverse complement strand
CCGAAAAACCCGTGACAGTGCACTCATTTCTCCGCTGCTGCGGAAGGGTGGTGAGGGGAATGTGTGCACTGTCACGGGTTTTTGGGTGCGGCCAACTGTCGGCTTGTGCAGGCCTCAATGTTCGCTATTTGTTTCTTTTGGGAGGTTGGGTCAAAAACGTGCAGGCCGGTGTGAGCCCCGGCTTCGATGGGCAAGATGAACAAACGCAAAAAGTACGACGTAAGTGTCATCTTCCGCTGCAGAAAATCCCGGTGTTGAGCCAAAAACGCGTGGGCTCGTTCGGCGGTAGTGTCATCTTCTGAAGCGGGTTTTCGCCAGGGTGCGGCCGCTAGCCGTCAGTCCACATGCGCAGGAGGTTGGCGTGGGCTTTCGAGATGACGTCGAACTCGCGGGACTTCTTTTCCTTTTCGAAGATGCCGCGGCGCGCGACGTCAAGTTCCCAGAGGATCTCGCGCTGGTTCTGGTCGCGCACATAGGACTGGCTCCAGCCGACGGCAGCCATGCGCTCGCCGCTGGTGACGGGGTTCACCCGGTGCAGCGTCGTCGACGGATAGGCGATCATGTCGCCCCGGTTGAGCTTGTAGGCCTGTTCGCCGCCGGAGGTTTCCATCACAAGTTCGCCGCCCTCATAGGTTTGCGGGTCGGACAGGAAGAGCGTGAAGGAGACGTCACTGCGCAGGTTGTGCATGATCGGGTCGTCGACATGGGTGCCGTATTGCATGCCATCGTGGTAGCGGCTGAAGAGAAGCGGCGTGATGTGCCGGGGCCTGAAGGCCATGCGGAAGGTGCCGTTGCGCATGATCAGTTCGGTCACGGCCTTGTTCAGCGCGGCGTAGTCGGGGTGGGTGCGGTCAACCTGCTCGTTGTTCTTGACCAGTTTGGCGTGCCAGCCGGCGGTGCGGGATCCCTCCACGAAGCGCAGGGCGTTGACCCTGTCGACGATGGTCTTCACGTCATCCTGCGAGGCGGCGTCCCTGATGACCAGCAGCATGTTCGGGTCTCCGGCTGAAACTTGAGATCTGAGCCAGTTTTACCGTAAACCGAATGGGGCGGGCAGGGCCTGGGGCTTTGCGCTATCATGCATGTGGGGAAAACATGGGGGAAGCGATGTCCTTGGCTCAAACAGCCGGCATGATCGTGACGATCGGGATGGTCGTCGGCATGGACCTGAGGGTCGACTGGCTCGTGCCGCTGGCGATGCTGTGCGGTGGGGTGACGATCTTTGTCGTCAGCCTGTGGCAGAGGCTCGAGCGCTAGCTAGCCCTTGTCGCCGGGGGCGGCGTTCATCGCCGTTTCAAGTTCGATGAAGGAGAGCTGCAAGTGGCTTGGTACGCTGCCGCGGCCGATTTCGACAGAAACCTGGGCGGCGTTGCCGTGCAGATGGGCGACGAGCACGTCCCGGATCACCTGGTAGAAGAGACTTTCTTCGTCGACGGCCTCTTTTATACGGGTTGCCATCGGGCCCACGAAACCATAGGCGATGAACACGCCCAGAAAGGTTCCGACCAGCGCGCCGCCGATCATGCCGCCAAGGACTTCAGGCGGTTCGGTGATGGAGCCCATGGTCTTGATGACGCCCAGAACCGCGGCAACGATGCCCAGCGCCGGCAAGCCGTCGGCCATGCTCTGGAACGCGTTGGCTCCGGCGAGTGCCTCGTGGTGATGCTTCTCGAGCTGCTTCTCCATCGCTGTCTCGACCTGATGGGGGTCCTCGAGGCTCATGGTCATCATGCGGATCGTGTCGCAGATGAAGTCGACGGCGAAGTGGTCCTTGATGATGCGCGGGTAGTGCTTGAAGATGTTGGACTCTTCGGGCTTCTCGATGTGCTGCTCAAGGGCAATCATGCCCTTGGACTTCATTGTCTTCGTGAGCGTGAAGAGCAGGCACAAGAGCTCCGTGTAGTCCTTCTGCTTCCACTTCGAGCCGGACAGGATCTTGCCCGTGGAGCCCAGTGTTGCCTTGAGGCTAGTGCTGCTGGAGGAGATCAGCAAGGCGCCGATTGCGGCGCCGATGATCATTGTCGCTTCGTAGGGCAGGGAGTGGAGGATCACGTCGAACTTTCCACCAGCCCACATGTAACCGCCAAACACGGTTACGAATACGAAGATTACTCCACCAATCTGGAACATGAACAGCCACGCCGAGTGTTGTCCCACGCGATCGGGCGCGCAGATTTGTTTCTTGTTGGCTGCAGTATGCCTTCCAGCGCTTAAAGATCGTTGAAGCACACGCCAGAGAAGTCTTAAGCCCCCGTTAACTTCAGGTGCCGGGTTTGCGCCCGAGATAGGCCTGGACCTCGGGGCGCGCGCGCAACCAGCCGGCCCAGCGCTTCAGGACCTTCTCGATCCGGGGAGATTCGACGCCCAGCTGGACCATGGCGACGCCGCCGTTCACGCTTTCCCAATACTCGGCGATCAGGCCGTCCTTGAGGCGAAAGCGGCTCATGCCGTCGATCACGACATCGCGTCCCTGGAATGCGGGGATCGTGGAGGTGAAATTCGAAAGTGACCACGCATAGCCCGTGTCGCCCCTGCAGACGGGGTCGAACATGCGCCAGTCGTAATTGCCGGCGTCGCGATGGAAAAGGTTCACCAGCATGTCGGCGATGGACTCGCGGCCCGTATGGGGGCCGTAGATGTAGTCGTTGTAGACGCCGTCGGGCGTGAAGCAGGCTGCGAAGGCCTTGCCGTCACCGGCGCTGGCGGCATCCGTGAAGCGCTTGATGAGATCTTCGAATTCGCTCTGGTTCATGGTGTCACGCCTTTGCCGAAACAATCCACACGGCGCCACCCATTGCGACGGGTGACTTGCCGGCGAAGGGCTGCATGGCCTGCGCAAGGGCGGCTACGGCCTGCGTGCGCTGGTCGGGTGTCGCGTCCGTCAGCATGCGGGAGACGGGCCCGATCTCTGAGACATGCGCGATGGCGTCGTCGAGCGTGCTTCCCAGCACCATCGGCGTGTCGAAGGGCTTGCAGGTGATCTGGTCGAAACCGGCAAAGGACAGGATGCGTCGTACGCGGGCGAGGTCGGCGAAGGAGAAGGGGCCCGGGTCCTCGGGGCCGAGTTGTGGCTGGGGCGGCAGGAGGGGGCGAACGGCTGATATGGGGACACGGACCCATTCGTTCTCGCGCCAGTCGCGCCAGCAGGCGAAGACGAGGCGACCTCCCGGCTTGAGGGCCTTGCGGAGGTTGAGGAAGGCCTTGTCGGGATCGGCAAAGAACATGACGCCGAAGCGCGAGACGAGCAGGTCATACTGCGCCTTGAAGTCATGTGTCGCGGCGTCGGATTCGAGGAATTCAAGATCGGGTGCGCGGTGGCGGGCGCGGGCCAGCATGGGTTCGGAGACATCGAGGCCGGTTGGTATAGCGCCCGCTTTCGACAGGGAAAGCGTAGTGGCACCACAGCCGCAGCCAATGTCGAGCACGCGTTCGCCCGGGCGGGTGCTGGCTTCGGCGAGGAGCCTGTCGGAGAATGCCGCCAGCATCGTGTCGAGGCGGTCCTGGGCCGTGACCCATTTCTGTCCTGCGACGCCGTTCCAGTAAGCGATCTGGTCTGCGTTTGCCTGTTGAGCTGTCATGCCACCCTCTCGATGAAGGGAGGCAGGTTAGGAGATGGCGGCGCGAAAGAGAAGCGCGGGCTTCAGTTCGACTGGTTCATTCCCAGATGGGGAGCCAGCACGCTGGCCTGGTTCAGGAAGGTCTCGGCGGCGCGCGCCAGGCGTTCCCTTGCGGCCACGAGCGTGTGGCGGGCGACCTCGATCTCGTCATTGGACGAGAACAGTTCCGAAGGTGCCTTCAGTGACAGGCCGCGCTCGCCCGCGACCAGCGTGATGTGGCCGATCGAGTGGCGCGGTTCGCCGGCGGCCGGCAGCTTGATCTCGATCGAGTCGCGGCCGCTGTCGATCAGGTTGACGCCTTCGAAGACGGCGCCGGCGGCGACCGTGTCAATGCGGGAGCGAAGTTCCTCGTAGCGGTCGGCGATCATGGCGCGCTTCGTGGCGTCGGGGGCGGCCAGCGCGGCGCCGGTGAGGTCGAGGGCTTCGCGGAGATAGTCGTGGATCGTGTCGATGGCGACCAGGGTGCCTTCCACTGCCGAGACGGCGCGGGCGGCGGCTTCTTCAACGGTCTTGGGCGTTGCCGGCGTGCGGCGGGTCAGGCGCAGGGCGCGATCGATACCCGAGCGGATGTCTACCGGTTCGGCCGGCGGTGGTGCCGGTTCCTCGTTGCCCGAAAGGACGCGCCGGGCGAAGGCGAAGAGGCTCCTGGCTTCAGCGCGGTTCGTGTTGATCGACATGTCCCATCCCCAGTTCAGAGAAAATCCAATGCGGCAGCGTAGGGGCATCGGGTTAGGGACGCTTTACTGAACAGTGTTTATTGCGCATTAACAGAATCGTTCAGAGGCAATCATGACCACGATTTTGAGCCGCACGGTCGGCACGGCGACCTCCCTTTACAATCGCGCGCTGAAGGCGTCCCGGCGCGGGCGCTGGCCACTCACGCTGGGCGTGCGCGTGGCGGTTCTGGACGGTCAGGACAATGTCCTGCTGGTCCGCCATACCTACGCGCCCGGCTGGCACTTTCCAGGCGGGGCCGTGGACCGGCGCGAGGCCATGGCCGATTCGGCTGCGCGCGAGTTGCGCGAGGAGGCGCTTCTGGAGGCGCGCGGCGAACCGCTCCTTCACGGGATCTATCTCAGCCTGACGGAAAACAAGTCAGACCATATCGGCCTCTATCTTGTGCGGGAATGGGACCGCATCGAGGGCAAGGCCCGGCTCCTCGAGATTGCCGAGGCACGGTTCTTTCCGGCTGCGGACCTGCCCAAGGGAACAACAGGCGGCACGCGCCGGCGCCTGGCCGAACTCCTCAAGGGTGTCCCCAAATCGCTGAACTGGTGA
>JBILMZ010000242.1:0-4943 GCA_044375275.1 Micropepsaceae bacterium | reverse complement strand
AAAAACTGAATCACAGATCGATAATTCTGCAAACTTCCCGCTTCAGCGGGGCGAGGTGGCTGCGCGTCGCGGCACGCGAGGCGCAGACGGAGGGGGAGGCGGACATGCAAGGGAGTTATCCCGGACCGGGTTCCCGCCGCCCCATGCCGCCGCTCCGGTTCAAGAAATCTAGCGCGCCAAGGCTTGTTGCGTACCCGACACTGACGGAGCCCGGGCTTCGCGCCCTTCAAACGCGGCGCGCATGTACGTGATGACTTCCCAGATCTGACCTTCCCTCAGTTCGGACTTGTAGGCGGGCATGCTTGAACCGAATGGGGCTCCACCTTCTGCAATCGTCCAGAGCAGAAAGTCATCCTTGAGATCCGGATTTGAAAGGGACCAGGCAAGATCAGCCGGGCGCACACTGAGCGCATTGCCTGCAGCGCCATTGCCGAAGCCGAGCAATCCGTGGCACGAGGCACACTTGGCATTGTAGAGGTCGGCGCCCCGGATGACATTTGGAACATTGGTGGCCAGGGGATTTTTCTTGCCACGATACTCGGCAGTCGCACCCTGACGAATATAGAACCTGTATCGTTCGGGAGCTTTTGCCGTCGCTGGCGGGCTGGCCTGCTCGCTTGCCTGCTGATTGGTTTCCTGACGGGCCGACCCGCGGGTGTCAGCCAAAGCCGGGCTGCAGAGCGCAATGACGCTCGCTGCCACCACGGCGTGATGCAATGCGAAATTCTTCATGGTCCATCCCCTCAAACATTCCAAAATCATTTTGGAACAATGCCATCAACTGGAGTTGGACCTCCTCCAGATCACCTTCTTGCGGTCGGCAAGTCACGCTAGACTATCCACGCTGGTTCCGTCGGGTCAAGGCAGTTGACCCCGAGTGAGTGGTGCACGTGTCCACCACCCATGTCGCATGGATGCAACCTGGCGAAGCAATGCGATACCGCATGGTGCGTCGTGAATGGCGCGCGCGAAACACATACGCGTTCGCACCTGCAACACGAACGCGTAATGGACCCTTCGAACTGCATCACGTACTGTCCCCAAATCACAGGGGCGCGAGGGCAGGGTGCTGGATACCGTTGAGCGGTTTATGTTTGGTCACAGGCGCGCTCTGCTGGCCCTTTTCGTCCTGCTGACAGTCGTCTCAACCTGGGTGGCCAGTACCCTCAAGTTCGATACCGAGATCGAGCGGCAATTGCCGTCCGGTCACCCATACGCCCAGACGGCACTCGAATTCCGCGACCGCATTGCCGGCCTCAATGCACTGCAGATCGTCGTCGAGACCGAGAAGGGAACGATCTGGAACGTGGCCTTCCTGCGCAAGCTTTACGAGGTGACGCAGGAGGTCGGCTTCCTTCCGGGCATCTCACCCGAATCCGTGGCCTCGCTCTGGACGCCCAACACGCTCTTCTACCAATCCACCGAAGGCGCGGTTGAAGGGCGCCAGCTCATCCCCGGGACCATGGTCGTCGACCAGTTGAGCCCGGCCGACGTCCAGCAGATCCGGAACGACGCTTACAAGGGCGGGTACCAGGGGCGCCTGTTCGCACTCGATTCCGGATCGGCGATGATCCACGCCTCGGTCGCGCCCGTCATGCCGGACGGCAAGCCCACCGATCTCATTGCCGTCGCGACGGCGCTCGAGAAGAAGATCCGCGAGCGCTTCGAAAGAGACGGCATCAGCATCCGCATCATCGGCTTCACCAAGTTCGTCGGTGACATCTCGGACGAGGCGGTCAATGTCATCTTCTACTTTGTGCTGGCCTTCCTGCTGAACGCCGCAGCGGTCTGGTTCTATTGCCGCTCGGCACGGCTGACGATCGCCACCGTGCTGTGCTCGGCCGCCTCGGTCGTATGGATGCTGGCGCTGATCCCGCTGCTGGGATTGCGGCTGCATCCGCTGGGGCTCGTCATACCGTTCCTCGTCTACATCATTGGCGTTTCCCACGGCATCCAGCAGCTGAACCTGTTCCTCTCGTCGGTGCTTCACGGCAATGGTTCGGAAGTGGCGGCAAGGCGCACGTTCCGTCGGCTGCTCATGCCCGGCTTCTTCGCCATCGTGACCGTCATGGTCGGGTTTGCGGCGCTGCTGCTCATGCCGATCCCCTTCGTCTCGGACCTCGCGATCATCGCCCTGGTCGGCATGGGCCTGAAGCTTCTCTCCAATCTCGTCATGCTTCCGCTGGCGATCAGCTACGTGGAGTTCAGCCCGGCTCGCATCGAGCAGGAGCGCAGCCTCGCCCGCGGGCGCGAGCGCTTCATGGCCGCCTTCTCCCGTGACGCGCGCCCCGGGCCCGCCATCGGCGTGCTCATCGTCGCCGTGGTGCTGTCAGCGCTGGCCGTGTGGAACGCGCAGGATGTGGGCGTCGGCCACCAGCGCCCCGGCGTCCAGGAACTGTGGGAAGGCGACCGTTACAATGTCGATGCCCAGGCGATCACGAAGGACTATGCGCTCGACCTCGACACGTTCGTGGTGGTCGCAGAGGCGCCGGTGGACGCCTGCGTCGACTACGAGGTGATGGGGCTCATCGAACGCTTTGGCGTCCACATGCGCGGCGTTCCAGGCGTGAAGTCCGTCATGTCCCTGCCGGAAGCCTCGCGGTTCGTCTACTCGATCCTGCAGGAGGGAAGCCTCAAGTGGCGCGTCCTGCCGCGGGTGACCGACGTACTGGCCGTCACCACGGCGGCCATTCCCGACACGACCGGCCTGCGTAATGCGGACTGTTCCATCATGACGCTGGCGATCTACCTCACCGACCATAACGACGAGACGCTGCGGCGCGTGGCAGACGCTGCCGAGACCTTCGTCGCTGGAAATCGCATGAAGGGTGTCACGTTCCATCTGGCCACCGGCAATGGCGGCGTCCTGCATGCCATCAACGACGCCGTCCGCGAGGCGCGGGTCACGGCGCCGCTGCTGGCGTTAGGGGTGATCTCGATCCTCATCTTCGCAGCCTTGCGGGACTGGCGCGCCGTGCCGTGCTGCGTGGCGCCGCTGGCCGTTGCGAACGCCCTCGGCCTCTGGCTGCTGAGTTGGCTCGGACTCGGACTGACGGTCTCCACTTTACCGATCTTCGTGCTGGCTATCGGCATCGGCGTCGACTACGGGCTCTATCTCTACCAGCGCATCGAGGTGCACCTGCACCAGGGCATGGCAATGACGGACGCCTTCACCAAGTCGATGCAGGAAGAGGGCGCGGCGGTGGTCTACACCGCGCTCACCATCGCCCTGGGCGTTGGCTGCTGGGCGTTCTCAGGCCTCAAGTTCCAGGCCGACATGGGCTGGCTGCTCGCCTTCCTCGTGCTGGTGAATGCGCTGGGCGCCATTACCATCCTGCCCGCCATGGCGGTGCTGCTGGACAGGGTCCTGCCGCGGAAGCGCTAGCCCCGACACCAGGGGTGAGACAGCTTTCGCCATGGTCGCGCGCGCGGGTCGCGTCTATGTTCCCGCCATGATGAAGACCCTTCTTTATGGCGACGTCCCGAACGACCTGGCCGACATCGTTCCAGGCAGCATGCAGGTGTCCCCGCTGGTGCCGGGGGCCGAGAGCCTCGATGCGCTGGAACCTGAAAGCTGCGATGGCCTCGTGATGCGCGCGCCGCCCAACACGGTCGAGCGGCGCCACGAGATCGCGCTTGCACTTCGGGCGCTGCGCGTGGGCGCGCCACTGGTTGTTCTCGCCCTCAAGGACAGAGGCGGCTCGCGGCTGGCGGATGAGCTTGAGGCCTTTGGCGTTGAGGTCACCGACCAGCCCAAACACCATCACCGCATTTGTACGGGCAAGCGTCCGGCAGCCCTGCAGGGTATCGATGAAGCCATCGAAGATGGCGCGCTGCGCTTTGTGCCGGAACTGAACCTGTCGAGCCAGCCAGGTCTTTTCAGCTGGGACCGTTTTGACATCGGTTCGGCGGTGCTGATCGAGGTGCTGCCCGAACTCCACGGCCGCATCGGCGACTTCGGCTGCGGCTACGGACTTCTCTCGCTGGCAGTTCTGCGCAGCGCCGAGGTGACCGCCGTGACCGGCTACGACCTCGATCGCAGGGCCGTCGCCGCCGCGCGCGCGAACATCCGCGATCCGCGCTTCAAGGCGGTCTGGATCGATCTTGCGGCCAAAGGGGCAGGGGTGAGCGATCTCGACGCCATCGTCATGAACCCGCCTTTCCACCGCGCGGGCATCGAGGACCAGAACCTCGGCATCACCCTCATCGGCCGCGCCGCCGAGGCGCTGCGCAAAGGTGGCGTGCTCTGGCTCACCGCCAATCGCCATTTGCCTTACGAAGCCGTGCTGAAGGCGCGGTTCAGGAACGTCACGACCGTGACGGAGGCCGAGGGCTTCAAGGTCGTCAGGGCGCTTAAATGATCAAGCCCGTGGAAACGGCGCGCCTCGACCGCCTGCTGGCGAACCTGGGCTATGGCTCGCGCCGCGAGATCGGCAGGATCACAAAGGCCGGCTGGCTGACACTTGATGGCGCAGTCGTGAAGGACGAGAGCCAGCGCGTGAAACTCGAGGCCGACTTGCCAGCGCGCCTGAAGGTGCAGGGCGAGGAACTCGACCCGCTACCTGGCATGGTCCTCATGCTGCACAAGCCGTTGGGCGTGACCTGTTCACGCAAGGAAACGGGGGCCATGATCTACGAACTGCTGCCGGAGCGCTGGAGGCTGAGGGACCCGGCGCTCTCGACCATTGGCCGTCTCGACAAGGAAACCTCGGGCCTCATCCTGCTCACGGATGACGGCGAACTGCTCCACCGCATCATCTCGCCCAAGCACCACGTCCCCAAGCGCTATGTCGTGGGACTGGACCGCCCCTTGAAGGGCAATGAGACCGCTAGCTTCGCGGCCGGCACGCTGATGCTCGACGAAGAAACCACGCCTCTGCTGCCGGCCGATCTGGAAGTGACGGGCGAGCGCAGCGCCCGCCTGACCCTGCACGAAGGCCGCT
>JBILMZ010000241.1:0-4969 GCA_044375275.1 Micropepsaceae bacterium | reverse complement strand
GACCACGGGGCGTATGTCGGGTGGCAGTTCGTGGAACAGATAGATGCACGTGACGATGTCCTGGCTGGCATCGAGCAGCGGCATGGCTTCGGCGTTGCCCTCGAGGAAGCGCACGTCGCGCCAGGCTTTCAGTTCCTTGCGGGCATGCTTCAGGTAGGCGTCGGAGAGATCGAGCGCGGTGACGTTCAGCTTGGGCCAGTTGTCCTTCACGAATGTCAGGAAGCGGCCTGTGCCGGTCGCGACGTCGATGTGGTTCAGCGTGCGCTGGTCCCTGCCCTTCATGTACTCGGCGATGGGCACGAGGGCCTGGCGGCGCATCGCGTCGGCCGTGCCGCCGAAGAGCGTCTCGACCTGGAAGTCGTAGCGCTTGGCGGAGTCTTCCGTCAGCCAGCCTCCTGACTGGAAGTGGAAGTTCTGCATGTAGTAGTCGGGCATGCCCTGGCGCGGCTCTTCGGCTTTCACTTCGTCGTGGACGTGGTCGCGGCGGCGGCGGGCGACTTCGGGCACGTCACGCAGGAAGTCGATGGAGTTGCGCAATGCGCTTACGGCACCGCGGTCGAGGGCGGCCGGCGCCGCGTAGAGGCCATCCTCGATGTTCTTCCAGTCGCGCTCGAACAGCCTCTGCATTTCACCGAGGAACAGGCGGCGGTTCGGGTAGTCGTTCTCGACCTTCACACCCTGCTCGGCGAAGGCCGTCTTGCGGCCGAGCCGGTTGGCGAGAATGTGGTGCCCCCCGAACCAGGCCACGCGGGCGGACTGGGTCAGGCGATAAAGGGTGCGCGAGATCTCGTTGGCCATAACGCCTCACGTTCGTTCGAACAGCGCCGTCAGCTCGATGTGGGGCGTCCAGAGGAACTGGTCGATGGGCCGCACGACTTTGAGCTGGTAGCCGCCGTCGACGAGTATACGCGCGTCGCGGGCGAAAGTCGCCGGGTTGCAGGAGACGGAGGCGATGCGCTGCACTTTCGAGGTCGCGAGTTGCTCGACCTGCGAGCGGGCACCGGCGCGCGGCGGGTCGATCACCACGCCGTCGAACGCGTCGAGCTCGTGCTTCAGGAGCGGGCGGCGGAAGAGATCGCGGCGCTCGGCCAATGTCGGCTTCAAGCCCTGTGTCGCGCGGAGGGCGTTGCCGAGGGCAGTGATGGCGTCCGTTTCGCTGTCATAGGCCGACACGGCGTGCGCCCTGGCCAGCGGCAGCGTGAAGGCGCCGCAGCCGCTGAAGAGGTCGGCGACCTTTTTCGCCCCGGCGAGGTCTTCACTGACGTGGGCGAGCATGGTGGCTTCCGCCTCGCGTGTCGCCTGCAGGAAGACGCCGGCGGGGATTTCAACCGAGGCCGGGCCCCAGGTCATGGCGGGCGGCGCGGACTGCAGGATCATCTCGCCGTTGATGGTCAGCCGCACGATGCGCAGGCGATCGGCGAGCATGGCAAAGCGCGCGCGCTGGTCACGGTTCAGTTTCAGGCCGGGAATGGCGAAGAAGGCGTCAATGCCCGTATCGGTCAGCGTCAGCATGATCTCGCTGGAGCCGCGGTCGGGCAATTCCTCGGCGAGCGCGCCCCGCAGGCGGGGGACGATCTTCAGCAGATCCGGGTGAAGGACCGGACACATTTCCATGTCCGCGATGAAGTGGCTGCCGCGCTCGTGGAAGCCCAACACCACACTGTCGCTGGTCCTTCGGGCTGACATGGAGGCGCGGCGGCGGGTGCCGGGCGCGATGGCGATGACTGGCTCGACATTGATACCGGTCAGGCCACGCTGCTCGAGCGCGATGATGACCTGCTGGCGCTTCCAGTCGCGATAGACGCTGGCTTCCATGTGCTGGAGGGAGCAACCGCCGCAGATGCCGAAGTGGCGACAGGAGGGCTCGACGCGATGCGGGCTTCGCTTGACGATGCGGATGAGGTTGCTGCCGTCGGCGTCCTGCTCGATCGCGACTTCCTCCCCTTCCAGCGTGTAGGGCACGAAAGTGCCATCGGCCGTCTCGCCGTCGCCCTTGTGACTGACGCGCAGGATGTGAAGGGTGCTGTCCGGGTGCGATGCCGTCACGAGAATTGGGTCAGGTTGAAATTGCCTGTCATGGTTTTCAGTGGTCCGGGTTTCTGGGTGCTTTTTAGACTGCCCCCTTGCGTTGCGGAAGGGGGCGCCACTTGTCTTGCGGCGATGCGGGCTTTCATTCCTGCAAGCCCCTGAGGGCTTCGCGGCAGGTCATCAGCGACTGGCCAGCGACCATGCCCTTCCAGTCGTCGGTGTCCCCGTAAAAGGCGTCGCGCACCTGCTGCTTGATCCTGCGCCCTTCGGGCGAGCGCACATCGCCGTGGCGATGCAGCCAGGCGTCGGCACGCAGTGCGTTCAGCACGTCCATCACCGGCTTGGTTCCGTATTCGAGCGCGACGCAGGTGAGCTCAGCGTGACGCAGGAGACCAACGGCGGCGCTGAGGCCATCGCCCGCGATGTCGGCGGAAGTCGACGTGCCGGATACGGGCGAGGTGACGCTGGCACCGAACCAGGAGCGCGCGCGCCTGAACACGTCGCTCTCGGTGGGGACCGGCACGATCTTCTCTGCAAAACCCCAGGGGCCCAGGCCCGTGTGATAGTCGATGATGGCGATTTTCGAAGCCCTGGAGAGCTTGTCCCTGAAAATCTCTGTCTGCGTACGCCGCGACCATGTTGGTCCTGCACCACCAAAGAACAGGCCCGCCGGATGGGTATACTGTCCACCCGAGATCGCCTGCTGGTAGGCGGGCATGCCGCGTGACTGGACGAACTGCATCATCGTGCCGAGGCTCTGCCTTTGCGCCTCCTCGCTCCATTCAGGCGGGCACACGGCGTCGGCCAACGTCACGTAGTCACGGTTCTCCGGCAGCGGCGCGCCAAAGTCGATCCAGTTGCGGTTGAGGTCCACATTGTCTTCCGTCACCCGCCGATTCCAGGCGAAGCCAAAGGGGTTGATCGCGTGGATCATCAGCACGGCGGTGCCGGAAGGTACTCCGCCAATCTCGCCGCGGCGCAGCCAGTCGACCTGCGCGCCCGACCCGCAATATCCCTCGACGCCGTGCGTTCCTGAAATGAGGACCAGCACCCGTTCGGCGTCCTTCGGGCCCCACCAGGCGAGGTCGGTCGAGAGATCCTTCCCATCAGGTCCGCGCTCAGGATGTGCGATACGCTCGAGCGCACCGCCTGCATTCCTGGCGGCTTCGAGAAACCGGGCGCGCGCCTCATCATAGGAGGCGCTGAAGCTTTCGGCGGCATTCAAGTTCATTTGGAGTGCCCTGATGTCAGGCGTGGAGAATGCTCGTGACTTCGCGGCCGAGCGCCCTCAGTGCGGTGCTGACGATGTGCTGGGCGTTGAGCCCCGCGATGTCGTACTGCTTCTGTTGCGTGTCGTGGTCTATGAAAATGTCCGGCAGGGTCATGGCGCGGAAGCGGCATCCCCTGTCAAACAGGCCGGCATTGGCCATGAACTGCATGACGTGCGCTGCGAAGCCGCCGATTGCGCCATCCTCGATCGTGATGAGGACTTCATGGTTGGCCGCGAGGCGGCGAATGAGGTCTTCGTCGAGCGGCTTGCAGAAGCGTGCATCGGCGACCGTTGTCGGCAGACCGCGTGCCATCAGGTCGTCCGCCGCCCGCAGCGATTCAGCGAGGCGCGTGCCGAAGCTCAGGATCGCGATCTTTGACCCTTCGCGCACGATGCGGCCCTTGCCGATCTCGAGCACCGTGCCCTTGGCAGGAAGCTCGATGCCGACACCCTCGCCGCGCGGATAGCGTACCGACGACGGGCAGTCATCAATGGCGACCTGGGTTGCGACCATGTTGCGAAGTTCAAGTTCGTCCGATGGCGCCATGACCACGAAGCCGGGCAGCGATGCCAGGTATGTCGTGTCGAAAGATCCTGCATGCGTGGCGCCGTCTGCGCCGACGAGCCCTGCCCGGTCCATGGCGAAGCGCACGGGAAGGCCCTGGATGGCCACATCGTGCACGACCTGGTCATAGCCGCGCTGAAGGAACGTGGAGTAGATCACCGCGAAAGGCTTCAGGCCTTCGGTGGCGAGGCCGGCGGCAAAGGTCACCGCGTGCTGCTCGGCGATGCCTACGTCGAAGCAGCGCTTGGGAAAGCGCTTCTCGAACAGGTCGAGACCGGTGCCGGACGGCATGGCGGCCGTGATGGCGACGACCTTGTCATCGACTTCGGCCTCGGCGATCAGGCTGTCGGCGAAAACCTTCGTGTAGGACGGCGCGTTGGATGCGCTTTTCTTTTGCGCGCCCGTGATGACATCGAACTTCACCACGCCATGATACTTGTCGGCGGAGTTTTCCGCCGGCTCATAGCCCTTGCCCTTTTTTGTCACCACGTGAACGAGGATCGGGCGGTCGATATCGGCGTCGCGGACGTTTTGCAGCACTGGCAGCAGGTGGTCCATGTTGTGACCGTCGATCGGACCAACATAGTACAAGCCCAGTTCCTCGAACATGGTGCCGCCCATCGCGAGGCCATGCGTGTAGCGTTCGGCCTTGCGGGCCGTGTCCTCGACGAAGTGCGGCATCTTCTGCGCCAGCTGCTTCGCGAAATTGCGGAGCGTCTGGTAGGTTGAGGATGACACGACGCGGGACAGGTAGGCGCTCATGCCGCCAACTGGCGGCGCGATCGACATGTCGTTGTCGTTCAGGATGATTGTTAGGCGCGTGCGCGAGGCGCCGGCGTTGTTCATGGCTTCGTACGCCATGCCGGCCGACATCGCGCCGTCGCCGATCACGCAGACGATGTTGCGCTTTTCGTTCTTCAGGTCGCGCGCAACGGCCATGCCGAGGCCGGCCGAAATCGACGTCGACGAATGCGCGGCACCGAACGGGTCGTACTCGCTCTCGCTGCGCTTGGTGAAGCCTGAAAGGCCTCCGCCCTGGCGCAGGGTGCGGATGCGGTCCCGACGGCCCGTCAGGATCTTGTGCGGATAGGCCTGGTGCCCAACGT
>JBILMZ010000059.1:0-16652 GCA_044375275.1 Micropepsaceae bacterium | reverse complement strand
GCCCCGTGGTCGTGAAGGAAATCGCGCGCGTCCTGAAGCCCGGCGGCCTCTTCGTATTCGTCGACTCCATACAGCCCGGCGACACCCCCGGCTTCGAAGCCCTGACCGAGTTCTTCCCCCAGGCCTTCCACGAGCCCTATTATCCAAGCTATCTCGACTGGAACATCAAGGACGCCTGCACCGCCGCAGGCCTCGTCCAGTCAACCTCAACACCCGCATTCCTGTCCAAGGTCGTGGCGTTCCGGAAGTAAGCACTGAACTCTCCCCCAAACGTGCGGCAGCACTTTGGGGGAGTGGTCACGAAGTGACCGAGGGGGGCGGCGCCATACTTTGTGGTGTCTGGATTCGGCGGCCAATGGGTGACAGTTTTCAAAAGCGGGCGCTGCCCCCCTCGGGTCAGCTTTGCTGACCCACTCCCCCTAATCGCTGTCACGATTTGGGGGAGAGCGCCCTGTTCGCGCATTCGTTCTTTTCGCGCGTTCGCGTGAAAATCTTTCTTTCACCCGCGCGTCACAACCCCAGCACATCCAGCATCCGCCGCACATTGTCCCAGTCGGTCTTCGGCGGCGTATAGGCGTGCGCGGCGATGCGCTCGCGGTCTTCCTGCTCCCGCAGCAACCCCGCCGGATCAATCGTACACGCAGCGCCCGTCCAGCCATTGTCGAGAATGGCCTGGCTACGCGTTCTCATCTGCGCAAGGAAATCGCGGCTGAAATTGTTGATGGCCGTCGAGAAGGCCGCGGCCGGCACGCGGCTCTGGCTGCGCCACACCGTGAAGGGACACATCGCCGCCAGCGGTTCCCGGCAGCGCCAGCGTACATGAACCATGTCCCCGTCACGCCAGGCATGCAGGAAAGGGGCGTTGCGGAGATAGCCGAGGTCAAGCTGCCGGTCTCCCCACCAGTTCTGGACGTCGAACCAGGCTTCCGCCTGCTCGTCGTCGACCGGAGGTTCCAGTGACGCCGGGCTGTCCAGCCACGGCAGAAAGCGCGTCAGGACATCGGATGGCACGACTTCCAGCGCATGCGGCTGCCAGCCCAGCATGTCCTCCCACAGGCGGCACACCGCATAGGTGCACCAGGAGACATCCAGCCCGTCATCGTGATCGTCGCGATAGTCCAGAAGCAGGCCGTCACTGGTTTCGATGCAAAAGGCACCATCGGACAGGCCAAACCATCCCAGGCTGAGATCCGGCGGCTCACCCCAGGGAACGATCAGCCGTGCCTCGCGCAGCACGAAGCGCACGGCAAATGGATATGCGGACCGGAGTGTCATGAGGTGAGGGCTTCAGCCAAGCTGTCCCCGAGGAGACATGAGAATATGTTCCATTGGGCCGGACAATACACTGAAGTCATTGCTGTGCAAGTTCCGGATATGGTCCGAATTCCGCTTCCTTTCACTGCCGTTCCGGTAGTGCGTTCACATCCCGTGGTTCAATTGTCGGCGGCCGCGGGAGCGACTCCAGCCGCGCGACCATCTCCTCCAGCGAGTAGGCTACCGGATAGATCGTGATAACCTCGCCCGAGCGAACGATGATCAGTTCGACATCGTCACCATAGGCAATCTCCTTCGGTAGCTGGATCGCCTGGCTGTTCCCGCTGGTGAATGTCTTGCTACGATAGACGCTCATCTGTCCGGCCTGATTTGTATACGCGTCGATACTGAAAAGTCTGCAGAGTGTCGAGCGACACTCAAGGCGAAATATGATGTTTGGTCAGAAAGCAGGCGCCTCTCTGCATCTTTAGGATGTCACCTCAACGCTTTCCAGCATCGGAAGTGCAGGCTCACAAGCTAGTCAGGAACAAGATTGCCCACAGCCTCAACGACCGCGTCAATTGCTGCGTTGGCAGCCTGATCAACGACGGCATCAAGCACGCCGTACTGCTCTTTTGCTTCTTGAGATGTCTTTTGTGCGGCAGCGTGCTCGGCCCGTCGCTTCTGTCTTCGGGCCGACCGTTGTCGATCTTTCTTGTTCGACTTCACCGGCTTCTCACCCAACCTGTCCCCGGTGCCGCAGCAAATGATCCGCAAGCACACACGCCATCATCGCCTCACCCACGGGTACCGCCCGGATCCCGACACACGGGTCATGGCGACCTTTGGTGAGGATGTCGGCGTCTTGCCCGTCGCGCGTGATCGTCTGGCGCGGCGTGAGGATGGACGAGGTGGGCTTCACCGCAAAGCGCACGACGATGTCCTGGCCCGTGGAGATGCCGCCCAGCACGCCACCGGCGTGATTGGACTGGAAATGCGGGCGGCCATCCTGCACGCGCATCTCGTCGGCATTCTGCTCGCCCGACAGCGCCGCTGAGGCGAAGCCGTCACCGACTTCGACGCCCTTGACCGCGTTGATGGACATCATGGCCGCCGCGAGCTCTGTATCGAGCTTGCCATAGATCGGCGCACCAAGGCCCGCCGGAACATTCTCGGCGACGACTTCGATAATGGCGCCGCAGGACGAACCGGCCTTGCGAACACCTTCAAGATAGCTTTCCCACGCAGTGGCTGCCTTCGCATCCGGGCACCAGAAGGGGTTCTGTTCTGCGACATCCCAGTCCCAGTTCTCCCGGTCAATGCGATGAGGCCCCATCTGGACCAGCGCGCCACGGATGCGAACGCCACCGGGCACGAGATGCGCAAGCACCTTGCGTGCAACAGCACCGGCCGCAACACGCGCCGCCGTCTCGCGTGCCGACTGCCGACCGCCGCCGCGATAGTCACGCACGCCGTACTTCATGAAATAGGCGTAGTCCGCGTGGCCGGGCCGGAACTTGTCCTTGATGTCGGAATAGTCCTTCGAGCGCGCATCGACATTCTCGATATGCAGCGCGATCGGCGTGCCTGTCGTGACCTGACCAGATGTGTGCTCGTCCGAGAACACGCCCGAGAGGATCCGCACGACATCGGTCTCCTGGCGCTGGGTGACGAATTTCGAGGTTCCCGGTCGGCGCTTGTCCATCCAGGGCTGGATATCAGCCTCGGTGAGCGCGATGCCGGGCGGCGTGCCATCGACAACGCAGCCAAGCGCTGGCCCGTGGCTTTCGCCCCAGGTCGTGACACGGAAAAGGTGACCAAACGTGTTGTGACTCATGGTGCCAGTTCTAGCGCGAACGGCCGGACATTCACAGCGTCGCTTCCGACCCTTTGGCGAAACGGTAAATGCAGTCTTGCTGGATATTCGGAAGGTCGGGAATTTCCAGCTCCGACATGCGGTGGTAAAGCCCGCGCAGCACGCGGCCCACGGCCCCGTGCGAGACCACGACGATGTCCCGCTCGATCCCGGCTACCCAGTCCCGCAGGCGCTGGGCGACGTCATGGAAGCTTTCGCCCCCCTTGGCCGCATGCGTCCATTTCATCTGCTCGCGGGTCGTCCACTCATCGCTGCGATGAATGCGGATATGCGGCCAGGTCAGGCCTTCCCACTCGCCAAAGCCCATCTCGGCCAGGCGCTCGTCCATTTCGTATTCGTGCGGCGCAAGACCAATGCTTTCGCGCAGGATTTCCATCGTCGTTCGCGTACGCCCGAGCGGGCTCGCCACGAAATGCAGGTTATGAAGGTCGGGGACGGCCTGCAAAAGCGCTTCGCCATTACGGGCGGCCTGCTCCCGGCCGCGCGGCGTCAGCGGACTGTCGGATCGTCCCTGCAGGCGCCCCGCCATGTTCCACTGCGTCTCACCATGCCGCACGAAATAGATCGTGTGGGGGGTCATTCGTGCGGCGAGAGCGTCGTCAGCAGCTGTGCGCTTTCATGAACCTTGTCGACCGCCGCCAGCCCGATCATGTGGTAGCCGCAGTCGACGTGGTGGATTTCACCAGTGACGGCACGGCCAAGATCGGACAGGAAATAGAGGCCGGAGTTACCGACTTCTTCCAGGGTCACGTTGCGGCGCAGCGGTGCGTTCAGCTCGTTCCACTTCAGGATGAAACGGAAGTCGCCAATGCCTGACGCGGCCAGCGTCTTGAGCGGACCCGCCGAGATCGCGTTGACGCGGATCGCCTGCTTGCCGAGGTCTTCGGCGAGGTAGCGCACGCTGGCTTCCAGCGCGGCCTTGGCAACACCCATGACGTTGTAGTGCGGCATGACCTTTTCGGCGCCGAGATAGGTCAGCGTGAGGAGCGAGCCGCCATTCGGCATCATCTTCTCGGCGCGCTGTGCGACGGCCGTGAACGAATAGCAGGAGATGTTCATCGAGAGCTGGAAGTTGTCGAAGCTCGTGTCGACGTAACGGCCCTTGAGTTCTTCCTTGTTCGCATAGGCGATGGCGTGCACGACGAAGTCGAGCGAGCCCCAGGTCTTCTTCAGTTCGTCGAAGACGCTGTCGATGGAACCCTTCTCGGTCACGTCGCAGGGAAGGACCAGCTTCGAGCCCACGCTGTCGGCGAGCGGCACCACGCGCTTCTTCAGCGCATCGCCCTGATAGGTGAAGGCAAGCTCCCCGCCTTGGTCATGCACCGCCTTGGCGATGCCCCAGGCAATCGACCGCTCATTCGCGACGCCCATGATCAGGCCCCGCTTACCCTTCATTAAACCATTGAATTGGCTCATATTTTAGCCGTCGCGCGAACGCGTCTCTTGCAGTTGTGAAACGGTGGCAACGCTAGTCAAATTCCCCACGCGGGTCAAACTGGTCCGCCATGGTTTCCGTGGGGAACCCCGATTGTCGTTAACGATCCCGGGGCAAGCGGTCATTCGGGATCGATGGCAAACCGCTTGAGATCCGCAAGGTCCGCATGGTCGAGGGCCCCCGCCTGCGTCGCCCGCAGCACGATGTGTGGCGCTGCGCCGGCCAGAAAGGCCTCCTGCCAGCGCGGCGCGCAAAGGCACCAGCGGTCACCCGGCTTGAGCCCGGCGAAACCGTATTGCGGGACAGGGGTTGAAAGGTCATTGCCGCGCGCTTTCGAAAACGCGAGGAACTCCGCCGTCATGACGGCGCAGACTGTATGCGACCCGAAGTCCTGAGGCGCCGTGTTGCAACACCCGTCCCGGAAGAAGCCGGTGACGGGTTCGAAACCGCAGGGCTCGAGCAGGCCGCCCAGCACATTGCGTTGCCGTGGACGTCCGCCACCACCACCGCCGCGTTCCTGATACGCCATTGGGCTTTCTCCGCAATCCCGCTACCATCTGCAAGGATACAGCCAGGCCCTGATGATGTCACGAAGCAGGATGCAGACGATTGTTTTAGCCATGCTCGTCGCGATCCTGGTTGTGTCGATCGTCTTCATCGCTACACGCATGCAGGCGCGGCGCCCGCTGGACTATCAGGAAGACCTGCGGTTCAAGTCGCTGCCAACGGCCAACGCGCCGGCAGGATGAGGGTGCTCAAGCAAGGTCAAGGTGGAAGAACTGGTTGAACTGGGTCTCGACATAGTCACCAAAGCGCTCGCCCTTGCGGAAACCGGAGCGAAGATAGAGCGCAATGGCAGCATTGAAAGTGGGCCCCGTGCCCGTCTCGAGACTCACGCGTCTGTATCCGCCTGCACGCGCTACATCCAGCAGGTGCGCCAGCACGAACGCGCCGACACCTTTGTGCAGATGCCGGGGATCCGTTCGCATGGACTTGATCTCGGCGGTTCCGTCGCCAAGGTCCTTGATCGCGCCCATGCCGAGAAGGTCGTCTCCGCCCCATGCCGTGAAAAAGCTGATCTCCGGGATCTGCAGCCCGCTGAGGTCCAGCACGAAGCAGGTGCCAGGCGGAGAGGCGGCGTGCATGCCTTCCACGTGCAGTCTCAAAAGGGACTGGACCCGTACATCTTCAAAGTCACCTTGCTTGATAAGCATGCGCCCCCCGCCTTCTCCTGCGCGCAACCTCTATAGCAAAGGGGCCGCCCCCGAAAAGCCGGCAAACAGTGCAGGCTTGCCGAAATTGTGTGCTGAAGCCGCCGACGGGTGCGCGCTCAGGCCGCCTGCGCAGCCAGGCAGGTTTGCAGCAGGGCTGCAGCCAGTTGTGCTGGCTGTGAGTAGAACGGGGAATGGTCGCTGTCGAGCGTGATGACAGGGGCGCAGGGCAGGGCGCGCTGCATCTCGCGCTGCAGGCCAATCGGGATCGCCCGGTCCTGGAGGCACTCGACATAGGCCCGGCTGACGCTCCCGAAACCGCTGACGGTGAGATTGAGCGGCGTCATGAAGCTCATCATCGGCTCGGGACGCAGCCTTTCCGCCGCACGCGCCTGCAGTTCCGGCGGCGTCGTGTTGTAGAAGAGTTCCGCCACGCGCTCCGCCGGAATGATGGACGAGATACCGTCGGGCTGCATCACCATCGCGTCCCGGGCAACATCACGCGCCGCGTCGAGGAACAGCATGTCCGTCAGGGTCTTCCCCGTGGGCACGAGGAAGGCGGCCAGATAGACCAGCCTTGAAATGCGATCAGGAATGCGCTCCGCCACTTCGCTGATGACGACGCCACCCCGGCTGTGTCCGACGAGGACAACGGGTTCGTCACAGCCGCCAATGATGTCGGCCACGTGTTCCGCCCAGCCTGCAAGCGTGAGCCCTTCGAGCGGCGTTGTATCCTGGCCCAGACCCGGAAGGTCCGGTGCGATGACGCGGTGACCCAGTCGGCTGAGTTCGAGACGGACCTGCTCCCAGCACCACGCACCGTGCCACGCGCCATGGATGAGTACGAAAGTGGACATCAGGTGGTTCCGGGGCTGCGGTCGAGGGAGAATGCGGTGAAGCAACTGAATGCCACGGACCGACTTTCGGTTTCATTAATCGGCAACAATTTTTGACGACATCAACGCTGCAAGCCGCCCACATCTGCCGTCGCCGGAAGTGATTAACCTTGCCTTGTGCTGCAGCACAAATCGGTCATTCAACAGACATCAAACCGTCACTTCGAGGGAGCACACAGGTAGTGCCGGATTGTGCCCGATTCGGGTGTCACCGCATTACGATCTGCGTCTTCGGGGAGATTGACATGGTCACGTTTGACTTGGGAGCGGCAGCAAATCCCGGACAGGGACAAAAGCCGGAGCGCAGCAGGTTCCTTCTGCCGCTGATCCGGGGACGTAGTAACACGCGCCCTGAGCCCGTCATGGTCCGTCCCCGTCAGAAACGCCGTCATCGCAGCATCTGGATCTCGGACATTCACCTGGGGACACGAGGCTGCAAGGCAGACCTGCTGCTGGATTTCCTCCGGCACAATGACTGCGATCTTCTCTATCTCGTCGGCGACATTGTGGATGGCTGGCGCCTGTCGCGTGCCTGGTACTGGAACCCGAGCCACAGCGCGGTGATCGACGAGATCCTGCACAAGGCGGCAGCCGGAACCCGGGTCATCTATGTCCCCGGGAACCACGACGAGGCGCTGCGCGACTATGTGGGCTTCTGTCTGGCAGGCGTCGAAGTCGCCTACGAAGCAGTCCATGAAACCGCTGACGGCCGAAAGCTTCTCGTGATGCACGGGGATCACTTCGATGGCGTCGTGACCTACGCACGATGGCTTGCTATCGCGGGTGACCGCGCCTACGCGCTGGCGCTGCGCCTCAATGACCTCGTGGCGCGGGTTCGCCGACACCTCGGAATGCCCTATTGGTCACTCTCGCGCTGGCTCAAGATGCAGGTGAAGAACGCCGTCGAGTATATCAGCCGCTTCGAGGATGCCGTCGCCCGGGAGGCCGAGCGCCGCGGTGTCGACGGTGTCGTCTGTGGTCACATCCACAAGGCCGAGATGCGCCGGATCGGCAAGATCCTCTACTGCAATGACGGAGACTGGGTCGAAAGCTGCACGGCCCTGGCAGAAGACCAGAGCGGCAAGCTCGAGATCATCCACTGGACCGATCTGGAGATCGTCCACGCCGTCCCGAACACGACAGCGGTCCTTCAGGCCGCAGAATAGGGAGTAAGCGCAATGGTGATACCAGACAGCATGCGGATCCTGATTGCGACGGATGCCTGGGAGCCCCAGGTCAACGGTGTTGTCCGGACCCTGAAGGCAACGGGCAGGGAGCTGACGGCACGGGGCCACGATGTACGCTACGTGACACCCGATGGCTTCACCACCGTACCCTTGCCGACCTATCCGGAAGTCCGGCTGGCGCTGTTTGCGAAGGCACGCATCGCTGGCCTGGTCAGCACCTTTGCGCCGGATGCAATCCACATTGCCACCGAGGGCCCCATTGGTCTCGCCACGCGTCAGGTCTGTGTCGAACGTGGCCTGCCGTTCACAACGTCGTTCCACACGCGATTTCCCGAATACATCGAGGCGCGCACGGCGCTTCCGTCCTCGTGGACCTACGGGCTCGTGCGCTGGTTTCATCAGGCGGCATCAAGGACCATGGTGTCCACGGCCAGCCTTGAGTCCGAGTTGCGCGCGAAGGGTTTTTCAAATCTGTGCATGTGGTCGCGCGGCGTGGACACGAACCTGTTCAGGCCTGGCTCCAAGTCGCTTTTTGACCTGCCGCGCCCGGTGAGCCTCTATGTCGGCCGCGTTGCCGTCGAAAAGAACCTGGAAGCCTTCCTGTCCCTGGAGCTGCCGGGTACGAAGGTCGTTGTCGGGGATGGCCCGCAGCTCGCGGAACTCAAGGCGCGCTTTCCCGACGTTCGCTTCGCCGGCGCGCGCTTTGGTGCCGACCTCGCAGCTCACTACGCAGCAAGTGACGTGTTTGTCTTCCCGTCGCGTACGGACACGTTCGGCCTTGTGATGCTCGAAGCATTGGCGTGCGGCGTGCCCGTGGCAGCCTTTCCCGTGCAAGGGCCCCTGGACGTCCTGGGGCGTGAGGCCGGTGTTGGCGCGATGAGCGAAAACCTGAAGTCTGCCATTGAGCAGGCCCTGCACGCATCGCCGTCGCGGTGCCGAAGCTACGCGCTCGAGTACTCGTGGCAGGCTTGCACGGACCAGTTCCTCGCCAATCTCACGGCGGCGGTGGTTCAGCGGCCGGAACGGGTTTACGCCGCCGCAGCAGCGCACCACATTCGCCCGGCGGCTTGAGCACCGGGCGCCATTTCGCGGCTAGCGACCGGGCCAGCCTACCCGGTCCAGCACATCCGTCAGGCGCGCATAGTCTTCCAGGTCGACATAGATCTGGGCCGAAAGGCGCAGGAGCAGCTTGCCCTGATAGGCAGAGGCCGCGACCTGGATGCGGTGCGTATCCCAGAAGCCATTGATCAACTGTTGGGCGTCATCGGGAACCACGGGCCTGCGTTGCGGAAGGTGAAAGGCCCGCATGGCTGCGAACATCGAGTCCGGCGCAATCGGGGTTGCCCCAATGCGCGACAGGGGCTCGATGCCGGCGCGCGACAGGCCTGTCAGCCAGGTCCGGATTTCCGCGGCCCCATATTGCTCGATGAAATCCTGGGCGGGGGACAGTGTCAGGAAGGCCGTCACGTCCCGTGTCCCCACATAGTCGAAGCAGAGCGGGAAGGGGTCGTTGTAGTAGTGGCTGACTGAGAGGGGCCGCAACTGCATGTCGCCGGGGTTGCGGGCATGAAGGAACGCAGACCCTTTCGGTGCATAGAACCATTTGTGGGCCGTGGCCGTGTACCAGTCGGCCCCGATCTCGTCGAGATTGAGGTCAAGCTGCCCGAGGGCGTGGGCTCCGTCGATCATGACCTTGACGCCCTTGGCCTGCAGGGACCGCGTGATCTCGGCGACCGGAAAGACGAGCGCCGGCGCCGATGCGATATGGTCGATGATGGCAAGCCGCGTGCGCGGGGTCACCGCATCCGCGATATGCCCGACAACGTCATTTGAAGTCATGGGGATCGGCAGCATTGCCATCACCATCCGCGCGCCCGTGGCGCGGCATTTCTCTTCGACCGACAGCCGCACGGCATTGTAGACGCAGTCCAGCACCAGAATCTCGTCATCGGGCTTCAGCGGGAACGCCTTCAGCACCGTGTTGACGGCCTCGGTCGGGTTGGCGACGAAGGCGAGCTTGTCGCCTGTCGTGCCCATGAAGGCTGCGAGCCGCTTTGCACCTTGCCGCAGCGCGTTGTCCGGATTGAGCGGTGACACGGTACGTCGGAAGAACTGGTCCGGCTGGCGTTCCATCGTCTCGCGCCATGCCGTCTGGGCGGCAAGGACGCTCTTTGGACACGCGCCGAACGACCCGTGATTGAGGAATGTGCCGTCCGCCTCGAGATGCCAAAGCGGACGCAGGTGCTTTCCGAATTTTCTCATGCCCGAAGGGATATTCCTTGCACGGCCCGGACGGAAGTGCGCCCTGCCGTCGCGCGCTAGGCCTTCACCCGGACGATCCAGTCATCCACAAGGCGTTCGAGCACCGTCAGCGGCACCGCGCCGTTTTCAAGGACGACCTTGTGGAACTCCTTGATATCGAACTTGTCGCCAAGTGCCTGTCTGGCCTTGTCGCGCAAGGCCAGGATCTTCAATTGTCCCACCTTGTAGGCGCAAGCTTGGCCCGGCATCGACATGTAACGCTCGATTTCAGTCGTCACATCGGTGACCGGCATGCCGGTGACGCCAACCATGTAGTCTATCGCCTGCTGGCGTGACCAACCTTTTGCGTGGATGCCGGTATCGACCACAAGGCGCGCCGCCCGGAAGATTTCAGCCTGCAATCGGCCAAGATCTCCCAAGGGGTCATCCTTGTAAATGCCCATTTCCTGCGCAAGGAGCTCGGCGTAAAGCGCCCAGCCTTCGGCATAGGCGGTGAACAGGGTCTGCTGCCGGATGAAAGGAAGGCCCTTGAGGTTCTGCGCGACGGAGATCTGGAAGTGATGACCTGGAATGCCTTCGTGGTAGGCAAGTGTCTTCATGCCCCACTTGGGTGTCTCCGCTGTATCACGAAGATTGGCATAGAAGACCCCTGGTCGCGAACCATCCAGGGCGGCAGGATTGTAGTAAGCACCCGCGCTGCCTTTCTCTGAAGCCGGGGGGACACGGCGTACTTCAAGAGGCGTTGCGGGAATGGTGGCAAAGTACTTTGGCGCAAGCGCAAGCATCTCTTTCAGGATCCGGTCATATTCCGCAAGGATTTGCGCGCGGCCGGCATCAGTCGGCGGAAACAGGTGCTGCGGATCCTCGCCGAGTTTCAGGGTGCGTTCGGCGACTGAACCTTGCGAAAGTCCCTGAGCGACAAGAATGGCGTCCATTTCCTTCGTGATGCGGGCCACCTCGTCAAGGCCCAGTTGATGGATCTGGTCTGCGGTATAATCCGTGGTCGTGTTCCGCTTGAGGGCCAGCGCATAGAAGGCCTTTCCGCCGGGCAAGCGGTCAACGCCGTCGGTCTGTTTCTCGGCCGCAGGTCGCATGGATTCCAGCGCCGCCGTCATGCGGGCATAGGCCGGATATATCGCGGTTTCAACGATCCGGGCCGTGTCAGCCATGAGCTTTGACTTGAGACCGGCGTCGATGTCGCTGGCGCCGGCCTTGTCGATCTTCTCACCAAGTCCAGACACCAGCGGATGTTCCGCAGGCTTCGGTGCAACCGTGTCCTTGACGATCAGCAGCGACTTTTCAAGCAGGGACACGGGCAGGACAACACCGAGCTTGTATTGGCGCTGGGACTCGGCTGTCACCTTGTCCAGGCGTTCGGCAATCAGTTCCACGCGCTTGACGTAGTTCTCAGCCGTCAGCCTGTTCTTGATGGTGTGGGCCTGGATCATGAAATTGATGATCCCGACCTGGCCGCCCCGCATCGGATTGATGGGATAAAGCCCGCCCGACGATGACCATTCAAATTCACGGTCATCAAGCGCGCTGGAATACTGGAAATCCAGGATGTCGTAGGTGATCTGATCCTGGAGATTCAGGCTGGAACGTTCGAACCAGCGCAGTTCCTTGAGATTGTGTTCCGCAAACGCAAATCCGTGATCGCGCTCGGCAACGCCGTAGTCCGACAACTTGCCCGAATGGTAGTCCAGCATCGTACCATCGACGATGCCGATGGATGTAAGAAGTTCCGGCTTATCAAGAAGGAAGTAGATCGCCTGCCGGTCGGCAAGTTGCGTCAGGGTGAAGGGTTTGCCCCAGGCCAACCGATAGCCGACATAGCCCCCGATGACTGAGGCAATCGCCAGCACCCAGAGGAAAGTGCGCATTATTCGTCTGATCATCGCCGGCCCCGCCAATCCGCTCTATTCAGCAACAATGCTATTTCAGATGGTGAAACCAGGTCCAGCGCGTCGCGCATCACGAATTCGAAGTCAAAGCTGCCGCCGGTTGTGCGCCGAAGGGGGCTATGCCTCCGGAAGGCGACTGCAGGATTGCGATGTCTAGAATTTCTGCGGCGTGGCCACGAAAATCTCGATGACCGGCGCACCTGCGGCAAGTGGCCTGGCCTGCGCCACGAAATTGATCGAGTCCTTCAGCTTGAAGTGCGCACCAAGGGTCTCGGCGTCGTTCCACTTTTCGACGAAGACAAGCTTGAGCGGGTTCTCTTGGTCGATATGTACGTCATGGGCAATGCACCCGGGCTCTGCGCGCGATCGGTGCACATGCTCGATGCTCAACGCCAGCAGCATTTGTAGGCTGTCGGGCTTCGCGACGATACTGCCCAGAACAATGATCATGGTGGCTCCTGTGCCGGCCCGCTGCCGGATTTGCTGGCTGCCGGATTTGAACGAAGTCTGGCCCGGTGCTAGCGTGAAGGCAATGCCGGTGACCGCCACCAAAGTCCGCAAGCTCGCCCTCGCGCTGCAAGACGCCAGCGAGGTGCCTCACTTCGACCGCGCGGCCTTTCGCACGCCGCGCCGCATCTTCGCGACGATGCCGGCCGACGGCGCCAGTGTGAACTTCATGTTCGATCCTGAGCAGCAGGAGTTCTGGTGCGAGAACGAACCTGCCGCCTTCGCGCCTGTTCCCGGCGGGTGGGGCAAGATGGGTTGCACGACCTGCGTCCTGTCGAAGGTCGACGAGGCAACCTTCAGGAGCGCCCTGAACGCCGCCCACGCCCGCGCGATGGTTCCGCCCAAAAAGAAGCCCCGCAAGCGCTAGTGTAACAGCCCCGCCAATGCACTCTGGCAAAAGTACAACAGCCTGGCACAAACACTGTGCCAGGCTTTGAATCACAAGGATTTTTCGACGTTCCTGCCGGTCGCCATCCGCCCGAAGGAAAACCTAGCCCATCAGCCGGTGTGGACCAAAGGCCCTCATGAACACGTCCGCACAGAACCGCGCGCGACGTTCCATTTCTGAAGGAGACATCTCGGTCCAGAGGCCAAGAAGGCCCCGCGTCTCGATCTGTCCGGCAACGAGTGACAGGAAGTGTTCGGCAGCCATCAGCGGATCGCCGCCCGTGTCAAGCCGGCCCAGTCGCTCTTCCCGCGCCATCCATTGCGAGAGGGCGTCAACCATCTGCTTCGGTCCGGCCTCGTAATAGGCCTTGCCGATATCCGGGAACTGCTGGCTCGCGCCGATCATCATCCGGTAGTAGCCGATTTCATGCTCACCGCAGGCATGCTGGTAATACTGCCGGGCAATGTCCGCCAGCATGTCGCGCGGATGGCGTTCCAGCGCGGAGGCATTGAGCGGTGCCCGCATCACGGCGGCGCGGTCCGCGATCATTGCCTTGAACAGGTCTTCCTTGCTGCCGAACTGGTTGTAGAGCGTCTGCTTTGAGACATTCGCCGCCGTCGCGATCACGTCCATGGACACATCATAGCCATGCGTCCGGAACATCTCGGCGGCCGCTTCAAGAATGCGCGCGCGCGCGGACAGAAGCTGTGATGGTGTAAGCTGCATTGCAGTTGAAGAATGACGGCTCATCGCAACCAATCACCTTTCCTCGTTGTGGTGCCCCCTGACCAGCGCATCAGGGTGATTCGCCAGCCACAGCCATGCTGGCGAATCACTGCTTTACTGGGAAGTCCAATTCGGGTGAGCGTTAACAAAATGTAAACTGAGGAAATTGTGCACATCTCGCCTGCAACACGCGCACACACGATTCACATGATTCACAAGCCTGTTTTGACGATCCGTCAGGCATCAGCGCAGGCGGCGCGAGGCGCGACAGGATCAGGGCTGTCCGGTCGCAGCAAGAGTCCAGAGGGTTTCTTCTGAAGATGCAAGTCGGCGCAAGAAGTTGGACTCATCAGTACAGGGTGGTCGCAAGGGGCTGCATATCAAGGGTTTTTCAGCGCGCTGGTGATTGAGTCAATGAGGCAATTGCCAGGTTCGATCCCGACGGACAGGCGCACAAACCCCGGCGCCACACTGTCACCCCAACGGTCCCGGCGTTCGGCGCAGGTCCTGACGCCGCCAAAGCTGGTCGACGGCTGGACCAGTTCGCAGTCACGAATGAAGCGGTCCGCAGCCGCCCCGTCCTTCAGCGTCAGGGTCATCATGGAGCCGAATGTCCGCATCTGGCGTTTGGCAATCGCGTGCCCGGGGTGGCTCGGCAGTCCAGGATAGCGCAGGTCTGCCAGCGCCGGATGCCCTTCGAGCGCCTGCGCGAGCCGCAGGGCGCTGTCGCACATGCGGGCAAAGCGAACCTCCAGTGTTTCAAGTCCCCGAAAGACCTGCCAGGCCTCGAAGGGACCCGGTGTCGCTCCACCGAAGCGTCGCCAGTCCCGCAGGCGCTGGCAGAATGCGCTGTCGCGCGAAGAGACGTGACCCATGAGCGCGTCCGAGTGACCATTGACGGCCTTGGTGTCGGCGTTCACGACTGCGTCCGCGCCGAGGTCGAGCGGCCGCTGGCCAAGGGGTGTCATCGTGGTGTTGTCGGCGATCACGAACGCACCCGCAGCCTTTGCGGCAGACGTCACCGCAGCAATGTCACACAGGTCCAGTCCGGGGTTCGACGGGGTTTCAACAAAGACGACCCGATAGCCATCAAAGCTGCCCTCCGCAAAGCGCGCCGTGGGCCTTGTTTCCATCTGGACCCCAAGCCCCGCGAGAAATTTTTCGATCAGCGCACGGGTCGTGTAGTAGCCGTCAGAGGGAAGAAGGACGCGGTCGCCCGCTTTCACGGAACTCATCAGGGCTGCGGTGATCGCGGCCATGCCGGAGGGAAAGATCACCGTTTCGGCCTGCTCCAGCAGGCACAGCGCGGCCTCCAGTGCATCCCAGGTAGGATTGTGGAAGCGCCCATACTGATAGGGGGCATCGGCAGGTGTGCCGGGGAGATAATAGACGGCGGTGGGTACGATGGGCGGGACGACGCTGTCGCCTGGTGCCAGCTGAAGCCCGTGATGATGCAGAAGTCGCGCACAAAGCGCATCGGTTTTGGTATCGCTCATGCAGCCACACTAGACTGCAGCAGGCCCGGACCGGAAGAGGTCAGGTGTTGCCCATCTTCTTGCGCGGATCATAGGGGTGCGCAGCTTCCCAGCGCTTCACGATATCGCTGAGGTTCTGGTCCGCCTCTTCAGGCAGGACGATCTGGAGCGTGACGAGTTGGTCGCCGGCGGCATGCACCGACTGTGCGGGCACGCCCTTTCCCTTGAGCCGCAGGACCAGGCCGGAACTTGAACCGGGCGGGATCACCATCGACACCGGGCCCTGGAGGGTCGGGACGCTGATCTTGGCGCCATGCAGCGCTTCGCCGAGCGTGATGGGAAGGTTCAGCAGGATGTCATGGCCATCGCGCCGGAAATACGGATGCGGCTCGACGTTGATGGTGATGAAGGCGTCGCCGGCTTCATCGTGGGCGAAAGCCTGCTCGCCATGCCCCTTCAGGCGAACGGCTTGCCCGTCCTTGACCCCGATGGGAATGCGTACATCGAAACGCTTGCCGTCCGGCAGCTTCACGCGACGCGTGCCGCCCAGAATGGCTTCCTCGAAGGTGATCTGGAGCTCGAAGTGACCGTCGACACCCTTGCCCGGAGGCGGGCGGCGCGTTGAGGCATTGCGGTCGCCGAAGAATTCCGAGAACAGGTCTTCAACCCTGTTGTCGTTTTTCGGCGGCGGCCCTGACTTGCCGGCACCGAACGCGCGCTCGAAGGCGCTGCGGAACGCGGTGCTCGCGGCTTCGCCATGATGGTTGTAATTCTGGTTTTGCGGCCGCGGTGGTGCTTCTTCGAAGTCTGCGCCGCCGAGATCATAAACGGGTTCTGCCTCGGCTTCAGGCTCGGGGCGGGGCGTGTAACCGGGACGCGGATTGCCATGGGCGTCGATCTCGCCACGGTCGTAGGCGAGGCGCTTCTTGGCGTCACCGAGGATCTCGTAAGCGATCGACAGGTCCTTGAAGCGCCGACCCTTGTCCGACGCCCCTTCAGGCGTATCCGGGTGGAAACGCTTGGCAAGGGTTCGAAAGGCCTGCTTGACCTCGTCTTCGCCCGCGGTTCTCGGAAGCCCCAGGACTGAGTAGGGATCGTACATTCGCTGCGCCGCTTGTGCTTCTGCCAGGCGTCCTGCCCGGCAACTGGCTTTTACACGAAAGCCGCGTTGCACGCACGCAGAACTACGCATCGCACCGAAACGAAAAAAATTAAACTATTTCAATGATTTAATTGGGCTTTTTCGCCTTGGACACGGGTTCGCGCACGAGTGACTCGCCAATCGCGCGCTCGGCCGGAGCCAGTTTCGCCGAAATACGAGCCAGTTCGGCGATGGCCAGCGGATGACCTTGCGTCACGGCGTGCCTTAGCCACCGATAGGCTTCGATGGCATCCTGCGGCGCGCCTTCTCCACGCTCGTACATCAGACCCACCCTGAGTTGTGCATCCGAGATGCCCCGCACGGCCGCGCTGTGCCAGATCGACAGGGCAGCCTTCTTGTCGTTCTGTCCGTAGGCAGCGACGCCCGCAT
>JBILMZ010000240.1:0-5069 GCA_044375275.1 Micropepsaceae bacterium | reverse complement strand
CGTCTTCGGCACCCAACACCTGCGCAGGACTGCTCTTGTTGATGTGGCCGATGAGACCGCGATAGACCCCGTAACCGACCAGCTCCTGCAGCCGCGGCGAGAACGTCTTAACCTGCGCAGGATCGAGGCCCAGCTGCTGGTTCTCCTGCTGACGGATGAACCCCGCACAGTAGTTCATCGCAATGCCTGTCCGACGCGTGCCCGTGCGGTTCGCCCCGCCGCCATGCCAGAGCGCACCGTCCCAGATGAGCACGCTGCCCCTCTTCATCACCGCCGGCACGGTCTCATAGCTGCCACCGTAAACGGGATTGTCCTTGAGGTGTGAACCTGGCACGAGCCGCGTCGCCCCGTTCTCATCAGTGAAGTCCGTCAGCGCCCACATCGAATTGCACACGAAGGGCACATGCGGCTTTGCAACTGGCATGACCATGTCATCCGCGTGGATGGGCTGGGCGATCTCTTCCGGATCAATGGCAATCGACGAGAGAGACGACACCAGGCAGCCGGGATCCAGAATGCCTTCAACGATCGGCAGGACGGACGCATGCACCGGAACGTCCGTGAACGGATGACCAAAGGCGAGCAGGTTGTAGATGCGGACGGTCTTGTGACCTTCGAACCCGTTCATGGCGGGCCTGGCATCAAGTTCCCTTTCCAGGCGAACAAGGGCTTCCTCAAGACTGCTGATCAGGGAGTCTTCGATGGCATTTTCGACAATCGTGTAGCCATCCCGACGGATGCGCTCCACATGATCCTGCCGCTGTTGCTCATTCATCGTATTTTCTCTGGATTGTGGCGCACACCGCAGTCTAGCTTCTCGCAGCGTCGGCGGGGAGTGTTTGAACGTGGGAATTTTGCGTTGGCTGGGCTATGCGGCCCTGGCATTGCTCGTTGTTGCGGCCGCGGCCTATTACTGGCTGTTCGTCGACAGCCAGATGCCGGACGGCCGTTTTGCCATTGACATGACCGAAGTCCGCAAGCTCGCCGACACCGTCGGAGGTGACAAACCAAGCGAAATACGGGTCGAACGCATCATGTCGTTCAAGTTCCCCTTCACCGCCGCAGTCGCAGGTGGCGGCTGGACCGAAGTCGAGGTTCCCGTCTACTCCTATCAAGTGGCCTACGCAGACCGCACCATCGTGATCGACACTGCCGTCGAAGGCGTCGAAGCCGCAAAGGACCCGACCTTCGACAAGGCCGCCTATGACCGCATGCAGGCCGCGATGGAGTCGGCTGCGAATGTCGTAATCACGCATGAACATCCGGATCACATTGGTGGCCTCGTCGCCCACAAGGCGCTGCCCAAGGTCCTCGAGCATACGCAACTGACGCAGGAGCAGGTCGACCATCCTGAAAAGATGTTTGGCCTCAAGTTCCCGGAAGGCGCGCTCGCGAATTACCGACCGCTTAGCTACTCGGCCTACCACGCGCTTGCACCCGGGATTGTTCTCATCAAGGCACCCGGACACACACCGGGCAGCCAGCTCGTATTCGTGAAGGCGGCGAGCGGCCAGGAATACCTTTTCCTCGGTGACGTCGCGTGGCGCTTCGAAAGCGTCGAGCGCCTGGCCGGACGCGCACGCGCCGTCTCGCAGTTCTTCCTCGAGGAAGACCGAAACGCAGTGCTGCTGCAGCTGCAGGAACTCAAGCGCATCCATGACGCCGAGCCGGGGCTCATCATGATCGCCGGCCACGACGGCAGCCAGATGTCCGAGCTGCTGAAGTCGGGAGCCATCGTGCAGGGGTTCAAGTAGGACGCACCCTTGCACTCTCCGGATGATAGTGACATTCTGAGTGTCATTACATTCCAGGAGAATCTCCCCTGCGCGCAGCCATCAGCCGCACTGTCACCAGTATCATCACCGGCCGGGGTCTTCGCAACACGCGTCGGTTTCTGAACGGCCTTCCACGCCGCTTCAGCGGCAAGGCCGTGGTGCATTACTTCCACGAACCCGATGAGCCCTATTCCCAGCTAGCCGCCCAACTGCTCGGGCCACTGACGAGCCGGTACGACGTCGAGGTCCAGACCTACACGGTAACGCCGCCACCTCCCGCCGCGGCCCCGGAGCTCGCGCGCCTTCAGGCTCTGGCGAAACGCGATGCCGTGATCCTGTCCCGCGCTTACGGCCTTCAGTATCCGCACGCCGGTGTTCCGGCTGGAGCACAGGAAGGAGATGCGGTCCGCACGAAGCTGGGTCACTATCTCAGTGCCATGTTTCATTTCGAAGGCGAATGGTACTGGGCCGTGGACCGGTTTCACTTCATGGAAGAGCGGCTGCGTGAAGCAGGTCTCGCCCGCAATCCCGCGGAGACAGGCTGGATCGCTCCGGCGCGCGAGGTAACGCTGTCGGGCAAGCCCGGATCGGCGAAGGGCGCGACACTGGACTACTACCTGTCCTTCCGCAGCCCCTACACGTGGCTGGCGGTCGACCGCGTGAAGACTCTGGCGGACCATTACGGCGCAGAGCTGCGCCTTCGTTTCGTGCTGCCCATGGTGATGCGCGGCCTCCCCGTCCCCGCACCCAAGCGGTTCTACATCACGCTGGACACCAAGCGCGAAGCCGAGCGGCTGGGCATTCCGTTCGGGACGATCGTTGACCCCGTGGGCAAGCCCACCGAACGTGGCCTCGCCGTCCTTCACCACGCAATCCGGTTGGGCAAGGGACACGCGTTCGCGCGCTCCTTCCTCTCTGGCGCCTTTGCTGAAGGCATCGATGCCGGCAGCGACCAAGGCCTCCTCACGATGGCAACAAGGGCTGGCCTCACAGATGCACAGGTCGGCGCCGCCCTGATCGACGAAAGCTGGCGACAGGTCGCCGAAGCCAACCGCGAGGAGCTTTTCGGCCTCGGACTGTGGGGCGTTCCATCATTCCGCGTGAACGGCAACGACGCGCACTGGGGACAGGACAGGCTCTGGGTCATCGAACAGGAACTTCAGGAAATCAGATCATGATCCCCACACCACTCACTTTGAACGGCGCGCCCGGCTCTCCCTATACGCGCAAGATGGTCTCCCTCCTGCGCTATCGCCGCATTCCCTACAAGCTGCTGCAATACGGGATGGGAAACCCGCCGAACATGCCGCGCGGCAAGGTGCAACTGCTGCCGACATTCTATTTCCCCAATGCCACCGGCGAACTCGAAGCCGTCGTGGATTCCACACCCATCATTCGCAAGCTGGAACAGGAATTTTCCGGCCGCTCGGTCATTCCGCCCCATCCCGTCACCGCCTTCATCGACTACCTGCTGGAAGACTATGCGGATGAGTGGCTCACCAAGGCCATGTTCCACTATCGCTGGCACTACGCTGCTGACGCCGACAAGGCAGGCGAGATCCTGCCACGCTGGTCACGCGTCAATGCGACAGACGAAGAGATGGCGGGCTTCAAGAAATATGTGATGGACCGCCAGATCTCGCGTCTCTATGTGGTGGGCTCCAACGACACGACCACGCCGGTGATCGAAGCCAGCTACGAGCGCTTCCTCGACCTCTTCAACGCCCATCTCAAGGTCACGCCCTTCCTCATGGGCAACCGGCCCGGCGCCTCCGACTTCGGGATGTTCGGACAGCTCACGGCCTTGACCCACTTCGACCCAACGCCAATGGCACTCACGATCAGGAAGGCCCCGCGCGTCTATGCCTGGGTTGAAGTCTGCGAGGACCACTCAGGCCTTGAGCCACAGGAGACCGACTGGATCGATCCCGACAGCATCCCCTCCACCATCATCGCCCTCCTCAAGGAGTTCGGACGCGTCTATGTCCCCGCATTGCTTGCCAACGAGCAGGCCATCGCCGCCGGCAAGGACACCTTCGAAACGGTGATCGATGGCAAGCCATGGAAACAGCAGAGCTTCCCATATCAGGCCAAGTGCGCGCAGTGGATCCGGAACCAGTATGCCGACCTGTCACCTGCCGACCGCACCACGGTGGACAGGATCCTCTCGGGCACAGGAATTGAAGTGCTGTTCAGAAAGTAGCCACAACAGACTACGGCCGGACCTGACCGAACCAGCGGCGGCAGGCCCGGCTGAAACTCGTCGGATCGTCAAAGCCAAGCGCGTCGGCCATTTCAGTACGCGACAGCCGGCCTTCATCAAGCAATCCGCGCGCACGCGCCTTCAGTTCGGCATCGAGCAACTGCCGGAAACTGGTTCCGCTCTCCGACAGCCGCCGCACCAGCGTGCGCCGCGACATGCCGAGTTCAAGCGCCGCCTCCTCCTCGTTGAGCCGCCCCCGGCGCTTGCGTGAAAGCAGGTCCTGCAGCTTGAGCAACAGCCGGTTCGACTCGTGGATGCGGCCTGACGTGCTCTCAAGTTCTGCAATGGCCGACGCATGAAGCCTCACGTCTGCAAATGGCAATGGCTCCGCACACAGGCCGAGCGGCACGGACAGTGAAAGTTCCTTTCCACCAAAAGCCACCTGTGCCGCAAGCGCTTCACGGAGCCTGCTCACATAGGAAGGCTGGGGCCACGGAAACCGGACCTCCATGTCGGAGGCCCGGACCTCCATGTCGGAGGCCCGCCCCTCCATCAGGGGAGCCAGCATGCCGGTAACACCGAGCATCACCGTCAGGCTCAGCGACCGCCATGCGGCCGGTTCGATCTCGACCGTGTTGCGGCAGAGAAGATGCAGGGACTTGCGATCACGCTGCAGCTCAATCCCCAGGAAGGGCGCCCGGACATGGCCGAACCTTCGCACGACATCCATCCCGTCCCCGACGTTCGGTGAACTGCGGACCGCAACCTCGAGCGCGCCCTGCATCGCATTGCTCCACGCTGCCATGGCATCGAGAGGCCAGGCCTCGCCGATCTCCCGTGTCAGGTTCTGGCTGAGCGTCACGAACGTGTAGAGCGTGACCTCTGCGCCCGACTGCTGCAGGCGCGCCTCGTCAATATCGGTCCCGCGGATGAGGGCCTCCCGCAGCGCCTCGGTGGTGCCAAACCGCTTCAGCAGAAAGCGCACGTAACCCGCGGGCGCAGGTATCGACTTTCTCGGATCGTCTCGCGGGACTCGGATCATGGCTGGCGCAAAATGCCACAATTTTGGCGCATGCAACAGTCCTGTAGCG
>JBILMZ010000058.1:0-16921 GCA_044375275.1 Micropepsaceae bacterium | reverse complement strand
CGCTGCAGCAGGTGCCCGGCCAGGGCCGTCGTGGTGGACTTCCCGTTGGTGCCCGTGATGCACACGATGCGGCAGTTCAAGGGCGACCCCGGCTTGCGCACGGCCCGGAAGAACAGCTCCACGTCACCGATGACTTCCGTGCGCGCGTCCCTCGCCTTCACCACATAGGCATGGGGCGCCGGGTGTGTCAGGGGCACCCCCGGTGAAAGCACCAGCGCCGCAACATCGCGCCAGTCAATGTCCTCGAGCGTCTGCACATTGACGCCGGCCTGCGCCGCAGCCTTGCGTGCCGGCTCCCTGTCATCCCAGCCCAGCACGGTGGCACCGCCGGCCGCCAGCGCAAGCGCTGACGAAATGCCCGAACGCGCGAGTCCGAACACCGCAACCGTCTTGCCGCGGTAGCAGTCGACTTCGATCACGACGTCACCTGATCTTGAGTGTCGAGAGGCCGATCAGCGCAAGGATGACAGCAATGATCCAGAACCGGATCACGATTGTAGGCTCACGCCAGCCCAGCTGCTCGAAATGATGGTGGATGGGCGCCATCTTGAAGACGCGCTTGCCCGTCAGCTTGAAGGAAACGACCTGGATCATCACCGACAACGCCTCAAGCACGAAGAGGCCGCCAATGATGCCGAGCACGATCTCGTGCTTGATGGCGACCGCCATCGAGCCAAGCATGCCGCCCAGCGCCAGCGATCCCGTGTCACCCATGAACACCATGGCAGGCGGCGCGTTGTACCAGAGGAAGCCCAGACCCGCGCCCACAAGCGCACCACACAGCACCGCCAGCTCGCCCGTGCCCGGCACGAAATGGATCTGCAGGTAGTCTGTGTAGTCAGCACGGCCCACGATGTAGCAGATCAGTGCAAAGCTCGCCGCTGCGATCATCACCGGCATGATCGCAAGCCCGTCAAGACCATCGGTGAGGTTCACGGCGTTGGAAGCTCCAACGATCACAAGTAGACCGAAGACGATGAACAAGGCACCAAGCTGCAGAAGGAAGTCCTTGAGGAACGGCACCGCGACCGCGCCCGACAGAGGTTCTGGACCCGGCACCTGCTTGTGCAGTTCCATGATGGCAATGACAGCAACAATCGAGACCAGGGACTGGCACACAAGCTTGACGCCACCGGACACGCCGGCTGGCGAGCGCTTGGTTACTTTCAGGTAGTCATCCCACCAGCCGAGCAGTCCGAAGCTGAGCGTGACGCCCAGGACGATCCAGACATAGGGATTGGTGAGGTCCGCCCACAACAGCGTCGACACCGACAGCGCAATGAGGATCATGAGGCCACCCATGGTGGGCGTGCCCTTCTTCTCCAGCAGGTGGCGCTGCGGCCCATCCTCGCGGATCGGCTGCCCCTTGCCCTGCTTCAGCTTCAGCCAGCGAATGAGGGACGGGCCAATGACGAAGGCGATGACAAGCGCCGTCATGATCGCGCCACCGGTGCGGAACGTCAGGTACCTGAAGATGTTGAAGAACTGGAAGGTGTCAGACAGCGGCACCAGGAAGTGATAGAGCATTTGTCCCCGCTCAGGACCGGGATGAAGCACTCAACGCCCGGAGGGCGTCGACCACGACACGCATCCTCGATCCGTATGAACCCTTGATCATGATGATGTCGCCGGGACGAACCGCCCTGGCAACCTGTTCGGCTATTTCACTCGAACTGTCTGCATAGCCTCCGCGCCGGCTTTCAGCAACGTTTTCCCACAAATGCCGCATCATGGGGCCGCTCGCAAACACGAGGTCCGTACCATGTTCCCGGATTGCAACGCCAATTCCTGCGTGCAGTTCGGGTGCCGTGGGCCCGAGCTCCAGCATGTCACCCAGCACGGCAATACGTCGCCCTCCGGCGCCCGGAACCGCGCGGCCAAGCGTGGCAATCGCAGTGGACATCGACAGCGGATTGGCGTTGTAGCTTTCATCGATCAGGTCAAACGTTCCACCTGCAACCTTGAGGCGTTCCCGCGCGCCGCGTCCAGAAAGTGCGCTGAGTGTGGACATGTCCTCGGCCGCCTGCTTCATCGACCCGCCCAGCCCGGCAATGACGGCAATCACGCCCAGGCTGTTCATTACCCAGTGATCCCCGGGCGCTCCGATGCGGTACTTCATGATCGTCCCGAAAAAGTCCGCCTTCACCTCCGAGTGATCCTCGGCAAGCGTCTGCTCGAGGAGCCTGACATCCGCGCTGGCCGCGCGGCCATAGGTCACGATGCTTGCCGGGTTTGCCTTGCGCGCATGCGCCACCAGCCTTTCTGTCCACTCAAGATCCGCATTGATCACGGCCATCCCGTCCGGTTCGAGCCCGGAGAAGATCTCACCCTTGGCATCCGCAATGCCGGCAACAGAGTCGAAGTGTTCGAGATGCACGGCGGCCACCATGGTCACAATGGCAACATGCGGACGCGCCTGCGCAACCAGCGGCGTGATCTCGCCCGCATGGTTCATGCCAATCTCGAAGATCCCGTATTGCGACGTAACGGGCATCCGTGCAAGCGACAGCGGCACGCCCCAGAGATTGTTGTAGGACGCGGCAGAAGCATGTGTTGGCGCCTGCAGCGAAAGCAGGTGCCGCAAGGCTTCCTTTGTGCTCGTCTTGCCAACGCTGCCCGTCACCGCTGCGATGCGCGCAGTGACCTGCGCACGTCGCGCCCGTCCAAGTTGCTCAAGCCCGTGCAGTGTATCGGACACCCGCACAAGCTTCGTGTCGGGAACGCCCGGAATATCCTGTGATACAAGCGCCCCAGCCGCACCCTTTGCGAGTGCATCCGCCACGAACGCATGGCCATCCCGCACATCCTTGAGGGCAACGAAGAGGTCGCCGGGCTGGAGCGTGCGCGTATCGATGGAGATGCCATTCACGGCGGCATCGGCACTCGACGGGGCCCCGCAGGCCTGCGCAATTTCCTTCAGCGTCCACAAAGCCTGCATGTCACGCTTTCCCTGTTCGGCCAATCACGGCCCGCACTTCATCTGCATCATTGAAAGGCAGCACGACATGGCCGACGATCTGCCCCGACTCGTGTCCCTTGCCTGCGATGACAACCACATCACCGGCCTGCGCACCCGTGACGGCAGCGGCGATGGCCTGCGCACGATCCGCGATTTCAGTCGCGCCCGTCGCGCCCTTGAGCACAGCTGCACGGATCATCGACGCATCTTCGGTCCGCGGATTGTCATCCGTCACGATCACGCGGTCCGCAAGGACGCGCGCCGCCTCACCCATGAGCGGTCGCTTCCCGGCGTCACGGTCGCCGCCACAGCCGAAGACCACCCACAAACGCCCGGCCGTATGCGGACGCAGCGCCTTGAGCACCGTCTCCAGCGCATCAGGCGTATGGGCATAGTCGACATAGACGGGAACGCCCGCGGCTGAAGTTCCGATTTTCTCAAGCCGTCCGGCTGCACCCGCCAGACGCGCCAGCGCCGAAAAGACAGACCCGGCATCAGCACCGCACGCAAGCACGAGACCTGCCGCAACAAGCGCATTCGACGCCTGGAACTCGCCCGCGAGAGGCAATCTGAATGCATGGCGTTGACCAGCCCAGGAGACCGTCACTTCCTGGCCATCGCCACTCGGTTGTCGGGCGACCATGCGCAATTCGTCACCCTGCACGCCGACGCGAAGCAACGCCTGGCCTCGCAAGCGCGCGGCCTCAACGAAGTGTGCTGCCTCGGAACTGTCAGCATTGATGACGGCAACACCATCCGCCGGAAGCACCTCCGTGAAGAGGCGAAGTTTCGCCTGCCGGTAAGCCTCGAACGTTGCATGATAGTCGAGATGGTCACGCGTCAGGTTGGTGAACCCGGCCGCTCGCAGCCGCACACCATCGACGCGATACTGCGCCAGTCCGTGGCTGGATGACTCGAATGCTGCATGCGTCACGCCTTCGCCTGCAAGCGCGTCAAGCAGCCGATGGATCTCGACCGGGTCCGGAGTGGTATGGCTCAACGGAAGGGTACCCGATGGGGACACAACACCGACCGTCCCGAAGCTTGCCGCCTTCTCGCCAAGCGCTGCCCAGATCTGCCGTGTGAACGAGGCAACCGAGGTCTTGCCGTTTGTGCCGGTAACGGCAACGATGGTGGCAGGCTGGCGTGGGTGAAAGCGCGCTGCAAGCTGTGCCAGCCGCAGGCGCGGATTGTCGTCAATAATGCAGGGCACATCGCCGAGCACGCCCTTGAGTGCAGGCGGTCCGAGCACAGCCACAGCCCCTTTTGCAATGGCATCCCTGGCGAAGGTTGCACCATCCGCCTTGGCGCCAGGCAGCGCCGCAAACAGGAAGCCGGGCTTCACTGCTCGACTGTCAGCCGTCAAACCTGTGATATCGGGATCGCTCCCTGATGGAGCAAACCCGGCGAGGACGCTCAGGCGCATGTCTTCAGCGAAGTTCCTCGTAGGATGCGAGTGTCGTCGGCGCACCCTTTGAAGGTTCAATCGGGGCGACCGGCACGTTCAGCATCGGTGCAATGCGGGCAATGACTTTGCCCGCTGTCGGAGCGGCAGTCCAGCCTGCAGAGGCAAATCCGTGCGTGGCCTCACTGGGCTGGGGCTCGTCGAGCACCACCAGCACGAGATAAAGCGGCGCTTTTGCAGGGAAAACGCCTACAAAAGAGGTCACAAGGCTTTTCTCGTCATAACCCTTGCCGACCGTCTTTTCGGCAGTTCCGGTCTTTCCGCCAACCGGATAGCCCGGAACGTCAGCCTTGCCGCCGGTACCCTGCGTCACGACCATGCGCAGCATTTCACGCATCCGGGAACTCGTTTCTTCCGAGATGACGCGCGTATGGGGAATGACCCCACGCCCTTCCCGCTTGAGAATGGTGGGCCGGATGTATTTCCCGCCATTGACGATGGCAGACGCAGCTGCCGCCATGTGAAGCGGGGACACCGCGATGCCATGACCATAGGACGTGGTCATGACTTCGAGCTCGCCCCAGCGCTTGGGAAGCAGCGGGGTTCCAAGCTCCTTGATCTCGAAAGGAACAGGACCGAGCAGGCCGAGCCTCGTGAAATAGGAGCGCTGCACTTCAGGTCCGGCTTCGGTCGCAATCCTGGCCGCGCCTATGTTTGACGAGAACATGAGCACCTCCGGAATGGAGAGCATGCGGTTCTCGGGATGGAAGTCGGCGATCGTGTATTGGCCGACAGAGAGCGGCGCGCTCGTGTCGTACTGTGACGCCATTGTGACTTTGCCGGAATCCAGCGCGGACGCCGCCGTGAAGATTTTGAAGGTCGACCCCATCTCGAAGACGCCGAGCGTGGTGCGATTGAACAGGGCATTCTTGGCAGCTGATCCGGGATCGTTGGGATCAAAGTCGGGCAGCGAACTGAGCGCCAGCACTTCGCCATTGTTGACATCCATCACGACACCAGACGCGGCCTTGGCCCTGAAGCCTGCAATGGCCGCGGACAGCTCATCCTCAAGTACGTGCTGCACGCGGAGATCGAGGGACAGCTCAACGACACCGCCCTTGTTGCGTCGCTCGATCACAAGGTCTTCAGCGCCACGTTCGATGCCGGCCAGCCCGTGGTTGTCCACGCTGACATAGCCCAGGACGTGCGATGCGGTTCGCCCATTGGGATAGACCCGGCGCGGCTCCTGCTTGAACGAAAACCCGGGCAGCCCCAGTTGGCGGACGGCCTCCTGCTGGCCCGGACTGATGTTTCGCTTGATCCAGACAAACGCCTGGCGGGTCGAGAGCCTGCGCGTCACTGTTTCGACGTTGAGACCAGGCAGGACCTTTTGCAGGTCACGCGCTGCTTCGGCAGGATCCCAGATCACGCGCGCATCGGCATAGAGCGACGCACCCTGCAAGTCGGTGGCAAGAATTTCACCCTTCCGGTCGACGATGTCGGCCCTGTAGTAGGATGTTTCACTTTCCACGCGCGCGGCCCTGGCACCGGCCGGCTCGCGCAGCACGGAAACTTCAACCAGCCGCCCGAACAGCAGCACGAACAGCACCGAGAATGCCGTCATCGCAAACGAAAGGCGTTGTCGTGTCTTGGCGAGGGCGCCGCGTGCATCAGCCTGCCGCTTGAAGTTTTCTTCCAGGCTCACGGAGACACCTGTGTGGTAGGCCCCTTCGAGGGGATCGATGAGGGCATGTCGAGGGGCGCGGCCTCGGAGGCGCGGAACGGCAACTGCGACGGCTGGATGGCTTTCACATCCGGCTGCGCATGGGGGTCGCGCTCGGGCAGGTTTGCCATGATGACGATCTGGGACGGCGACGTCGGCATCAGCTTGAGGCGCTGACGGGCCAGCGACTGCAGGCGCTCAGGCTGGTTGAAATACGACCAGTCAGCCTTGAGCACCCGGATGCCCTCCGCTTCCTGCGCAATCTGGAGCTCGAGGTCCTTGAGCTTCTTCTCCTGCGCCTTCACCTGATGCACGCCCATGTAAAGGCCGAAGATCAGCATGACGAGGAGGATGGTTCCCAGAAGACCGACGGCGCGTTTCATGCCCGCACCTCGGGAAGAACGCCGGCCTTGATTGCATCAAAGGGAATGGCAGGCTGCACGGTGCGCGTCGCAAAGCGCAGCTTCGCCGAACGCGAACGCGCATTGCGCGAAAGCTCTTCACGCGAAGCAACCACGGCCTTCTTCGAGCAGATGTCAAAGGACGCCGGCGTCGCGGCACCCGGTACCATCGGCAGGTGGCGGGATGTCTGGACTGTCTTGCCACAGCGTTCCGACAGGAAGCGCTTGACCATGCGGTCTTCAAGCGAATGGAACGAGACAATGACCAGGCGCCCGCCCGGCTTGAGCAGCTTCTCGGCCGCATTCAGGCCGCGCGCGAGCTCTCCCAGTTCATCATTCACGTAGATGCGAAGCGCCTGAAAGGTCCGCGTCGCGGGATGATTGCCATTCGCCTGCCGTCCAACGGCACGCGCGCAGATCGAAGCCAGTTCACCGGTGCGGGTGATCTCCCCCCTGGCGCGCGCGGCGACGATGGCGCGCGCAACCGAGTTGGCCTTCATCTCTTCGCCATAGACATAGATGATGCCGGCAAGCGCCTGCTCGCTGTAGCTGTTCACGACGCCTGCAGCCGAAATGCCGGTATTGCCCATGCGCATGTCGAGCGGCCCGTCCTGCTGGAACGAGAAGCCGCGCTCGGCGACTTCAATCTGGTCCGAGGACACTCCGAGGTCGAGAACGATCCCATCGACCGTTTCGATCTCCTGCGCAGCCAGCAATTCCTGCATCGAGCCGAACGTCCCGTTGATCAGCACGAGCCTGCCCGGAAATTCCCTAACAAGTTCTTTCCCGCGCTCGATTGCGAGCGGATCGCGATCAAGTCCGACGACCTTGCAATTCGCTGCGCGCAGGATTGATCTCGTGTAGCCGCCGCCACCAAACGTACCGTCCAGAATTGTATCGCCGTCGCGAGGACGAAGCGCGTCGAGCACTTCCTGCAGCAGGACGGGAAGGTGGATGGTCGAGTTCATTGCGAACCCTCACCCGGACGCACGCGAAGTTGGCCGCGACGCTCTGCCGTCGCCCGGCGCGCATGCACCTTGCGCCGCTCGAGGGCCTGAGGCTCCCAGATCTCGAAATAGGCACCCATGCCGACAAACGCCGCCTGACCTTCAAGTCCCGCATGACGCATCAGGTCTTCCGGAAAGCCGACACGCCCTTCGCCGTCGACCCCGAGTTCCACCGTGTCGCCCAGAAGCGCATAGGCAAAGTCATCATGGATTTCACTGGAAGGGTCATGCGCAGCAACAGCCGCATGCTGCTGCTCCATCCAGTCCAGGCCACCGGCGACAATGGCAGGCCCCGACGTGGAAGCCCGCGCATAGACGGCGCGCACGCCTTGCCCCTCGAGGATTTCACGGAAGCGCGCGGGAACGGACACCCGGCCCTTGGCGTCGACCTTGTTCACGAACGTCGAAAGGAAGGGCTTGGCAAATTTCATTGCCCCCTCCTCGCCGTCAGCGCGGAACTGAAAGATCTGGCCACCCTCGCAGGAACCCCAAAGTCAAAAGGCCCCGAACGCAGGCCAAAGTGAACACCCAACAGCAGGCATCGCGCCCGCACTCGCATTTATGGGATAACATGGGATACCATGGGCGTCAACGCCTTTACGTGGAAATTCAAGGGTTTACGCAGCGTTTGACCTGTGCATAACCGCGCACCGAATAATATGAGACGGTTCGTGCGATATTAGAATGGAGACGGAACGATCCACTATCTCTCGCTTAAGAAAGCTTAAACGCCACGAGATCTGGTGCCGTTTTCGGAACGAAGGGTGAATTGAGCCAGAGGGCCTGTAAGCCGGGTTCTGTCCCCTCCCTCGCGGGAGATGGATGACCATTCCTCTGGGACGTCCGTTACCGAACGCCTCGCGCCGCCGACCCGGGTGACGAGCCGGAAACGGCCCATATGCCACCCCTATTTGGCGTTGCTCCTGGTGGGGTTTGCCCTGCCGCTCCTGTTGCCAGGAGCGCGGTGCGCTCTTACCGCACCGTTTCACCCTTACCCGCCGTAGCGCGCGAGCGCGTAGGGGGGCGGTTTGTTTTCTGTGGCACTTTCCCTGGGGTCGCCCCCGCCGGGCGTTACCCGGCACCATGCTTCCGTGGAGCCCGGACTTTCCTCCAGCGTGTTGCCACGCCAGCAGTCATCCAGCCTTCTGGCTCAGGGACGTATAGGCAGCAGCACCGGGCACAAGGTCAAGTGCACGCAACAACTCACCCGCAAAATGCTGAACACGTTCTCTTCCTCACGAAGTGAGGAAGTCCCTGCGCAGGCCGGAGCGTCAGCGAAGGCGTGCTGCAGGGGATGGAGTGACTGGCGCCGAGCCCAACCGGAGGGCACTCCCTCCCCTGCAGCACCTGCGGTGCGCAGGTACTCCCTCACATGCGTGAGGGAGAGAAGCGTTAAGCGACCATCGCCAGCAACCGCCGCAGCACATCCCTTGTCTGCGCATCCGCCACGCCGTCGAACTTCGCCGGACGGAAGTGGCGCTGGAAGGCGATGACGACGTCGCGTGTGCGTCCGTCGTAGTCACCAGTCGGATCAATCCCATAGCCATACGCAGCCAGGTCCATTTGCAGCGCGCGCACGGCATCGCCGCAATCGCCGGGCGACAAGGCCTCGCCAATGACAGCCGGCACCTCGACCCAAACGCCGATCCCCTCGCCCGCCAGCCGCTTCCACGGAAACAGCTCACCCGGATCTTCCTTGCGGCCCGGAGCAATGTCCGAGTGCGCGATGACATTGCGCGCCGGAATGCCATGCCGCGACAGGATCCCTTTGCTCAACTCTATCACCGCGTCGATCTGCACGCCGGGAAACGCACGATAGCCGAACTCATGCCCGGGATTGACGATCTCGATGCCGATGGAACGCGAGTTGATGTCCGTCGCGCCGCGCCAGTGCGAAACGCCGGCGTGCCAGGCGCGCAGGCTTTCATCGACATGCACATAAACGGTGCCATCTTCATCGATGGTGTAATGCGAGCTCACGCGCGCCGCAGGATCGGTCAGCCGCTGAACGGCCGCTTCGCAACTTTGCATGCCCGTGTAGTGCATGAGCAGGATGTCAGGACCGTCCACGCCCACGCGCTCATTGAAATTGGGCGATGGCCGCTGGACAAGGCGCAGCATCAAAGGCCGACTTTCAGCGTTGCGCTCGCGCGCGCCACGACCTCGCCCGCCTCGTTGCGCAGCTCGGCCTCCGCGAACGCGATGGACTTCCCGCGATGGCGCACCCACCCCTCGCCGATATAGGTGCCCACGTCGGCACGGCCAATGAACGAGGTTTTCAGTTCAAGCGTGACCTGCGGTGTGTTGGGCTCGCGATGCGTGAGCCGCGTGGCATGCCCGCACAGCGAATCCAGCATCGCACAGAGATAGCCACCAAAGATGCGGCCGCCGCGGTTGACAAAGTTTTCTCCGGCAACATAGGAGGCCTTGATGTAGCCGCGCGCCGGATCGGTCTCGATGACCTTCTTGCCGAGGCTCTGCGCGGCGGGCGACTCGATTTCGTTGTACTCGCTCAATTGAGCTCGCGCTCCTTCTTGATCTTGTCATAGGCGCCGTTGATGGCCGCGACCTTCTCGGTGGCCAAACGCACGAACTCGGCCGGAACGCCGCGGGCCATGAGGCTGTCGGGATGATTTTCCTTCATCAGCCGGTGATACTCGCGCTTGATGTCCTCATTGCTCGCGGTCCGGCTCAGACCAAGGATCACATACGGGTCTTCCCGGTCAGGCCCGAAATGCGACGCGCGGATGCGCTCGAACTGGCTGGACGAGAACCCGAAGATGTCGGCGACGTTCCTGAGGAACTCCGTTTCGCCCGGATGGAGGCTGCCATCGGCCTTGGCGATCATGAAAAGACTGTCGAGAAGATCCTCGAGCACGCCCGGACGGGAGCGGAAGAGCGAGGCAAGCTGCTTCGCATAGGAGTCAAAGCCGGCGACATCCTGCTTGGCCAGGTTGAACAGGTGACCGACATTGGCTTCTTCCTCGCGCGGCACCGGAAACACGCGCTTGAACGCATCGATCTCGTCACGCGAAACGCTGCCGTCAGCCTTGGCCAGTTTTGCTGCCAGCGCGATCACGCCGATGGTGAAGGCAACCTCATCCTGCTCGCGGCCGTGGCCGGCACCCTGGGCCTGCTCGTCGCGGTCCTTGTAAGCCACCGGTGTCCGGGAGCCCCCACGATCAACCAAAGCATGCCCGGCAACAACGCCCAGAAGGGCACCAATCGGACCACCGATCGCCCAACCCGCTGCAGCCCCGGCAATCTTGCCCCAAATCGACATATATGCTCCGTCCTGTCCTGACCTGATTACCTAGGCGATTTGGGCAATACGATGACAAGCACACCGGGCTGGCACATCTGGATCGACCGCGGCGGTACGTTCACCGACATCGTCGCCATCAGCCCGGACGGCAAGCCTTCGACGCAGAAGCTCCTGTCGGAGTGTCCGGAGCAGTATGACGACGCTGCGCTCGAAGGAATACGGCGGGTTCTGGGTGTGAAGCAAGGCGATCCTTGGCCCGCCGCCCAGATCCGCGAAATCCACATGGGAACGACCGTGGCCACGAACGCTCTGCTCGAGCGCAAGGGCGCGCGCACCCTGCTGGTGACCACCCGGGGCCTGCGGGACCAGCTGCAGATCGGCTACCAGCACCGCCCGAAACTGTTCGTGAAGCAGATCCGCCTGACCCCGCCCTTGTACGACCACGTCATCGAGATCGACGAAAGGCTGGATGCCGAGGGGCGGGTCCTGGTCCCGCTGGATGAAGCCCAGGCCGAAGCCGCATTGCGCGAGGCACGCGCCAACGGGTTCGATGCCTGCGCCATCGTGTTCATGCACGGCTATCGCTATTCCGAGCACGAACGCAAGGCAGGAGCCATCGCCCGCAGGCTGGGCTTTGCGCAGGTATCCGTCAGCCACGAAATCAGCCCGCTGATGAAATTCGTCAGCCGCGGCCACACGACGGTGGCCGATGCCTACCTGTCCCCGGTATTGCGGAAATATGTCCGCCAGGTCTCAGGCCCGCTGGGTGACGAAATCGCGCGCACCAAGCTGCGCTTCATGCGTTCAAGCGGAGCGCTGGCCACCGCGGATCACTTCTCCGGCAAGGATGCCCTGCTGTCGGGACCAGCCGGCGGCGTGATCGGCATGGCGGAAACGGCGAAGCTCGCAGGCTTTGACAAGGTCATCGGCTTCGACATGGGCGGGACGTCCACGGACGTGTCCCGATTTGACGGCGTGTATGCGCGCAGCTTCGAGAGCGAGTTCAGCGGCATCAGGATCCGGGCACCGATGCTGTCCGTTCACACGGTCGCCGCCGGCGGCGGTTCGATCCTGTTCCATGAGAATGCACGCATGCGGGTTGGACCCGAAAGCGCAGGCGCGAACCCGGGCCCCGCATGCTACCGCCGTGGCGGCCCGCTGACCGTGACCGATGCCAACCTGCTTGTCGGCCGCGTCCAGCCGGACTTCTTCCCGAAGGTCTTTGGCCCCGGCGCAAACCAGGCACTCGATGCTGACACCGTGCGCAGCAAGTTCGCAGACCTGGCCGCGAGACTGGGCAAGTCACCCGAGGAAACCGCGGACGGCTATCTCGACATCGCCGTCGCCAACATGGCGGAAGCGATCAAGAAGATCTCGATCGCCGAAGGCGCAGACGTGTCGCTCTACGCGCTGCAGTGCTTCGGCGGCGCTGGCGCCCAACTCGCCTGCCGCGTCGCCGACGCACTCGGCATGCGCACCATCATGATCCACCCTTATGCCGGCATCCTCTCGGCATTCGGCATGGGCCTCGCACAGGTACAGGCACGCCGCGAGAAAGCCGTTGAGGCCAGCCTGTCATCGGAGCTCTGCACGGCCCTCGCCAGCGATCTGCAGCACATGAGTACCGGATGCCGGAAGGACGTCGAAGCCCAGGGCAGCTTCGAGCGCATCGACGTGACGACTTCCGCACACATGCGTTATCGAGGGACGGACACGGCCCTCGCCATCAGTTTCGGGACCATGGCCGAGCTTCAGGAGCGTTTCCGCACAGCGCACGAAGCCCGCTTTGGATTCTGGGACCAGGGACGCGAGCTCATTGTCGAATCCGTATCCGTCGAATCAACCGGCGTGTCAGCCCTGCCCGACCTCCAGCTCCATGCCGCCGACCGCAATGGCGCCCCGCTTAAGCCGGTCAGCAGCGTGAAGCTGTTCTCGCACGGCCAAAGCCATGCGGCGCCAGTCTATGATCGTGCCAGCCTCGACCCGGGTGACGTCATCAGGGGGCCAGCCATCATCGTGGAGCCGAACTCAACCATCGTCATCGACCCGCATTGGCAGGCAGAGTTCAGGCGCGATGGAAACATAGTCATGAGCGCAACCGCGTCGCGCGCGACCATCCTCGACACGACCGCGCAGGCTGACCCCGTGCGCCTCGAGATCTACAATGCGCTCTTCATGTCCATCGCCGAGCAGATGGGAACCACGCTCGAGAAGACCGCCTCATCGGTGAACATCAAGGAGCGCCTCGACTTCTCCTGCGCCATCTTCGACAGTGACGGCAACCTGATCGCCAATGCCCCGCACATGCCCGTACACCTGGGCTCGATGGGCGAAAGCGTCAGGGCCATCCTTGACCGCCACCGCAACACGATCGCGCCCGGCGACGCCTACGCCGTGAACGCGCCCTACGCAGGCGGCACCCACCTGCCGGACATCACGGTCGTCCTGCCGGTTTATCTCGAGGGCGACAGCAGGCCTTCGTTCTACACGGCAGCACGCGGCCATCACGCCGATGTCGGCGGCATCACGCCTGGATCCATGCCACCAAACTCGACCAGCGTCGATGAGGAGGGAGTTCTCTTCAATGGCGACCGCATCATGGCTGAGGCGCGCTTCGACGAAGCGCGTGTCCGCAAGATCCTCACGCAGGCAGCCCTGCCCGCCCGCAATCCGACGCAGAACATCGCCGACCTGAAGGCCCAGATCGCCGCATGCCTGAAAGGCGCACACGAACTGCAGCGCCTGTGCCAGGAGAAAGGTCGCCCGGCCGTCATGGCCTATATGGGCTTCGTGCAGGACAATGCCGAGGAGCAGGTCCGCCAGGCCATCAGCAGCCTCAGCAATGGCGCCTTCACCCACGAGATGGACGACGGCGCGCGCATTTGCGTGCAAGTCACCATTGACCGCGCGCAGCGGGCGGCGACGATCGACTTCACTGGCACCAGCGCCCAGCGCCCCACCAACTTCAATGCCCCGCGTGCCGTGACGACGGCCGCCGTGCTCTACGTGTTCAGGTGCCTGATCGACTCGGACATTCCGTTGAACGCAGGCTGCCTCCGCCCGCTGAAGATCATGGCGCCGGAAGGATCCATGCTGAACCCGGTCTATCCCGCAGCCGTCGTCGCGGGAAATGTCGAAACCAGCCAGGCCGTCACGGATGCCTTGTTTGGAGCCCTCGGCATCATGGCGGCTTCACAGGGCACGATGAACAACTTCACCTTCGGCAACGAGCGCCACCAGTATTACGAGACCATCTGCGGCGGCGCCGGTGCCGGTCCTGGCTTCAATGGCGCCAGTGCGGTGCATACCCACATGACCAACTCCAGATTGACGGACCCCGAAGTGCTCGAGTTCCGGTATCCGGTACTGCTCCGGCGCTTCATGATTCGCGCGCATTCCGGCGGCGACGGCGCCTTTGCAGGCGGCGATGGTGTTGTCCGCGAGATCGAGTTCCGCGAGGCCATGGACGCCGGAATGCTCTCTACGCGTCGCATTACGCTGCCGTTCGGCATAGCGGGCGGCGAAGCCGGCAAGCCGGGACGCAACTCAGTCAGGCGCGCCAACGGACAGGTTGAAGAACTCGGGGGATGCGCTATGGTTCGCGTCTCACCCGGAGACGCATTTGTCGTTGAAACGCCCGGCGGCGGAGGCTACGGCACCAAGGTAAGCGCACAAGGTCATTGATGTTAATCGAACTCTATGTCGGCACCCTGACCCGCTACTATTCGGAGCAATGGCAGAACGCAAACACGCGCGCCGGCAAGCTGACGCCCTTCACCGGTGACCGCAGCCCGCACAGCGTGAACGACCCCGTCGAACTCCAGGGGATCATCGACGGATGGCTCGAGAAGGCCTCGCTGAAACTGAAGGAGCACCTCACCGAACCGCTCGCCTGGCGCGAAGGCATGAGCCCGGACTTCAAGGTCGCCGAGATCGGTTTCCAGGGTTACGGCGGCCTCGTCATGCTCGCTGCATATACGGTGACAGGACACTTGCCGCGCCCCACCGCGTACCAGAGGACCTGGAACAAGGATCCCGCCATCGAGATCCTGACCCGTGAACCCGGAAACAACGCCATCTGGGAGATCATCAACTGCAGCCTCTGGATGCCCTGCAATTTCCAGTTCGGCATCGGCATGAAGGACCCGTCCGGCCAGCCGATCCGCGCAGGATCCGTGGACATGCTCTGGACGGCGCTGCAGCAGCTGAACGAAGCCAACTGGAAGGCCTCGCCCGAAGAAATCTTCAGCTGGTTGAAGTACGAACTCAATGAAGACGTCAGCTTCGACACCCAGGCCAAATTCGGCTTTGCCATGTTCCATGAGGCGTGCCGCATGGCGCTCGAAAAGCGGCTTCCCATGAAGCTGCATTACTGACGGCTGGGCAGCCCTTAACCATACCGCCAGCCGAAGCGCAGGCCGCACGCCTGCTGGCGGCGCAAGGCAAACAGGAAACCTTACCTGCAGGTTGTGAGGCCGGCGCCAGCGCCGGCATTTACCAAAAATTTTCCAAAAAGATTTTTTTGAATCAATGGCTTGATAAGATGCACGCAGAAATTTGCTGCAGTGCCGTATCGAATCTGGTTGGGGTCTGCGACAAATTGCGGCATAATCATGGCACCCTTAACGCAGGAGGCGCTCGTGAGAGAACAGCTCAGCATGATCACAACGGGGGTGGTGTTTGCGTTCCTTGGCGCGATCGTAATCGGGATCATCTAGCCAGGCGCAGTTAGACAGGGGATTTGTAAGGGGGCCGGAACTCAAGTTCTGGCCCCTTTTCCATGATCGGCGTCGGGTATCAATCCTTGCGCGGCAACAGCCCCAGCCGCCCGGCAATCATGCGGTCCACCCGCCTCTTGGGCAGCGTATTCAGCAGCCAGTGCAGGAAGGGCTCCGGCGTCAGCACATAGCGGACCTTGGGCTTTGACGTCGTCAGCGCGTGCCGGATGAGCTCACCCAGCCGCTCCGGCGGCAACCCCTTCTTCGCCTGCTCGCTCGCGAACTGCTTCACGCGGTCGATGGCCTTGGCATAGGGGGTATTGGAGTAGCGGGTCGTGTCCACCTGCTCCCCCTTCTCCCAGATGGCCGTGGCAACGGCACCCGGCGCGATGACGATGACATCGATGCCAAAGAGCATGAGTTCGCGCCGCAGCCCTTCCGAGAGACCCTCCACCCCAAACTTCGACGTGTTGTAGGCCGAGATCATCGGCGTCGCGCTGGTACCGCCAATCGACGAGATGTTGACGATGCGCCCCGGCGCACCGGCAAGACTTTCATCCACGCCCAGCAGCGGAGCGAAAGCCTGGGTCGCGATGATGAGCCCCGTCAGGTTGACCTCAAGCTGCTTCTGGAAGTCCTCGACAGGAAGATAGAGTAACGGCCCGACGACCGAGATGCCCGCATTGTTGACGAGCCCGAAGAGCTTCTGCCCATTCAGCGCCGCGCGCACCTGCCCGACGGCGGCACGCACCGCCGCCTCGTCGGTGACATCAAAGAGCAGCGGAACGAAGTTCGCGCCAAGCTCGGCCTGAAGCCGCTTGCCATCAGCCTCCTTGCGGACGCTCCCGAACACGCGGAACCCGGCATGTGTGAGCACCTTCGCAGCGCCCCACCCAATGCCGGTGGACACGCCCGTGACAACAACCGTTTTCTGCACATCAGCCATGATTCTGCTCTCCCGATCCGGCCTGGAACATAATCACTCCAAGCCCCCCTGTCTCCCACGGTCATCCCGGGCGTTACACGAGCCCGGCTGCGAGGCAGCCGGTCGCGAGTGTTAGACCCGGGACCTAGTGATGACGGTTGCTGACGCTTGAGCTGTCGCCCTGGGTCCCGGCTCTAACGCTCACAATCAACCGCTTGCGCGGTTGAGTTCGTGTAACGGCCGGGATGACAGGTATGGCGAAAGCTTGCAGGAGACCACTTCGCGCTTTCGCTCCATTCGCGCCTTCGCGTGAACCCCTTCTCTACGCCGCCGCCGCACTCCCCGGCACATAAGCGAGGATCGGCGCCAGCCAGCGCTCCATTTCAGCGAGACTCATCCCCTTGCGCTTCGCATAGTCCTCAACCTGGTCACGCTCGATGCGCCCCACGCCGAAATAGACCGACTCCGGGTGGCTGAAGTACATGCCGCTGACGGACGATCCGGGCGTCATCGCAAAG
>JBILMZ010000239.1:0-5093 GCA_044375275.1 Micropepsaceae bacterium | reverse complement strand
ACGCTGCCAATGCACAGCTGATACCCGGCGGCGGCGTTGATGGCGCAATCAATCGCGCGGCGGGGCCGGAACTTGGGCTGGCCATGAAGAAGATCGGTGGCTGCCCGACGGGACAGGCCGTCGTGACGCCAGGGTTCGGGCTGAAAGCCAGGCATGTGATCCACACCGTCGCGCCGATCTTCGGGCAGCATGCGCCGGAAGATGTCTGGCTGCTCCTCTCATCGTGTTACCGAAATGTCTTTGCGGCCGCGCGCCAGTTGCAGGGCGCGAGCATTGCCCTTCCCAGCCTGGGCACAGGCGCCTATGGCATTCCCATCACGCGGGCGAGCCAGATCGCCCTTTCAGCGGCGCTGGAGCATGAGGCGCTGGGGGCAGAACCGCGACAGGTGATCTTCTGCTGCTTTGGCGAGGCCGATGCCCGGCAATACCGGGACACGCTGGAAATGGTCATCCGTCACTCGACGCCCTGAACGCCCCCGGCTAACGTCCTGCCTGACCGGATGCTACCGGCCCCCATCCCCAGAAGGTGCAGGCATGAAAGCGGACTTTCCCAACAGGCGTGATGCCTTTCTCATGATTTCCGGCCTGGCACTGGCGCCATCGCTGGCAATCGCCGCGAAAGCGCAGCCCGTGGGCGCAAAGCTGGCGGAACTCGAAAAGCGCGTGGGCGGACGCCTGGGTGTCTGCGCCATCGACACGCGCTTTGGCGGCGTCATCGGCCACCGGATGGATGAGCGCTTTGCCATGTGCTCGACCTTCAAGCTCAGCCTCGCGGCTGCCATGCTTGAGCAGGCCGACAAGGGCAAGCTTTCGCTCGACAAGTCCATCACCTACGGCAAGGAAGACATCGTCCCGAACTCGCCGGTCACCGAGGACAATCTTTCCAAGGGTTCCATGACGATCAAGGCGCTGGCCGAAGCGACGCAAAAGACGAGCGACAACGCGGCGGCGAACCTGCTCCTGAAACAGATCGGCGGTCCGGCGGGGCTGACGCAGTTCTATCGCCGTCACGGGGACAACGTCTCGCGTCTCGACCGCTACGAGCCGGCGATGAACGAGTTCAAGCCCGGCGACCAGCGCGACACGACATCGCCCTATGCCTACGCCACGCTGGTCGAGAAGATCCTGACGGGCTCGGTCCTTTCCAAGGCATCGCGCGAGCTCCTGATCCAGTGGATGATCGACACGAAGACGGGGCTGAAGCGCATCCGGGCGGGTGTCCCCAAGGGATGGCGCGTCGGCGACAAGACCGGCACCGGCGTGCCCGGCAAATACAACGACGTCGCGATCTGCTGGCCGCCGCGGCAGCCTCCGCTCATCGTGGCCATCTACTACCAGTCCGCCTCACCCAGCATGGACATGCGCGACGAAGACCAGAAGGTGCTCGCGGATGCCGCGCGGCTTGTCGTCGAGTGGGTTTCCTGAAACCCTGGCGGGAGGTAAAGCCCATCCCTTCCCTTCAGGCGAATACCGTTGCGATCGTGATGATCTTGCGGGCGATTTCTTCAGGGGAGAGGATGAAGTCGACATAGCCGCTGGCGATGGCGCTTTCGGGCATATCGGGTTGGCCTGCCGTGTCGAGTTTCTGGGCAATCGTGATGCCACCGACCTCCTTGAGTCCGCGCAACGCTGCTGCACCGTCACCATCGTATCCAGACACGATCACGGCGACCAGCTGGCCATCCCAGTTTCGGGTCAGCGACTGCAGAAAGACGGTGATCACGTCGGGCCAGCCGCGCGGCTTTGAAATCGGCGTGAGGCGGAACTCGCCACTCTCAAGATGGAGATCGCGCTGTTCCGGGATGATGTAGACGTGGTTCGGCTGAATGACCAGGCGCTCACTGATCAGCTCGACCGGCATTTTCGTGTAGCTGGGCAGGATTTCGTGGAGGCGGGTCGCAACCGTTCGTACGTGATTGACGATGACAATGGCTACGCCCATGTCCTCAGGCAGGTGCTTCAACAGCCTGATATAGGCATCGAGCCCGCCCGCGGAGCCGCCAACGCAGACAACGGGGAAGTCCTTCACGTATCCTTTTGAAACGACCACTGTTTGCTCCGCAGCCTGTCCGGCTCACGTAACGAACGTTCGAACGAATGAAAGGTTGCAGGGCTGAGATGGCATTTGGAAGAAATGCGTTTTGTCGCCGCATTCTATCGGTGTCTGACGCCGGTGCTTTACCTGCAGGCGTCGGAACTCCCTCCCCTGCAGCACCTTCGGTGCGCAGGTACTCCCTCACTCCGTGAGGAAGAGACGAGAGTTCACATCTGCCTCACGGAGTGAGGGAGTACCTGCGCGCCGCTGGAAGCGGTGCTGCAGGGGAGGGAGTTCCAGCGCCTGAGGTTGAAGCACCCACCTGTGTTCACCCACCACCGTAAACAGACTTCACCGTTCCCGTCGCCGTGCCAGCGCGAACGGCCTCCACGCTTTCGCGCAGGCTTTGCAAATAGAGCTCGCGCACAGGCTCGTGCTGCATGGCCAGCATCGCGTGCAGGCCGGCTGGCGCGCGGGTGAGGCTTGGGAGGAATCCCTTCTGCATCATCTGCTTGGCCACGGCCTGCATGTTCAGCTCCGGCGCGCCGTAGTTGATGATCGTGAGATCCGGCACCGACCACATCTCGAGGCCTGGAATGGCCTTGATGCCGGCGACGTAGGCATCGACCATGCGCGCGAGATTTTGGGCGAGGCCCTCGAAGCCCCTGGTGCCCATGTGATTGAGCACGGCCCAGGCGCCTGCCACCGCGCCGCCCGGGCGCGTGCCGACGAGCGTCTCGGTCATGAACGCGCCGCTCGGCCAGGAATCCGCGCGGAAGGCAGAGCGATCCGCGTCGTCCTTGTTCCGGAAAAACACCGTCGAGGCGGGCTTCGGGCAGAAGCCGAACTTGTGCAGGTCGGCGGAGATCGAGCGCACGCCGGGGAAGCGGAAATCGAAATGCGGCGTCGCGCGGCCGATGCGCGTGAAGAAGGGCGCCATCCAGCCGCCAACGCAGGCGTCGACGTGCAGCCAGGTGCCCTTCTCGATCGCGAGGCGGCTCAGCTCTTCGATCGGGTCGATGACGCCGTGCGGGAAACAGGGCGCGGAGCCGACGAGCGCCATCGTGTTCGCGTCGATCAGTTCGCGCATTGCATCCACGTCGACGCGGCGGTCGGGGCGCAGCGGCGCACGACGCATCTCGATGTCCATGGCAAGCGCTGCCTTGTCGAAGGCCGGGTGGACCGTGATGGGCACGACCAGGTTCAGGGGCGTCTCGCGGCCGACCTTGGCCTTTGCGCGGTGCGCGTCGCGGGCGGATTTCATGGCGAGGAAGATGCTCTCGCTGCCACCGGAGCTGAACACGCCGTGCGCGCCTTCGGGGGCCGAGAAGAGGCCGAGCCCGTAGTCCAGCACGTCCATCTCCATGGACTGCAGGCCCGGGAACACGCGGTTGCCGAGCGCGTTCTGCGAGAAGTAGGCGTTGAAGGCCTTCTTGCCGATTTCGTAGGTCTCGTCCTCGGCGAAGAAGTAATAGGCCGGTGCGCGGCCGCCAACGATGTCGGCGTCGCGGGCGGAGCGCTTCGCCATCTCGGCGCTGAGGTCTTCCCAGGGACGGCCGCCGTCCGGGAATGGGCTTCGGGTCCGTGGCGTTGACATGTCGTGCTCCTGCGGGGTGCTGGGGGCGATCACTCTGCCACATCGGCGGGGGAGATGCACCTCTCCGGGGCGTGGGCCCGGGACCGCGGGCGTCCTCGCCCGCCCTTCGACGTCAGGTGCCGTGGCGGGGGTGAAAAGAGGTTTGAACACGAAGGTACGAAGATCACGAAGCCGGTGCGGGTTACTGTGTCACCGTTTTTTGGGGTTGGAGGGCGATTGTGCCTGCAGGCGTGGGAACTCCCTCCCCTGCAGCCCGCCTTCGCTCTACGAGCTACGGCGCGCGCAGGTACTCCCTCACTCCGTGAGGGAGATGTAAACTCTCGTCTCTCCCTCACGGAGTGAGGGAGTACCTGCGCACCGAAGGTGCTGCAGGGGAGGGAGTTCCCACGCGTGGAGGTCAGGCTCCCTCGTTAGTTCCACCCTACCCCCGCTTCGCCAACCGAGGCACACGCAAGAGCACCAGCGTCACCGCCAGGCTCCCCAGCAACAGGACCGCGACGCCTGCGGCGTCTGCCACCAAAGGCTGCCGCGCGCTCTCGGCGATGCGGACGCCGTACAGGCCCCAGACGATGGGAGCCAGATAGAAGGCGCTTCGTCCGGCCACGGCGACGCTGGCTGCAATGATGGCGGCGCCTCCGATGGCCGCGAGGGCCGACATCAACGCGAGGTCCGGCGTGATGATCCGCTCGATCGTCAGTACAGTGACAATGTTGACGATGGACGCAATCGTCAGCCATCCGGCCAGCAGGTTGAGCGGCAGCGCAATCAGCAGTCGATCCCGCAGATGGCCTGCCCCTTTCGCCTGCAGCATGGCAACGATCAACGCAGCCGCCGACAGGGAAATGACGACCACTGTCATCCAGGTCCAGTTCAAGGCCGCCATGAGGATCCAGAGGCCGCAACCGCTGATGGCCACGAAGGACGGCCATGCGTAGATCGCGAGCGTCTCGGAAGCCCGGGCCACCGGCAGGGCCTGATAGAGGGCGTAGATGATCATGCCGAGATAGAGCAGTCCCCAGATCGCGAACGCAAAGCCCTCGACCCGCAAGGTCGAGTTACCCTGGAAGGAGAACTCGGAGGCCGACATGCCGAACTGGTAGACGGCCTGCAAGGAGGGAACCGCAACCGCGAAGATCACGGCGCAGATGATCAGTGTCGAACGTATGGCGGCTGACATGACAGGGTTCCCCAAAGTTTGGGTTTATGGAATTGGTTTCTGACACCATTTCTCCGGCCTGTCATCCCGGACGCTAGCCGAGCCCGCTCGCTGCAGGCGAGCGGGTGCGAGGCTTGCGATCCGGGACCCAGGGGTGACTGTCACCAGCGCTTGAGGATCGGCTCTGGGTCCCGGCTCCAACACTCGCCAGCAACTGCTTGCGCAGTTGGGCTCGTGTAGCGGCCGGGATGACAGTGTTTGGGTGTTTCCATTGGTGTCATCCCGGACGCAGCGCGTTACGCAGT